>CAYXBY010000131.1:0-1722 GCA_964463325.1 uncultured Lachnospiraceae bacterium | reverse complement strand
GGCGGCTGCTGCATCGGTGCTTCGCCGCCAACGTCCTCGCCGCCCTGCGGCGGCTGCGGCAGCTGAAGATCCATCATCTGGCCCATAGCGCCCATCTGCATTCCCTCCGGCTTATACAGCGCGCCGGACTGCAAGCCGTAGTTTCTCAGCAAAAAGCTGTCCTCCACTGCCTCCAACGCCAGATATACGCCCCAGTATTCCCCGTTGACACTGATTTTTGCGTAGTTGTACAGTGATGCATCCGCGCCCAGATACCGGAACATATCGTACACCAGCGCTTCTTTCATATTTGTCGCGTCGGCATAATTGTTGTTGAGAACCAGCTTATCCAGACCAAAGCAAGTCTGCCCGTCGACAAATTGGTCGAATTCCAGCTTAAAGCTGTAGCGGTCGGTCGTCGGGTCGTTGGCAATGGCGCTCAGACTGGTGTTGCCCTTCGGGCGAATGCCAACACGGTAAAACTGCTCGCCGTTGACGTTCACGTCACACACAGAATATTCTTCCTCCATTGCCCCATCGAGCATTGCCTGCCACTCATCTTCGTCCATAAGAATGTCGATCTCGATCATCTGCTCGGTATCAAACAGCGCCTTTTCATAATCCATGTTAACAACGGCATCGCCTTGCTGCGTCAGCTGCGCGGAAAAGCCCACCGCGCATATGCACGCGGCCACAGCCAGCAGCATCAGCACCACGATTGCCGCCTTCGTCAGTCGATGTTCGAGCATAGCCTTATCCCCGCGTCACGACAGATATTCTCCGTTATAGCTGACAAGCGTGGCGTTTGTCACGCCCGGCAGCTGCGCCAGTGCGTTGACAAAGCCGGTCGACGCCTCCTTCGTGCGAACCTCCACCGTCAGCTCCAGACCGGCGGGGTTGATGGTCTTGGCCTTTACCACGAACTTCCCGGCGGTCTTTTTCAAAAGCGCCACTGCCTGCTCCTCTGCTGATTCCTGCTCGCAGCTCAGAACGAGGATATACGGCTGGTTGCGTACCTTACGGTTGGCAAACAGCAGCAAAACCACCCCGATGATGGCCGAACCGATGACCGCCAGCGGGATCATTCCCGCGCCGATGACAATACCCACGGCCAGCGACCAGAACAAAAACACGATCTCCACCGGCTCTTTGATGGCGGTGCGGAAGCGGACGATGGACAGCGCGCCCACCATACCCAGCGAGAGCACCACGTTGGACGTGACGGCCATGATAACCAGCGTCGTGACGAGCGACAGCCCCACCAGCGTCAGCGCAAAGCCGCCGGAATACAGCACACCCGTCAGGGTCTTTTGGTAGACAAAGAAAATAAACAGCCCGATGATCAGCGCCACGGCCATGCCGAGCGCGGTGTCGAGCACAGAAAACTCGGAAATACTTTGTAGAAAACTGGACTTAAAAATATCGTTGAAATTCATGCAATTGACTCCTTTTTTGCTTATATTTCATCCAAATCTTCGGCAAATTCCATATTTGGAAAACGCCTGCGGCCGCAGCGCATGCGTGCGCAGCACCCCGGCAATGACCTCCGGCAAAAATGCATCGTATTTGATTTCCAGCACGCGTTCGCCGGGGCTTTGTACCGCGCTGATATCCGGCACATGCGCCGCGTCCAGCTGTGTTTGGAATAAACTCGTTCGGATATCAGAATCGAACGTTACGCGCACGTTGCCCGGCCCGTAGACATACGGCTCACGCGTATAGCTGACCAGCACCCGCGGGCGA
>CAYXBY010000130.1:0-1832 GCA_964463325.1 uncultured Lachnospiraceae bacterium | reverse complement strand
GCGTCCAGATCGTGCTGGATATTCTCCCAGATGGCGTAGCCGTAGGGGCGGATCACCATGCAGCCCTTGACGCCCGAATAATCGGCCAGCTCTGCCTTTTTCACAACATCCGTGTACCACTGAGCAAAATCAACGTCCATGGACGTGATCTGCTCTACCATTTTTTTATCCTGTGCCATTTTTCACCTTTCGTAGTCTGGGCAGTGTATTACACCGCTCCGGTGCTGCCTCAAACCTGTTTGCATAAAATATATAATAGTAACTCATTATAATATCAGTTTATTATATAGCATAATCGCCGTATTGTCAAGGAGGAAAAAACAAAATAATGGATGAAATGTGCCACATACTGTCCGTCAGGCTGGACGCCGTCAGTCGGGACGATGCAATCGCTCGTATCGAGCGTGCGTTGACTGAACCCGCCGCCGCGCTGCTGGCAGTTTTTACGATCAACCCGGAAATGCTCTATCGAAGTGCGCACGACACCGAGGTGCGACGTCTGCTTAACGCTGGAGACCTCAACGTAGCCGACGGCGTCGGCACTGTTTGGGCGGCACGTCGACTCGGCTGCCCGCTGCCCGAAAGGATACCCGGCATTGAGCTGGGCGAGGCGGCACTGCAGCTGGCCGCACAGCACGGCATCGGCGCATTTTTGCTTGGCGGGCAAGAGCATCCACCGGTCGCGCAATATGCCGCACGGGCGCTGAACGCCGACATCCCCGGACTGCGCATATGCGGCACGCGGCATGGCTATTTTGATCCCGACAGCGCCGATGGGGCGTCCGTCATTGACGAAATAAACTCCTCGGGCGCCGGGCTGCTGATAGTCTGCCTCGGCTCGCCACGTCAGGAGCGCTGGCTGGCCCAAAACCGCCACCGTCTGCCCGATGTCCGAGTCGCCATGGCACTGGGCGGCTCGGTCGACGTCTGGGCGGGGAGGGTGCGCCGCGCACCGAAGCAGGTGCGGCAGGCCGGGCTCGAATGGCTGTGGCGGCTCGTCATGCAGCCCACACGACTGCGCCGTGCTGCCGCGCTACCGGCTTTTGTCGGCCTGACGCTGCGCGAGGCGCGACGCCTCCGCTCAAAAAAGCGCCATTGGCACAGTATCAGCCGCAAAAACTGACGCCGGGAGAGCAAATTCATTGTGATTTTGCACACAAACTGCGTTTTGAGTATCAGAATCATTTGCAAACTAACAATCTTTGATAAAATTTCATCAAAGCTATTGTATATTTGGAAACTTTGAGTTATAATATATATTTGGGTGGGAATGATCTGCCCTATACTATCAGGATAATAAAAATATTTTAATACGGAGGATTTCCAAAATGTCTGTAAAAGTTGCAATCAACGGCTTTGGCCGTATCGGACGCCTGGCCTTCCGCCAGATGTTCGGAGCTGAGGGCTATGAGGTAGTTGCTATCAACGACCTGACCGCTCCCGCTATGCTTGCTCACCTGCTCAAGTATGATACCGCTCAGGGCTCCTACTGCGGCAGAATCGGCGAGAACGCTCACACCGTTACCGCTACTGAGAACTCCATCATCGTCGACGGTAAGGAGATCAAGATCTACGCTGAGAAGGACGCTAACAACTGCCCTTGGGGCGCTCTGGGTGTTGACGTCGTTCTCGAGTGCACCGGCTTCTACTGCTCCAAGGAGAAGTCCATGGCTCACATCAACGCCGGCGCTAAGAAGGTCGTTATCTCTGCTCCCGCAGGCAATGACCTCAAGACCATCGTCTTCAACGTTAACAACGAGACTCTGACCGCTGACGATCAGATCATCTCTGCTGCTTCCTGCACCACCAACTGCCTGGCTCCCATGGCTAAG
>CAYXBY010000129.1:0-1972 GCA_964463325.1 uncultured Lachnospiraceae bacterium | reverse complement strand
ATTGTTTTTGCCCCTCTATTATTTTTTATTTTTTGGGGTTTTCTGGGGACTTTTTCAAAAGTCCCCTGCCGGGGTCCCGGGGCAGAGCCCCGAATACTATCATCTAATTGCTATCAGGTTGATGTCCCAAGCGGGGATGTAGCGGCCGCGGCGGAGGTACATTTTGTAGCCGGGGCAGAGGTGGTCGATCAGCATGGGCAGCAGGAAGATGTCCTCGCTGCGGTGGTAGAGCGAGACGCACAGCTCGGGCGCGTGGTGTCGCAATGTTTCGGCAGAGCCGAAGAGCGCCTGCATTTCCGAGCCCTCGACGTCGTATTTTATGTAGTCGACAGGCAGACCGTGCAGTATGCTGTCGAGCGTGTCAGCCTCGACGGCGGTCGTGCGGCGGCCGGCACCGATGTTGGAATTGCGATTGCCGGAGCAGTCGAAGGTCAGCTCACAGGGCTCTGACCAGGCGGCCACGTTGAGCGCGGCGATGCTGCAACGCGACTCGCCCTCGGCGTAGCGCAGCAGCTTTTTGTAGTTTTTGACGTCCGGCTCGAGCGCGAAGACGTACTTAAGCCCGGGCGCGTAGTCCAGCAGCTCGCGGACGGTGTCGCCGGTATAGGCGCCGAGGTCGGCAAAGGCACGGTAGCCCTCGGGATGCAGCAGGCTGCCGAATAGCTCCTCGCGCGGGTGCTCGCAGCGGAGCAGATAGTCGATGCGGCCGGTCAGCTTGTAGCTGATGATGTCGCGATAGGCTTGCCGCGAGACGTCGTCGGCCAGTCGGTCGCAGACGTCGTCCATGTCGGCCTCGTATTTTTCGAAAAAGCGCATGTCAAACAGCTCGTTGCCGCTGACGGGCACGTCGGGTGCGTACAGCTCGTTTTCGGCGGCGATGCGACGCACGTTGGCAATGACGTCGTCCAGCCGCGTGGCAAAGGACATAAGCGTGATAAAATTGCCGTCGCCATACTTTTCGCGCACCTGCGAATATGTCAGCACGGTCTTGCCGTGGAAGGCCTGCCCGCGCACAAAGGCGTCGCTGGCGTAAAAATCGGATATTTCGATGCCGCGCGCGCGACACACCTCGATGACCTTGTCGGCGCCGTTCCCCATGCCGTAGATCACGATCGGGCGGCGCTCGCCCTCAAGATAGCTCCACAGATCTTGTGAGATGTCAAGCTTCATTATTTTCACCTCGCCAAATTTTGACTGCCGATGCTATTGACAGCACGCGCAGCCTGTGATAAAATTAGTTTGTAATATTTGATATAATAAAAGGAGAGCTTTTATGGATTGCCTGTTTTGTTCAATAATTGCCGGCGATATACCCTCCGGCCGCGTCTATGAGGACGAAAACGTCTACGCCTTTAAGGATATCAACCCCCAGGCGCCGGTACACATTCTCATCGTGCCCAAAAAGCACATTTGCTGCGCCGATGCCATTGACGCCGATAACAGTGTCGAGGTCGCGCACATTTTTGAGGCCATTCCACGCATTGCCGCCGCGGCTGGACTGACAAACGGCTACCGCGTCATCACAAACTGCGGCGATGACGGTTGCCAGTCGGTCAAGCACCTGCATTTCCACCTGCTCGGCGGGCGCAAGCTGCCCGAGACCATGGCGTGACACTATTATAGCACATTTTGCACGTTTTTTCAAGAGGTTGGGCGCTATTGCGGCGATATTTACCCGGATAACGCCCGACTTTTATCGGAATCGGATGCTTTTTGAAAATAATTCCGACAAAATTTCAAAAACCCCTTGACAAAGGCACAACAAAGTGGTATTATAACTGAGCCGTCGGGAGAGCGGGATAAAATGACCTGTTTTTGAGGCGGTGCGAGAAAAAACTCGAAAAAAATTAAAAAACTTTGCGAAAACCCCTTGACAAAGGCGTGGTAGTGTGATATAATAGTCAAGCTGTCACCTCGAGAGGGTTGATTGCGAGTCGTGCGAAGCGAGAGCTGTGGCACGGCATTGGATCAT
>CAYXBY010000128.1:0-2086 GCA_964463325.1 uncultured Lachnospiraceae bacterium | reverse complement strand
ATTTGCGGCATGATAAACGCCGGTCGGGACGTACTAAGCAGAAGTGGGGGGTCCGTGGGGAGGAACTTAAGGGTTCCTCCCCCGCGGCGTGTTCTTTGGTACTTTCTGTCACGAGACAGAAAGTACAAAGAATCGTCTTACCGCTGACAATCGGTCAACCCAGCCCTGAAGCATGCAATACTTCCCCCCAGCCCCGAGGCTGCAAGCCTCATGAGCACCGAAGTACGCAATACTTCATCCACTCACCACGCTGTGGTGAAATATTCCTCCGGAATGCTGTCCGCCATGTGCTGCGCACCGGCAAGGCTGGGATGCAGATGGTCGCCGCTGTCATACTCCGCCTTGAGCTGCTTGTGGTCGTTTTCGTCCCAAACGGCAGCCTCAAAATCGATCACGCCGTCGCAGGGCGCCGAGGTGCGGATCCAGTCGTTGACAGTGCAGCGGATCTGCTCGCGAATGCCGTCGTCGTTCATGCAGCGCGGGCAGGGCAGAATGGTGGCGAGATATATCTTCATGCCGTGCTTGTGGGCTATCTCTATGTACTTCATGTAGCCCTGCGAGATCATCTCATCCGCCGTCGGCAGCTCGCTCATGGGGCACAGACGGTTGTTTACACCGGGATGGATCAGGTCGTTTATGCCGTGCAGCACGAACACACGATCGGCGCCCGCCTGGCAGATATCGCGCTCAAAGCGCTTAATGCCGGCCTCGCCCCAGTGCTTTTTGATGCGATAACGGTACTCGCGCAGTATGCGCCCGCCGCCGATGCCCTTGCGGATGACGGCGCGGTTGCGTATGCCGAGCTCGTAAATGCGGTGCGCCAGACAATCCGGCCAGGGCTGCGCCGTGATGGAATCGCCAAAGGCGATAATGGCGCGGCAGTCCTCGTTGGCAAGGAAATCAATGGTGTTGAGCATGACATAAGGGCCATTCTCGCCGTATTCCTCAAGCGGGACGCAGGCGTCGGCTGCCCAGTCGCCCTTGCCGTAGTATTTTTTGATGTAATAGCCGTTGTTGGAATGTCCCGTCATGAGCTGGGTGAGATGACCGAAATACATGCTGACGTCAAATTCCTCGCCCGCGCGAACGCTAAAGCTGACAGGGTCGGACACGACAGTGCCGCCCGCCGGAACGGTAACGCTGGTCTGCCCGCCGAACGTCACTGCGACGTTGGTCTCGGGATCGATGTACTCACCTGTGGTGCGCCGCGCCACATACAGCTTGTCTATGATGGCGTCCTCAGTGCCGTACTGGTTGGAGAAGTGCAGGCGAAGCGCCTCGCCGTTCATGGTCGGGAAAATGACGTAGCGGAAGGTCTGATCCTTAATATAGTCAGTGTGATTCTGGCAGACATAGGAGATAGATGCCCCCCAGCCGGCCACCCATTTTTTGTTTTCCATTGTGAAGCTCCTTGTTATCTCATATTGGAATTTGTGGATTTCAAAATAACATCATGATAGCCGCCCTCGACTATGCTGGTGGAGGACACCAGCGTCATGCGGGCGTTCTTTTGCAGATCGGGGATGTTGGTCACGCCGCAGTTGCACATGGTCGACTTGACCTTGTGCAGGCTACGCGCCACGTTGTCGCGCAGCGAGCCGGCGTAGACGACATACGAATCGACGCCCTCCTCAAAGGCCAGTCCGGTCTTGCCGCCGAGATCGTAGCGCTGCCAGTTGCGGGCGCGGTTGGAGCCCTCGCCCCAATATTCCTTGACGTAGGTGCCGTTGACAAACAGCTTGTTGGTCGGGCTCTCGTCAAAGCGGGCAAAATAGCGCCCCAGCATCATAAAGTCGGCGCCCATGGCCAGCGCCAGCGTCATGTGATAATCGTGCACGATGCCGCCGTCGGAGCAGATGGGGACATAGATGCCGGTCTCTTTGAAATATTCGTCGCGCGCGGCGGCGACCTCGATCAGTGCGGTAGCCTGTCCGCGGCCAATGCCCTTTTGCTCGCGCGTTATGCAGATGGAGCCGCCGCCGATGCCGACCTTGACAAAATCCGCACCCGCACGGGCAAGGAAGAGAAAGCCGTCACGGTCGACCACGTTGCCGGCGCCCACCTTGACGCTGTCGCCGTCTCTCTC
>CAYXBY010000127.1:0-2100 GCA_964463325.1 uncultured Lachnospiraceae bacterium | reverse complement strand
CTGGCGGGTGCAGGGCAGAGCCCTGCAATAAATTAGGAGATTATTTATGAACCATCATTGGGGAGAGATAAAGTCTTACGGGTGCCCGGAGGCTTGCGGAATTCAAAAAACGGCTTTAATGAGGCTTTGCGGGAATCCAATAGACTCATATCCCACTTGTTTGAAAGTTTTTGGGGGTCCAGGGACCTTTTTTCAAAAAGGTCCCTGGCGGGTGCAGGGCAGAGCCCTGCAATAAATTAGGAGATTATTTATGAACCATGAATTTTTGCCGGTCAGCGCGGCTGAGATGGCGGAGCGCGGCTGGGACGCGCCGGATTTTGTATATGTGTGCGGGGATGCGTACATTGACCATCCGTCGTTTGGCGCGGCGCTCATCTGCCGCGTGCTGGAGGACGCAGGATTTCGGATCGCGATGTTAGCGCAGCCGGATTATCACAGTGCCGAGGATTTTCGGCGGTTTGGGCGACCGCGGCTGGGCTTTCTGGTCAGCGCTGGCAACATAGATTCAATGGTGGCGCACTACACGGTAGCGCGTCGCCGACGCAAGTATGATTATTATTCGCCCGGCGGGCGGACGGGACTGCGGCCGGATCGCGCCTGCATCGTCTACACCAACCGCATACGCGAGGCGTGGGGGGACGTCCCGGTGATATTAGGCGGACTTGAGGCGTCTCTGCGCCGATTTGCGCATTACGACTACTGGGACGACCGCGTGCGCGCCTCGGTGCTGATCGATTCAGGCGCCGATCTGCTGACCTACGGCATGGGCGAGAACATACTTCTGCGGCTGGCGCGTCTGCTCGACCGCGGCATACCGATACACAAGATACGCGACTTGCGCGGCACGGTGTGGGTCGGCCGAGAGGGAGACCGGGTGCACTATCCTTTGGTCGATACGCTGGATTTTGAACAGCTGAAGACGGACAAGGCATACTACGCCCGCGCGTTTGCGGTGCAGTACAATAACCAGGACGCAGCCTATGGCGGCGCGATCGCCGAGCGCTATAGCGGCGGGCGACTGCTGGTCGCCAACCCGCCCATGCCGCCGCTCGAGCGCGACGAGCTGGATAGAGTATATGCGCTGCCGTTCGTGCGGGATTATCACCCCATGTACCGCGCGGCGGGCGGCGTGCCGGCCATTGAGGAGGTCAAATTTTCGATAACGCACAACCGCGGCTGCTTTGGCGCCTGCGCGTTTTGCGCCATTGCCTACCATCAGGGGCGGTCGGTGCGCTCGCGCAGCATCGAGAGCTGCGTAGCCGAGGCCAAAAAGCTGACACAGCTTGACGGCTTTAAGGGGTACATTCACGATGTCGGCGGCCCGACGGCCAATTTCCGCCGCCCGGCCTGCCAAAAGCAGTTAGAGTCAGGAGTTTGCCCGA
Organism: uncultured Lachnospiraceae bacterium; assembly: GCA_964463325.1. Lineage (GTDB taxonomy): Bacteria > Bacillota > Clostridia > Oscillospirales > CAG-272 > UMGS1002. The sequence goes on along the minus strand of CAYXBY010000127.1, from coordinate 718 downwards.
GCCGCCGCTGCCTGACACCGACGCCCTGCAAAAATCTCGAGGTGGATCACAGCGAGTACGTCGAGCTGCTGCGACGCATCGAGGCAGTGCCGGGGGTCAAGCGGGTATTTATCCGGTCGGGCATACGGTACGACTATATGCTGCTCGACCGCAGCGATGATTTTTTCCGCAAGCTGGTCAACGATCATGTCAGCGGACAGCTCAAGGTGGCGCCCGAGCACTGCTCGGCGCATGTGCTGAGCTGCATGGGCAAGCCGGATTATTCGGTTTTTGAGCGCTTCAAGGCCAGATATTTCAGGCTGTGCGCCGAGGCGGGACGGGAGCAGTATATCGTGCCGTATCTCATGTCGTCGCATCCCGGCTCGACGCTCGAGGATGCCATCGCGCTGGCCTGCCGGCTCAAGCGGGACGGCATTTCGCCCGAGCAGGTGCAGGATTTTTATCCCACGCCGGGCACGGCCTCGACGGTCATGTATTACACGGGGCTCGACCCCTTCAGCGGCAAGCGGGTCTACGTCGCGGACGAGCATGAAAAGCGCCTCCAGCGGGCGCTGCTCCAGCCGACGCGGCGCGAGAATGCACCGCTGGTGCGCGAGGCGCTGCACCGCGCCGGGCGGGAGGATCTCATTGGATTCGACAAAAAGTGCCTTGTCAGACCGAGGGGGAAGTGAAGTATCACATGCTTCATTGCCCCCTCACCTCCACCGGGAGGCCGGGG
>CAYXBY010000126.1:0-2261 GCA_964463325.1 uncultured Lachnospiraceae bacterium | reverse complement strand
CCACGACGTAAGGCGCTTATCAAGGCGGAGGAGCCGTGAAGCAACGCTTTCTGACGTCATCGGCCCCAAAAGATGGGGCCGAACCCTCCGACAGCCGGTGCCGCAAATGAGAATTGCCGTGAGCTGACGCCCACGGCAATTTTTTTGTCCAATTCTCATTTGCGGCATGATAAACGCCGGTCGGGACGTACTAAGCAGAAGTGGGGGGCTCCGGGGGGAGGAACTAAGGGTTCCTCCCCCGCGGCGCGTTCTTTCGCCATTTCTGCCGCGGTGCAGAAATGGCGAAAACATCGATTACAGATATCGATCGGTCGAGTCAGCGTCGAAGCATGCAATGCTTCACCCCACCCTCACGGCAGCAGCGTGACGCTCAAGCGCACCGGCTCGTGATCTGAGTGCTCAAAGCCAAGCGCGACCGCCTCAACCCGCTCCACGCGCACGTTGGGCGAGACTATAAAGCCGTCCAGTACGTAAAGCTGGCTGTCCTCACTCAGCGGGCTGTCAAGCAGACGGCAGGAGGCGCGCTCGCCGTCAAAAGCATACGTAAAGCCCTCCGGCAGGACGTCATTCTCCATGACGCCGGGCGTCCAGACGCCGTCGCGCACCGGGAAGGCGTCAAGCATGCCGGGGAAGGTGCGGTTGAAATCGCCGCCGGCGATAACATAATTGCCGCGCTCGTATTCCTGCTGCAAAAGCTCCATCAAAATGCGGGTCTGCGCCAGATTGCCATCGCCGTCGTCGTAGGCCTCAAGGTGCAGATCGACCAGCACCAGCTCGCGCTCGCTGCCCTCGACCGCAAGTCGCGTTATCAGCAGGCAGCGCTTGAGATTTGCCGTTCTGATCGGCCACGAAAAGGGGCAGGGAAGCGCGACGCGCTCGGGGGTTGAGGTGACGTGACCGCTCGTCAGCGTCGCAATGCCCGCCGAAACGCGCCCGATGGGCGGCAGCGGATAGGGAACGAGTGCGCATTTGTAATTATATGCCAGCGCATAGCTGCCGGGATATACCTCGGCGACGGTCTCAAGCTCGTTGACGCGGCCGGTGCGGGCGGAATCGACGTCCACCTCCTGAAGCAGCCATGCGTCCGCAGGATTTGAAGCAATAAAATCTTGAATGGCGGCCAGATTTTGAGCCACCTCGTCGTCGGTGGGGCTGACCTTGCTGCCGCCGTCCATGAAAAAGTCGGACGACGCGCCCAGCCCCGCATAGCCGATGTTCCAGCTGTATATAGTCAGACTTTTGCCGATCGACACCGACTCGCCGTCGCGCATTTGAAGCAATTCGGCGTCCTGACGCGCCTCGGGACGATATTCCGTCACCGTCAGGAGCACCACGAGCAGTATCGCTGCCAGCAGCACCGCCGCTGCGACGCCGATAACTATCTTGAGCCACAGATGTTTTTTCATATAGCCTCCTTGGGAGATGGTTGGTTATGTAAGCTCACAGTGGGAGCGTTGCTTCATTATAACATATATACGGAGGGAATGCAATTGCCCTCGGACGCGCGTTTTCACATTTTTGCACAAAGTCCGCAAAAGTCAAGGACGATCAGTGCCGCAATCGACACGCCGTTGCTTCACCACCCAATTCTTATAATTCGGTTTCATAATGCTTCTGCTTTCACACATTCCGCATAAGTCAGCGGGAAGCTGGCCTTCAAAACTGCGCTTTTCTGCACATTCCACCCATGCTTCCGCAAAAAATCCAAATAGCTCTCGCTTGACCATTTGCTGTACTGGCGGAAGCCCACCAGCTTCATGAAAAACGCTTTTACATTGCCCCAAAAGTCGTTGCCGGCGTGGGTAAAGGTGGGGGCGATCAGCACACCGTCATCTTTGAGCACCCGTTTGATTTCCGCCAACGCTTTTTCCGGCTCCCGCACAATATGCAGAGCGTTTGACACAATGACCACATCGAAGGACTGGTCAGCATAGGGAAGACAGAACATATTCTGCACCGAAAAGTGGAGCTTGGTGGACTGCACGCCCTGCTTTGCCTGCTCGATCATCTCCGCGGAGGCATCCGTGGCTTCAATATGGTCAGCGGAGCGGGCGATGTGCCTGGCGATCAGCCCCGTCCCGGTGGCCGGCTCGGCATCTGCCTCAAAAGCAGATGCCGAGTTTTCTTACGTTGAACGGTATCTTATTTTTTTGAATAATAAATAATCATGCTTAAATATGCTGTTGCCGCTCCTGTGTTTTTATAGGAATGAGCTACATCCGCCTTAAAACATAATGAATCGCCTTTTTTTAGCTGAAATG
>CAYXBY010000125.1:0-2427 GCA_964463325.1 uncultured Lachnospiraceae bacterium | reverse complement strand
TAAGCAGAAGTGGGGGGCTCCGGGGGGAGGAACTAAGGGTTCCTCCCCCGCGGCGTGTTCTTTCCGACTCTTTCTGTCACGAGACAGAAAGAGTCAAACCATCGATTACAGCTGACAATCGGTCAAGCCAGCGCCGAAGTATGCAATGCTTCATCCCAGCCCCGAGGCTGCAAGCCTCAAATGGCGCTGAAGTATGCAATACTTCAACTAAACCCTCAGCATGAGATCCCCATACGTCGGATACGGCCACTCAGCCGCGTCGGTCAGCGTCTCCATGGCGTCAACGTACTCGCGCAGCTCCTCCATCGCCGGCAGAACCTCGTCTCGATAGTGCTCCGCCAGCTCAAGCTCGCCGCGCCGCGTCGCCGCACGCGATTCCGCTTCCTTAAGCTGCGTCAGACACCGCAGTGCCTGCACGTTCAGCCCCGAAAGCTTGCCCGCAATCTCCAGCTCGACACTGCAATCCAGCGTCGCATCCAGCGTCCGCCGCGTCAGCGCCGACTCGCTCAGCCGACCTATATATCGACTCACTGCGGGTATCACTTCCCTGCTTACCATTTCTATCATGGTAAGCGCTTCTATATTAACTATTTTTGAGTAATTTTCAAGCATTATCTCCTGACGCGAACGCAGCTCGGTCTCGCTCATGACCATGTGCCGCCCGAACAGCGCCACATTTTTGGGCGCCGTCAGCACCGGGAAGATGGACGGCGAATCCTTGACGTTGAGCAGCCCGCGCCGCGCCGCCTCGGCCACCCACTCGTCGCTGTAGCCGTTGCCGGAATAGATTATGCGCCGATGCGCCGTCAGCTCGCGACGCAGCAGCTGCGTCAGCGCCGGGCTGAGATCATCTGCGGCCTCCAGTTCGTCGGCATAGACGCGAAGCGACTCGGCCACCGCCGTGTTGAGCACGATATTCGGCATCGCCATGTTCTGCGACGAGCCCGGCATGCGGAACTCAAACTTCTTGCCGGTAAAGGCAAATGGCGAGGTTCGATTGCGGTCGGTGTTGTCCTTGCGGAAGACGGGAATGGACGGAATTCCGAGATCCATGTAGCGCCGCCCGGCGTCGCTGTAGCTGCGCCCCTCGATGATGGAATCGATGACGCCCTCCAGCTCCTCGCCGACAAACATCGAAATTATCGCCGGCGGCGCCTCAAAGCCGCCCAGTCGATGGTCGTTGCCCGCCGAGGCGACGGACAGCCGCAAAAGATCCTGATAGTCGTCGACGGCGCGAATGACCGCCGTCAGCATGAGCAGAAAACGACCGTTTTCGGCCGGTGTCCGCCCGGGATCAAACAGGTTTTGCCCGCCCGCCGACAGCGACCAGTTGTTGTGCTTGCCCGAGCCGTTGACGCCCTCAAACGGCTTTTCGTGCAGCAGGCAGGTCAGGCCGTGGCGGTCAGCTATCTTTTTCATGAGCTCCATAATGAGCAGGTTTTGGTCGACACCCAGATTTGTGGTGGTGTAGACGGGCGCCAGCTCGTGCTGGGCGGGCGCGGCCTCGTTGTGGCGCGTTTTGGCGTTGATGCCCAGCCGCCACAGCTCGACGTCCAGCTCCTGCATAAACTCGCGCACGCGCGGCTTGATGGCGCCGAAATAGTGGTCGTCCAGCTCCTGACCCTTGGGCGCGCGGGCGCCGAGCAGCGTGCGGCCGGTATAGAACAGATCCCGCCGCCGCTCGAACATTTTTTTATCGATGAGAAAATATTCCTGCTCCGCGCCGATCTCGGCGTTGACGCGTGTGGTGGTCGTGTCACCGAACAGGCGCAAAATGCGCAGTCCCTGCATCGAGACGGCGTCAAGCGACCGCAGCAGCGGCGTTTTGGTGTCCAGCGCGGCACCATAATAGGAGCAGAATGCGGTCGGGATGAACAGCGAGCCGTCCTTGACAAAGGCATACGAGGCGGGATCCCAGGCGGTATAGCCGCGAGCCTCAAAGGTGGCGCGCAGGCCGCCTGTGGGGAAGGAGGACGAATCCGCCTCGCCGCGTATCAGCTCCTTGCCTGAAAATTCCATTATCACACGACAGCGGCCGCTGGGCTGGATAAAGGCCTCATGCTTTTCGGCGGTGACGCCGGTGAGGGGCTGGAACCAATGTGTATAGTGCGTAGCGCCCTTTTCGATGGCCCAGTTTTTCATGGCCTCGGCGACGGTGTCTGCGATAGAAGGATCGATCGCGCGGCCGTCGGCGATGGTCTGAGTTAGGGCGGCGTAGACCTCAGCGGGCAGCCGCTCGCGCATGACGTCCTCTGAGAACACCATGCAGCCAAAAAATTCCGGAATAGATTCTTTCATATTATCTCCTATTGTATGTGTCGGGAGTGAAATGCTGTGAGTTTCATCGCTTTTTTTACGGGAGCGCCGGGGGCTTTCGCCGCCTGCGGGCGGCGACCAGCGCCGCGCGGCGCTGGACCCGCGCCGCCT
>CAYXBY010000124.1:0-2457 GCA_964463325.1 uncultured Lachnospiraceae bacterium | reverse complement strand
CGGGTCCAGCGCCGCGTGGCGCTGGTCGCCGCCCGCAGGCGGCGAAATCCCCCCCGACAAGAAAATAAAAATCCCCCTCTCCCTGGGGAGAGGGGGCAGGGGGTGAGGGGTGCGACGAGGCACGCCATGCCTCAAAAAGAGCCGCGGTCGCTCCCGCAAAACGCGCTGAAGTATGCAATACTTCAAACCCGCCCGCGAACACCACCCACAAAAAGCAATGAAATGCGCCGCATTTCAACCCCGCCCACCGGGCGGAAGGAGGTTATATATGTTTATCGACAATGTCCAAATATATGTCAAGGCCGGCGACGGCGGCAACGGCGCCGTCTCGTTCCGGCGCGAAAAATACGTCTCGCACGGCGGCCCCGACGGCGGCGACGGCGGCCATGGTGGCAATATCGTATTCGTCGCCGACCGCGGTATAAATACGCTGCTGGCCTTCCGCTATAAGCGAAAATTCATCGCGCAAAACGGCTCACCCGGCGGCGGTGCCAAGTTCCATGGCAAAAACGGCGAGGATGTTGTCATCAGCGTCCCCTACGGCACGCTCATCAAGCAAAAGGATACCGGCCGCATCATCAAGGATATGTCCGACGACCAGCCGTTTGTCTGCTGCCACGGCGGCCGCGGCGGCTGGGGCAACCGGCATTTCGCCACGCCCACCCGCCAGGTGCCCAATTTCGCTAAGCCCGGCACGCCCGGCGAGCAGGCAGAGCTGTCGCTGGAGCTCAAAATGCTGGCCGACGTTGGCCTGATCGGCTACCCCAGCGTCGGCAAATCGTCAATATTGGCGCGCATATCGTCCGCCAAGCCTAAGATCGCTGGCTACCATTTTACAACTCTGACGCCAAATCTCGGTGTCGTCAGCACCGGCGAGGAAAGCGGCTTTGTGGCGGCGGACATTCCGGGTCTGATCGAGGGCGCCGCCGACGGCGCGGGACTGGGACACGACTTTTTGCGCCACATTGAGCGCTGCCGCCTGCTGCTGCATGTTGTCGACGTCGCCGAGACCGAGGGGCGGAATGTCATTGAGGATATTAAGAATATCGACGGCGAGCTGGAGCGCTATTCTCCCGAGCTGGCGACGCGGCCGCAGCTGGTCGTTGCCAACAAGACCGACGCGCTGGATCGCGAGGCCGTCGACATCGCTGCATTTGAGGAATTTGTGCGCTCGACGGGGCGGTCGCTGATCTATGTTTCGGCCGCGACGGGGCAGGGACTGGACGAGCTGATCCGTGTGTGCGGTCAGCTACTGGCCGAGCTGCCGCCGCTGCGAATATACGAGAGCGAGCTTGAGGACGAGCCCGAGCTGCCCGCGGCAGGCGAGCGGCGAACGGTCGTCAGACGCGAAAATGACAAGTTCATCGTCGAGGGCGAGTGGCTGATAAGTCTTATGAATCAAATCAATCCGGACGATTGGGAGTCGATGAATTACTTCCAGCGCGTCCTTCAGCGCGCGGGGGTCTTTGACCTGCTGGAGCAGCACGGCTGCCGCGATGGCGACACGGTTTCGATGTATGATTTTGAATTTGACTACGTCAAGTGAGACACAAAAACCAAAAGTAGGAGGCACTATGAACATTTGGCACAACATCGATCCCAAGCTGATCACTCCGGAGGATTTCTCCGCGCTGATCGAGATCCCGATGGGCAGCAGCTGCAAGTATGAGCTGGACAAAGCAACCGGCCTGATCCGACTTGACCGCGTACTCTACACGTCGACGCACTACCCCCAAAATTATGGGTTCATACCGCGCACCTACGCGGATGACGGCGACCCGCTCGATGTGCTGGTCATCACGTCGTCGCCGGTCTACCCCATGACGCTCATTCGCGCCTACCCGATCGGCGTCATGCGCATGATCGACAACGGCGACACCGACGACAAGATCATAGCAATTCCGTTTTCGGACCCGACCTACAGCGGAATACGGACGGTTGATGGTCTGCCGCCGCACATTTTCGACGAGATCGTGCACTTTTTCAGCGTCTATAAGCAGCTGGAGGGCAAAACGACGGCGGTCGATTCGCTGCTCGGCGCGGCGGATGCCAAGCGCATCATCACCGAGGCCATTGAGGGGTACGACAAGAAATTTAGTTGACGCGCTTGACATTTTGCGTCAAATGTGATAAACTATCGGGGATAGAGTGATCCGCCGCGGCTGCCCGGCTGCGCGGAGACCAACCGGGCGGGCGCGTGCTGTTGTCGCCTGGCTTGCGGCGTGGCCGGCGTTTTGCCGGGCCTCCCGCGGGGCATGTGCGGAGCGTTCGGCATGTACTACCCCCGCGGGCATGTGCGGAACATTCCGCCATGCCTCTTTCCGCGGGCATGGCGGAATTGGCAGACGCGCTGGATTTAGGATCCAGTGGGAAACCGTGCAGGTTCAAGTCCTGTTGCCCGCACCATGGCGAGTGTTCTTACAGCATTTGAAAGGCTGTTAAGAACACTCGCTTTTT
>CAYXBY010000123.1:0-2571 GCA_964463325.1 uncultured Lachnospiraceae bacterium | reverse complement strand
GGTGAGGGGTGCGTCGAAGTACGCAGTACTTCAAACCCGCCCGCAGGCGGCGAAATCCCCCTTTGCGGGTGCAGGGCAGAGCCCTGCGTACAATAAAAAAATCAGGAGAAATGATATGAAGATAGTGTTTGACAGAAAGAAGCTGTGCGGAGTGTTTCCGCCGCTGATGTGCGCGGTATCGACAAGAGCAACGATGCCGGCTGTTGAGGGCGTACTGATCGAGGCGCGCGAGAACGGCGAGTGCCAGCTCTCGACCTACGACACCGAAAAGGGAATAAAGCTGATGGTCGAGGCGCGGGTCTATTCCGCCGGCAGCTGCGTTATCAATGCGCAAAAGCTTTATCAGGTCATTAGGGTCATGGAGGGCGACGAAATAGAGCTGGACGTCGATGACCGCTTGTCGGTCAAGATATCCTGCGGCCGCTCGACGCACCGTATGTCGGCGCTGCCCGCCGGCGACTTTCCCACCATTCCGGACGTCATACGCGACCGCGGCTTTGTCATCCCGCAGGCGCTGCTAAAGAAAACGCTGGGTCAGATCACCCATTCGATGGGCGTCGAGGATCCCCGCCAGATACTCAACGGCTGCTATTTTAAGGTCAACGCCGAATCGCTCACGCTGGTCTCCTGCGACAGCTTTAAGCTGTCAAAATCGGTCAAAAGCATTGCGCTGGAAAACAAAAGCGCACCCGACCGCGTCTTCGATTACAAATTTATCGTCCCCGTCAAGACAATAAACGAGCTCATGAAGCTGCTCGACGACGGCGAGGAGGGCACGCTGACGGTATTTGTCAACCGCCGCTACATCGTATTTATTATAGATGGCGTCTCCTTCTTCTCGCGCCTGGTCGACGGCGAATATATCGACTACGATCGCATTATTGTCACCGATCAGAAAATAGACGCCACACTGCCCCGCGCTGCGCTCATTTCGGCGCTCGAGCGCGCTGCGCTGGTCACTGAGGAAAAGATAGCCGGCAGCGTTCGCGCCAACGTCAAGCTCGAATTTTCTGATGATCTGCTCAAGATCTCGACCAATTCATCCGCCGGCGCTACCTACGACGAGCTGCCCATCGAGCATCACGGCGATAACATTCTCATCGCCTTCAACAACCGCTATCTCATCGACAGCGTCCGCGCCTGCAGCGGCGACGAGGTCAGGCTGTCGCTTTCCAGCCCCCTCACCAGCATGAATATCGAGCCCGTCGAGCAGCCCGAGGCTACCGAGGAGATATTTATGCTGCTGCCCGTCAGAATGAAGGAATGACAGCACCTATAGCATGACAGGAAGAAAATTATGGTAGTAGACGGTGTGATCCTCACCAATTTCAGAAACATTTCGGAGGCCAGCGTCGGCTTTTCGGAGGGCGTCAATGTGCTGGTGGGTGATAATGGTCAGGGCAAGACCAACCTGCTGGAGTCGATATACATGTGCTCGATAGGCAAGTCGTTTCGCGGAGCCGGCGAGAACGAGATGATAGGCTTTGGCTGCCGTCATTCGATGGTCGAGCTGCAATACAAGGACTCGCTGCGCCCGCAGGAGATAGCTGTGATGATGACCCGCACCTCTCGCCGCGTGATAGAGCACAACAAGGTGCGCGTGAGGCGCATGTCGGAGATGGTGGGCAATCTCAGCTGTGTGCTGTTTTGTCCGGAGCATTTGTCGATGGTCAAGGATGGCCCGGCGGAGCGGAGAAATTATCTTGACATTGCGCTGTCCCAGCTGCGGCCGGCGTATATATCGTCGCTTCAGCGCTACAACAAGGTGCTCAAGCAGCGCAACGCATTGATCAAGAACGCCGAGAGGGATCCCGAGACCTTCAGGTCGACGATAGAGTTCTGGTCGGCGCAGCTGGCCTATGAGGCGGCGCGCATCAGCCGCATGCGAGTGGACTATGTCAAGCGTGCGCGAGTGCTGGTAGCGGACTTTTTCAAGGATATGACAGGCGGCAATGAGTCGGCGGAGCTTATTTATGCGGGTTCATCACATGATGAAGAGGCCATGTACGAGGACATTACCGCCACAGAGGAGCGTTATCTCAAGCTGCTGACCGAAAACCTGCCACGTGAGGTTGCAGCCGGCAGCACGCTATGGGGTACGCACAAGGATGATATCAACATACTGTTAAATTCGCACCCGGCGCGGGCATTTGCCTCGCAGGGGCAGCAGCGGTCGATAGCGCTGGCAATGAAGCTATCGGAGGGTGACATAAATCGTGACAAGCGAGGCGAGTCGCCGGTTATGCTGCTGGATGATGTTTTCAGCGAGCTGGATTCCCGCCGCCGGGACTATCTGCTCAAGAATATAGTACAGAGGCAGGTAATAATCACCAGCTGTGATGAGGTGCCTGTCGGCGATGCGAGGATAATTCACGTCAAAGAGGGACGGTATTATTGAGGGGTGAAGCATTGCATGCTTCGGGGCGAATGAGGCTTGCAGCCTCGGGGCTGGGGTGAAGTATTGCATACTTCGGCGCTGGCTTGACCGATTGTCGGCGGTAATCGATGATTTTGCCCTTTCTGCAACGCAGCAGAGAAGGGACGGTTTGACCCGCCTTTGGCGGGTCAAAC
>CAYXBY010000122.1:0-2573 GCA_964463325.1 uncultured Lachnospiraceae bacterium | reverse complement strand
CCCTTGTTTGAAGTTTCGCCCGCCTTTTCAAAGGCGGCGCGGGTCCAGCGCCGCGCGGCGCTGGTCGCCGCCCGCAGGCGGCGAAAGCCCCTGGCCGCCCGCAGGCGGCGAAAGCCCTCAGCAGCAAAAGCATCGATTACAGATATCGATCGCTCGAGTCAGCCCCGAAGCACGCAATACTCCACCCCTATATATATATAATTATTATATATATTTTAATAAACCTATTGTAATCTACGCAAAAATATGTTATAATAATATAAATAATTATCACTTCAAGGAGCAATTCATGCCGTATACAGAAGACCTCGAAAAAGCCTGGAAAAAGGTACTCGGTCGCTTCGGAGAAACGCTGACACGTGAAGTTATGGAAAATATGTTCTACGACATCGTTGCAGAATCCTATGACGGCGATACCGCTGTGCTGTCGATGTACTCGGAATACCGTCACTCTCTCCTTTCCAAAAAATACTTTCCACGCGTCCGCGAGTACCTCTCCGAATTTCTGGGGAGACAGATAACAGTTAAGCTGCGCTACAGCGGCGGCAGTAAGTTTTATGAAGATCAGCTGCGCGAGGAATTTAACCTCGGCGACGGTGATATGATCGCTGTCACCTTCCGCCCGCCTGTTACCTATAATGAGGAAATGAGACTGGAGGATATCCGCCTCGGCTCGACTCTCCCACCCTGCAACTATGAGTACACCTTCGATAACTTTATCGTCGGCTCATCCAACAAATTCGCCCACGCCGCCGCCGTTGCCGTCGCCTCTCGCCCGGCGCTGGACTATAACCCGCTGTTCATTTACGGTCAGTCGGGTCTGGGCAAGACGCACCTGCTCTACGCTATCACAAATGAGCTGACAGCTAAAAAGCCGGACGTCAAGATCATTTATACAAAGGGCGACGAGTTCACAAACCAGCTGGTCGAAAGCCTTAAGGACCAGAAAATGGACCGCTTTCGTGCAAAATTCCGCAGCTGCGACGTGCTGCTGATAGATGATATTCAGTTCATCGCCGGCAAAAGCTCGACACAGGAGGAGTTTTTCCACACCTTTAATGCCCTCTATGAGGAGCATAAGCAGATAATCCTTACCTCTGACCGGCCGCCGTCTGATATCAAAACACTCGAATACCGTCTCAAAACGCGCTTTGAGTGGGGTCTTATCGCCGATATCCAGCCGCCGGAGTTCGAGCTGCGACTGGCCATCACACGCAAAAAGGCCGAGCAGGCCGGCGTCAAGATACCCGACGAGGTGTGCGTCTTTCTTGCCGAAAACCTGCGCACCAATTTCAGACAGGTCGAGGGCTCCATACGCAAGCTGCGGGCGCTGTCATTTTTGCACGGCGAGGAGATCAGCATGGAAATGGCGCGCTCCTGCATCAACGAGCTGCTGGGCGGCGCCGAGCCCGTCAGCGTGACGGTGGACAAAATATTCGCTACCGTATATAAAAAATACGGCATCCCCAAGGAGGAGATCGCCGGCCAGCGACGCACCAAGGAGGTCGTTATGGCGCGGCACATCACCGCATACCTCATACGCACCATCACCGAGATGTCGCTGCCAAATATTGGTAAAATACTTAACCGCGATTACACCACCGTCATTGCCTCGATAGAGGTGATCGAGCGCAGGCTGCGGACGGATCAAATATTCAATGTTGAGCTCGAGGAGCTGATAAAAGAGGTCAACGAGCATTGATAAATAAGGCTTTTGGTCGTATTGCGGCCAAAAAAGACTATTTTTTTACCCCTACCGACAGGACAAGCACTTTTCCACAGGCTCAGGCGGGGTTTTCCATATAGTTTTCAACAGGCTTGTGGAAAACCCGAGCAGGACATTAAAAACCCCTTGAAAAGGGTCAAAAATTATCCACATGGCGACAGCGAAAATTTAACGGCTTCAATGAAATCAGGTTGTTGAAAAAAGTTATCAACAGGTACATGGAAAACTCATTTGAGCGGCCGACGTGATACTTGAGGCACCGAGTTTTCCACAGTAATTACGACAATTTTACCTGTTGAAAGGCTATGGAAAAAACAGCGTTTGCAGATTTTTTGAAGCGGGTGGTGACGAAAAAAGTTTTCCACAATTCGTCAAGGTGTTTTGCGGGAGTTATTGACAGCTTTTCAATATGACATGTGGTTAAAATAGTGTTGTGGGGCAAGGAATATCGGAGTTTTCCACAGTTTCCACAGGCTCTACTACGGCTACTACTAAGGATATAAGTATATTATTGTGTTATCGCGCGGGGGGTGAAGTATTGCATACTTCAGCGCGAGTGAGGCTTGCAGCCGCGGGGCTGGGGTGAAGTATTGCATACTTCGGCGCTGGGTTGACCGATTGTTAGCTGTAAGACGATTCTTTGTACTTTTCTGTCTTCTGACAGAAAAGTACCAAAAGAACAGCCCGGTGCAGGCGGAACGCTTCGTTCCGCCTCCCCGGACCCCAACCACCTCCGCGTCACTGGGACCGGCGTTTATCATGCCGCAAATGAGAATTGAACAGAATCTTCAAGGAACGATCGCTCACTGCAATTCTCATTTGCGTCACCGGCTGTCGGAGGGTTCGG
>CAYXBY010000121.1:0-2616 GCA_964463325.1 uncultured Lachnospiraceae bacterium | reverse complement strand
GCCACGCGGCGCTGGTCCCGCGCCGCCTTTGAAAAGGCGGGCGAAACTTTCAAACGGGGGGGTATGGGGTGCAGCGGTGTACGCCGCGCCTTAGAAAAGCCCGTGCACTCCGGCTCCAAGCCCGGGGTGCAGGGGAGCGTCGAAGCACGCCATGCCTCAGAAAGAGCCGACGCACTTCAGTGTCAATCCCCGACAAGAAAGCAAAAATGCCCCCTCTCCTTGAACTGGAAAGGGGGCAATGAAGCACGCAATGCTTCACTTTATCGTCTCAAACTTGATAAGGCTGGTGTTCCCCGATTGCCCGTTGGTCAGGCCGCCGGTGATGACTATCTTATCGCCTATATCAACCATGCCAGACTGCCGTGCGCAATGCGTTGCATGGTAGAACAATACATCTGTCGACTGGAACTCCTCGCTCATGACGGGTGTCACCGCCCAGGACAGCGCCAGCTTGCGCCACACCTTGGGGTCGGTCGTCATGCCGATGATGGGCTTGGGTGAACGGAAGCGCGAGACCATGCGCGCCGTCGCGCCGCTGCGGGTGCAGACCACCATCAGGCGGGCGTCGATGTCGATGGACAGCGCACAGGTGGCGTGCGAGATGGCGTCGATGTCGTTTTTGATCTTGAACTCCGAGCTGTGGAAGCGCTCAGCATAGTTGATGTCGCTCTCGGCCTGCTCGGCAATGCGCGACATGGCTGCCACTGCCTCGATCGGGTATTTGCCGATGGCAGTCTCACCCGACAGCATAATGGCGGACGCGCCGTCATAAACGGCGTTGGCCACGTCGGATATCTCGGCACGTGTGGGGCGCGGCTTGGAGATCATGGACTCCAGCATCTCGGTTGCCGTAATGGTGCGCTTGCCGCGATAACGGCAGGTGGTGATGATGTGCTTCTGAATTGCCGGCAGCTGCTCGAAGGGTATCTCGACACCCATATCGCCGCGGGCGATCATGATGCCGTCCGAGGCCTCGATTATCTCGTCTATGTTGTCGACGCCGGCGCGATTTTCGATCTTGGCGATGAGGTCTATCTCGTCGCCGCCGTGCTCGTGCAGGAAACGGCGGACGTCATTTATGTTCTCGGCGCTCGATACAAACGAGCAGGCGACGAAATCGACGTCGTTCTCAATGCCGAACAGCAGGTCGGACTTGTCCTGCTCGCTGAGGAAGGTCTGGCGCAGCACCTTGCCGGGAAAGCTCATGCTCTTGCGGTCGGACAGCTCGCCGCCGATTATGACACGCGTGATGACGTCGGTCTCGGTTGTCGATTCAACGCGGAACTCGATCAGACCGTTGTTGAGCAGGATGGGGTCGCCGGGTGACAGCTCGGCAGGCAGATTGGCATACGACACGGCAACGCAGGTCTCGTCGCCCTCAATTTGACGAGTCGTGAAGGTGAAGGTGTCACCCTCATGTAGCTGGACGCGGCCGCCACGGAAGGTGCGGATGCGGTATTCGGGACCCTTGGTGTCGAGCATGATGGCGACGGGCTGCCCCATGTGGTCACGGACGCGCTTGACTATGTCCATCTTGCGGCGGTGCTCATCATGGGTGCCGTGCGAAAAGTTAAATCTCGCCACATTCATGCCGGCGTTTATCATGCCCTCGAGCACATGCTCATCCTCACAGGCAGGGCCAATTGTACATATTATCTTGGTTTTTTTCATAATTACATCTCCGATATTGAAACCAAATTCAAATTCATTATACCACATCCGCGCAAAAAATGCAACAGCTTTATTAAACTTCCCGCCGGGGGCAAAATGTTTTTGCGCTCACAGCGGTATTTCGGGCAAAATGCTCAAAAAATGCAAGCCGATATGTCCGGGAGAATAATTCTTCAATAAAAAAATAAAAAAATACATAAAATATTCAAAAAGCTATGGAAATTTCGGAAAAAGTATGATATAATAAACTTTGAGTCTTAGACGGCTGCGCAGATGGCGCTGTGGGCTCTTAAAAACGTCAGAAATTAATATCATATATGGAGGTATTTTACCAGATGTCCAAGAAGTATTGCTACCTTTTTACTGAAGGTAACGCAAAAATGCGCGAGATCCTCGGCGGTAAGGGCGCAAACCTCGCAGAAATGACCAACATTGGTCTTCCTGTTCCTCAGGGCTTCACCATTTCTACCGAGGCCTGCACCCAGTATTACGAGGACGGTCGTCAGATCAACCCCGAGATCATGGCCGAGATCATGGAGAACATCGAGAAGATGGAGAAGGTCACCGGCAAGAAGTTCGGCGATCTGGACAACCCTCTGCTGGTCTCTGTCCGCTCCGGTGCCCGTGCATCCATGCCCGGCATGATGGACACCATCCTTAACCTCGGTCTTAACGAGGACGTTGTCAATGTCATCGCTAAGAAGTCCAACAACCCGCGTTGGGCCTGGGACTGCTACCGCAGATTTATCCAGATGTTCTCCGACGTCGTTATGGAGGTTGGCAAGAAGTACTTCGAGAAGCTCATCGACAAGATGAAGGAAGAAAAGGGCGTCACCTTTGACGTCGAGCTGGATGCTGACGACCTCAAGAACCTTGCTAACCAGTTCAAGGCTGAGTACAAGAAGCAGCTCGGCAAGGACTTCCCGGACGATCCCAAGGAGCAGC
>CAYXBY010000120.1:0-2746 GCA_964463325.1 uncultured Lachnospiraceae bacterium | reverse complement strand
GATCCAGCGCCGCGTGGCGCTGGTCGCCGCCCGCAGGCGGCGAAAGCCCCCGGCCGCCCGCAGGCGGCGAAATCCCCCCGGCGGCGAAAGCTCCCCAACAAAAAAATCCCCCTCTCCATTTTGGAGAGGGGGATCGGCGAGGCATGCCGCGAAGCACGCAGTGCTTCACAGTGCCCGTCGACTGTTTACTTTAGTCCTTCTTGCGGCAGACGATAACTGCTGCGGGGATGAGGCAAGCCATCAGACCCAGTGCAACAACAGAGCCGCAGCCGCCCTCGGAGGGAGCAGCAGTCGTGGTCTTGTCGGCGGGAGCCGTAGTGGTGGTGCTGCCCGAAGGAGCAGGAGTGGTATCCTTGCCCGTAGGAGCAGGAGTGGTATCCTTGTCCGCAGGAGTGGTGGTGTCAACCTTGGGAGCAGCGGTGGTGGTGTCCTTGGGAGTGGTGTCAGCTGCGTTGATGTAGCTGTACTCCAGCTTGTAAGAACCATCAGCCTCAGCGGTGAAGACAGCAGAATCGCTGTAAAGCGTGCCGTTTACCTTGTAGCCCTCGAAGGCCAGATCGTCAAGGATCGGGTAGTACATAGCAGAGAAATCAACTGCGTCGCCCTTCTTGAGGTCAACACCCAGAACCATCTTCTGGAGAGCAGACAGCTTACCAGGGGTAGGATCTGCAAAGACCTCAGCCAGCAGCATGCGGCGAGCGTCCTGTGTCAGGCCCCACTCGTCAGAGCCGATACCGGTCAGGTCGGGGATGAAGTTGTAGGTGAGGTTAGCCATGGTGGTACCGATCATGCTGAAGTCAACGGTTGCCCATGCAGCCATCTCGGGGCACTCAACATAAGAAACAGCGTACTGATAGGTATCCTTGTTGCTGCCGTCAGCCTCAAGAGCATTGGCAACCTGGACAGCCTCGGAATAGAGAGCTATGCCGTATGTACCGGTGCCGGAGTTCTTGATGTTGAAGTTCTTCTCGTGACCGCCCTTGCTGGTAGAGGAGTTACCGTCCCACGCGATGACCTTTACGTCCTCGGGAATGTTCCAGAAGGTGCGGAAGTCATTCATGGACAGACCCTTACCGTCGTTCCACATAGCGTAGTAGGGCTCATGGTAGAGAGACCAGATAACGACGCACTCGCCCGGCTCGACCATGCAGGTGTCGGGGTTGACGGGCTTGTTGGAGAGGTCACCGGAGGACTTGCCGGCATCGTCGGCATCGGTCCACTGGAGTGTGGAACCGTCAGCGTAATCGCCCGGCTTGAAGGGAGTTGCCTCGTAGATGGTGTTCTCGAACAGCTCATTGGTGCGGCCGCCGCCGTAGTAGGTCATGCAGTAGTCGTACAGGTTGAGCGTTTTGCCGGAGGCGTTGTAGATTTCGAAATACTCGAAAACGTCCTTACCGTCAGCATAGCCGCCAACCTCGCCGGTGCCCGCGGTATCAGGGCAGACCTCAGTGATGACCCAGTCGGGCATCTCAAGGTTGCCGGCGGGAGCTGTCACTACAGGGGTGTCAGTTGCAGACACTGCCAGTGTAGCCAGCGAAGCCAGCATAAGAACTACCAGTGCCAGGGAAATGATCTTTTTCATTTTGGGATCTTCCTCCATAATAAAAATATTAACATAATTATTATAAATTATTTTTTGATTTTTGTCAATATGTCCACACAAAATTATTTTTCAATTATCTGAAAAGGGGTCAAATCTGCTTCTTTTAGCTCATTTTGATCAAATTTACCGCGCGAGCGCTGGAAATAAGCAACATTATTGCGCAGCATTAGCAGAAACTGAGCTTCAGGCGTGCGTCCCTCGGCCGCGGACATGACAGACAGCTGCCGCGCGAGGTCTTCGGACAGGCGGACGGGGAGAATGTAAGTTTTTTTCATTATAATATATGCTCCTTATGATGTTGTTTTTTGCGGGCAGCTGACCGATTTCAGTATCGCACCGTTGTCATGACGGTAGCGGCGGGATTATAGAAGCGGCAGAGCTTGAGCGACTGTGCGGTGGCCTCGAAAAGCAGCGCGCAGCGGCGGTCGTTTTCGTCGCGCCAGATAAGGAAATAGCCGTCCTCGGCGTCGGGGCAGGACAGCGCGTTATAAACGACCTCGGGATCATAGCTGTCGAGCCGTTCGCGCTGGGCGAGGACATTCAGCGGTGCGATGGCGGCGGCGCTTTTGATGGTGAGGCGGACGATAGTCTTGCGCGAGCTGTTGCCAAATATTTTGGACAGCGTCAGCTCGCCCGAGGTGATGGAATATTCGTACATATAGTCGACAACGTGGCGCCATGTGATAGTGATATACATAACTGTCGCGAAGGCGACGAAAAATATGAACCACGGCAGATTTATCGCGGTAAAGAACATAATAAACGCCAGCGGGAACAGCACATACGAGACAATCAGTGCGGTGCGACGACGGCGGTGGGACTTATTGCGGCGCTTGTCGGGCGCCACGGCGTATTCATAGGATGAAGAAATGTTGTTCATAATAATTCCTTTCTTAGGGCTTTCGCCGCCTGCGGGCGGCGACCAGCGCCACGCGGCGCTGGACCCGCGCCGCCTTTGAAAAGGCGGGCGAAACTTTCAAACAGGGGGCAGGGGCTTTCGCCGCCTGCGGGCGGCGACCAGCGCCACGCGGCGCTGGATCCGCGCCGCCTTTGAAAAGGCGGGCGAAACTTTCAAACATGGGGGATGGGGGTGCAGCGGTGTACGCCGCGCCTCAGAAAAGCCAGTGCACTCCGGCATAAGTC
>CAYXBY010000119.1:0-2760 GCA_964463325.1 uncultured Lachnospiraceae bacterium | reverse complement strand
CGCGGGTCCAGCGCCGCGCGGCGCTGGTCGCCGCCCGCAGGCGGCGAAAGCCCCCCGGCGGCGAAAGCCCCCCGGCGGCGAAAGCCCCCCGGCGGCGAAAGCCCCCCCACGGCGGCGAAAGCCCCAAAATAGCACCGAACTATATGAAAGGCATTACTATAAATGGAAAACGAAAATCTTGCATTTGAAAACCAAAAGATCACTGACGTGAATATGGAAAAAGAGGTCAAAAAATCCTTCATCGAATATTCCATGTCGGTCATCATCTCGCGCGCACTGCCCGACGTGCGCGACGGCATGAAGCCGGGTCAGCGACGCATTCTCTATGCTATGTATGAGGATCACCTGACACACGATAAGCCCTTCCGTAAGTCGGCGACGACCGTCGGTAACGTGCTCGGTCGCTATCACCCGCACGGCGACAGCGCCGTTTACGGCACCATGGTGCGCATGGCGCAGGACTTCTCCTATCGCTATCAGCTGGTCGAGGGACACGGTAACTTCGGCTCGGTCGACGGCGACCCGCCTGCCGCTTACCGTTACACCGAGGCACGCCTCGCCCGCATTTCGGACGAGATGATGCGCGATATCGAAAAGGACGTCGTCCCCTTCGCCCCCAACTTCGATAACCGCCTCCGCGAGCCCACCGTCCTGCCCTCCAGATTCCCCAACCTGCTGGTAAACGGCAGCGTCGGCATCGCAGTCGGCATGGCGACCAACATCCCGCCTCACAACCTCGGCGAGGTCATCGACGCCACCATCTACCGCATGGATAACCCCGATTGCTCCGTCACCGACCTCATGCAGTATATCAAGGGGCCTGATTTTCCCACCGCTGCCACTATCTATGGCATGAACGGCATCCTCGAGGCTTACACCACCGGCCGCGGCCGCATTTCTGTCCGCGCCAAGGCGCATATCGAGGAGGAGCATCGCCGTATCATTGTAACAGAAATACCGTATATGGTAAATAAGAGCATGCTCTGCGAGGCCATTGCCGGGCTGGTCAAGGAAAAACGCATCGACGGCATCACCGCCCTGCGCGATGAGTCCGGCCGCGCCGGCATGCGCATCGTCATCGAGTACCGCCGCGATGCCAATCCCCAGATAATCCTTAATCAGCTGTATAAATTTACCCAGCTACAGGACACCTGCGCTGTCAATATGCTGGCCGTCGTCAATAATGAACCTAAAATATTGCCACTTGCCAACATACTTGACATATACATCCAGCATCAGGAGAGCGTCATCACCAACCGCACCCGCTTCGACCTCGACCGCGCACTGGCGCGCGCCCACATTTTTGAGGGCTACCACATCGCGCTGGACAACATCGACCGCGTCATCGAGATAATGAAGACGTCGGCGACCATCCCCGAGGCCAAGGAGCGGCTGATGAATGAGTTTTTCACCGTCAATTATTCGGACGAATACGCCCGCCTGCACGGCATCGACAACGACGTTCCGCGTCAGCTGACCGACGCACAGGCACAGGCCATCGTCGACATGACGCTGGGCAAGCTGACCGGCATGGAGCGCCAGAAAATTGAGGAGGAGCTGCACCGTCTGCACGCCCTCATCGTCGAGCTGGAGGCTATTTTGGCAGATATTAACAAGGTCAAGCAGATCATCAAGGACGAAATGACCGATATCAAGAACCGCTACAGTGATCCGCGCCGCACCGAGATAGTGCCGGTCGAGGACGAGATAATACTTGAGGATCTGATCGAGCGGCATGCCTGCGTCATCACGCTGACGCACGCGGGCTATGTCAAGCGCCTGCCGGCCGACACCTACGCGGCGCAGCACCGCGGCGGACGCGGCGTCATCGGCATGGCGACCAAGGAGGAGGATTTCATCGAGAAGGTGATAGCCGTCGATTCACATTCCTACCTCATGCTTTTCACCAACACAGGCAAGGTGCACATGCGCAAGGCCTACCAGATCCCCGAGGCGTCGCGGACGTCTAAGGGGTCGAATCTGGTCAATATTCTCGAGCTGGCGCCGGACGAAAAGGTGACGGCGGTCATCAGCGTGCCGGCCTTCAGCGAGACCGACTACCTGACCATGGTGACCAAGCAGGGCGTTATCAAGCGGACGCTGCTGAGCGAATACGAGTACCAGCGGCGGGGCGGCAAGATCGCGCTGTCGCTTGACGAGGGCGACGAGCTGCTGTTTGTAGCGCTGACGCAGGGCGACAAGGATCTCATTCTGGCGACCGGCGACGGCAATGCGGTGCGCTTCTCGGAGTGCAATGTCCGCGCCATGGGACGCACGGCGCGCGGTGTGCGCGGCATCTCGCTGCGCGAGGGCGACGAGGTCAAGGGCGTGGCTGTGGTCGAGGACGGCAAAAGCCTTATCACGATTACCGAAAACGGCTTTGGCAAGCGGACAGATTTTGAAGATTTCCGCGTCATGAAGAACCGCGGCGGCTATGGCGTGATATGTCACAATATCAGCGAAAAGACGGGTCGTCTGGCGGGCATTGCGGCGGTCGACGAGACGGACGATCTCATGATGATCACCAACAGCGGCACTGTCATCCGCACGCCTGTGAGCGACATTCCGACCTATTCGCGCGGCGCCGGCGGCGTTATCGTCATGCGTCTCGGCGAGGGGCAGAGCATAGTCAACTTCACCAAGGTGGCGAAGGAGTGAGGGGTGAAGCATTGCATGCTTCGGCGCGAGTGAGGCTTGCAGCCTCGGGGCTGGCTTGACCGATTGTTAGCTGTAATCGATGGTTTGACTCTTTCTGTCTCG
>CAYXBY010000118.1:0-2781 GCA_964463325.1 uncultured Lachnospiraceae bacterium | reverse complement strand
TGCTCTTTGGTACTTTCTGTCACGAGACAGAAAGTACAAAGAATCGTCTTACCGCTGACAATCGGTCAAGCCAGCCCCGAAGTATGCAATACTTCAACTCCCCACCCTCATCATATATCCAAATTCTCGGCAAATTTTGCGTTTTTCTCGATAAATTCGCGGCGGGGATCGACCTTGTCACCCATCAGCAGTGAGAACATCTCGTCGCAGGCGACAGCATCCTCAAGCGTGACGCGCAGCAGAGTGCGCTTTTCGGGATCCATGGTCGTGTCCCACAGCTGCTCGGCATCCATCTCACCAAGACCCTTATAGCGATCCGCCTCGACGTTCTTGCCGCCCAGCAGCTCAATATATTTGTCCCTCTCGGCATCCGAAAATGCGTAGTATTCCTGTCCCTTGCCGCCGGCGCGGTGGACTCGGTAAAGCGGCGGCTGAGCCAGATATATATGCCCGTCGTCGATGAGCTGGCGCATGTGACGGAAGAAGAAGGTCAGCAGCAGTATGCGGATGTGCGAGCCGTCGACATCGGCATCGGCCATAATGATTATCTTGCCGTAGCGCAGCTTGTTTATGTCAAAATCATCGCCGATGGAGCAGCCCAGCGCCTGAATTATCGGCGTCAGCGAGGGATTGGAATAAACCTTGTCCAGCCTGCTTTTTTCGACGTTCAGCACCTTGCCTCGCAGCGGCAATATGGCCTGGAATTTGGAATTTCGACCCGTCTTGGCCGAGCCGCCTGCCGAATCTCCCTCGACGATGTAAAGCTCGGTCAGCTCGACGTTTCGCTCCTGGCAATCGGCCAGCTTGCCCGGCAGCGTCAGACCGTCCAGCAGCCCCTTGCGGCGGGTGTGCTCACGCGCGATACGCGCCGCCTCACGGGCGCGCGACGCCGCCAGCGCCTTGTCAAGTATGGCCTTGCCGGTCTGCGGATTTTCTTCAAGATATTCTGCCAGCTTTGCGCTGACAGTGTTGTCGACCAGCGTGCGTATGTCGGAATTACCTAACTTTGCCTTGGTCTGGCTCTCAAACTGCGCGTCCTCCAGCTTGACCGAAATGACGGCGCAAATGCCCTCGCGGACGTCCTCACCGGTCAGGTTTTTGTCGCTGTCCTTGAGCACGCCTATCTTGCGGGCGTAGTCATTCATGACCTTGGTCAGCGCCGTCTTGAAGCCGGTCTCATGCGTGCCGCCCTCAATGGTGTTCATATTGTTGGCAAAGGTGATGAGATTTTCGTAATAGCTGCAATTGTATTGCAGTGCGATCTCGGCGATGCTCGAATCCTTCTCGCCGCGCATGTAAATAACGTCGGGATGCACCACCTCCTCGTGCCGCTGCTCATTGAGATAGCTGACAAAGCTGCGGATACCGCCCTCAAAGCAGAGGTCGTTTTCGATGGTATCCTCGCCGCGCGTATCTATCAGCACGATGCGGACGCCGGCATTGAGAAAAGCCTGCTCGCGCATGCGATTTAGCAGAGTTTCGTATTCAAATACCGTCTCCTCGAATATCTCGGGGTCGGGCTTAAACGTGACCTTAACGCCATGTCTCTTTTCGCCCGCCGCGCCGACGTGGCAGAAGGGACGCGCCACATGACCGCGCTCAAAGCGCTCGGTATAGACCTCGCCCTCGTAGATATCCTCCAGCTCCAGCCACTCGGACAGCGCATTGACCACCGACGCGCCGACGCCGTGCAGGCCGCCCGCGATCTTATATCCGCCGCCGCCGAACTTACCGCCAGCGTGCAGTATGGTATAGACCACCTCGGGGGTGGGGATGCCCTGCGTGGGGTGCATGGCGGAGGGGATACCGCGTCCGTTGTCCTCGACGGTGATGCTGTTGTCGGGGTTGATGGTGACGGTTATCTTGTCGCAGAAGCCGGCGAGCGCCTCATCGATGGAGTTATCGACGATCTCGTATACCAGGTGATGCAGCCCGCGGATGGAGGTGGTACCGATATACATACCGGGACGCTTGCGCACGGCCTCCAGTCCCTCGAGCACCTGTATCTGGTTCTCGTTGTAGGTTTCCTTGACTATGCTTTCATAGTTGTCCATGTTTTATGCTTCCGTTTCTTATAATTTGACTTTTTATCTATTTTACTCTGTCGCATGCAGTCTGCCCTCGAGCGTCTGCGCCGACAGTGATGACATACATATTTTAGCGTCGCCGGTGGCGGGATCGTTATACACGATAAGGGATCTTGGCAGCTCGCCGTCTGTGCTCCAGACGCGGCCGCAGCGTTCGGCGTCGCTGAGAAATTTTTTTGTGACGACCGAGCGCGTGGCGTTATCGGCGTCGAGAATGGCGATGATGGTGTTCTGACGCAGCGTCAGACCCTTTCCAATGTGTAAATACATGATGGTTTCCTTCTTTTGAAGTATTGCCTGCTTCATCGCGCATCCTGGCACCTTCTGTCACAAGACAGAAGGTACCCGAAGAACACGCCGAGGCGTCGGACTCCAGCCCTCTTCAGCCTGGCTCACTGGTCATTGATTTCTCAGCGGCAACGGTGTCGTGGGGCAGGGTCAGGAAAAAAACTTAAACCGAAGCTCTCAGCATTACCGAAAGTCAGCAGAAATTGAAAGTGGGTGTTGCGCCGCGGCCGCCACCATAAACTCGAACGACCTTCCACAATCCTCATCCCTGTAGATGTTACCTCACGCCACCCCCGCCTGCCGAACTCCACGACGTAAGGCGCTTATCAAGGCGGAGGAGCCGTGAATAATCGCTTTTTGACGTCATCGGCCCCAAAAGATGGGGCCGAACCCTCCGACAGCCGGT
>CAYXBY010000117.1:0-2832 GCA_964463325.1 uncultured Lachnospiraceae bacterium | reverse complement strand
GCCCCTCCGCCCGCAGGCGGCGAAAGCCCCTCCGCCCGCAGGCGGCGAAAGCCCCTCCGCCCGCAGGCGGCGAAAGCCCCCGGCCTGCAGGCGGCGAAAGCCTCCCCAATGCTTCACCTTCCACCAAAACACCGTATGAAATTATTGAAAACAATCCTGAAAAACAAATTCTTCATCACAATGCTGTGCGTGGCGCTGGCCGTCACACTCAGCGCCAGCGTGCTGGCCGCCATGGGCATAAATGACCCCTTTGGCAGCCTGTTCGGCTCGCTGACCGCGCCCCTTCGTTGGTGCGCCTCCAAAATTGCATACGGCATCGAGGGCTTCGGGGTCTATTTTTCCAGCGTCGAACAGCTGACCGAGCAAAACGCCGAGCTGCGCCGCCAAAATGCCGAGCTGCGTCAGCAGCTGAACGAGGCACAGGCCGCCGCCCGGCAGGACGAGTACCTGCGCGAATACCTCGGTCTCGGCTGGCTCGAGAACGACTGGTCACTCACCGACGCCACTATCATCGGCCGCGAGACCGGCAGCTGGCGCACCGTCTATACGCTAAATCGCGGCAGCCTGCACGGCATACGTGTCGGCATGCCCGTCGTCACGGCGCATGGGCTGGTCGGCAGGGTAGAGCAGGTCGGACTCGGCTATTGCACCGTCACCTCGGTGCTCGAAACGACGTCGGCGGTCGGTGTTTATGACGCGCGCAGCGGCGCCGACGGACTGCTGGTCGGTGACCTCAAGCTGCGCGAGCAGGGCCTGTGCAGGATCAGCGGCGTCGACATCAATGCCGACGTTCAACAGGGCGATCTAATCGTTACCGCCGGCACCGGCAGCATCTACCCCGCCGGGCTGACTGTAGGCCGCGTCAGCGCCCTCGAGCCCGATCCCTATAGCAGGACCATGACAGTTATCGTCGAGCCCGAGGCCGAGCTCGATTCGCTTTCGACCGTCCTGATCATAACCGACTATTCCATTGTCGCATATGACGATCCGCCAGCTGCGGACACCTCCGCGGAGGTGCAGCCATGAGCCGCCGTGCCCCGCTCCGCCAGCCATCGGGACGACGCCACTCACGCCGCTATTTCACCCCAACGGCGGCCGTGCTGCGGCGCGTCGGCTTTTACGGCGCGTGGCTGCTGACGCTGCTGGTCGTCCAGTCGACGCTCAGCTTTAGCCCCCGCATGGCGGGCGCGCTGCCCGCACTGGTGCTCGTCGCCGTCGCCGCACTCGGCTTTTTTGACTCGGAGCGCGTCGGCGCCATCGCCGGCGTCGTCGCGGGCTGGGCGCTGGACAGCTGGAGCGGTACGCGACTGTTTCTGCTGCCGCTGGTCGGCTTCGCGGTTGGATATTTTTGCGGTTTCGTTGCCGAGAGACACCTTCCAAGGGGAATAATACCGTTTGGTGTCTGCCTCGGCGGCGTCGCAATATTGCAAATGCCTCTAAATATAGTTTATTATGCCATAAATTACAACGGCATTCGCGTCCTGACGCTGATAGTCCACGTGCTGCTGCCCGCCACCGGGCGGACGCTGCTGTGGGGCGTTCCGGTCGCGCTGGCGACACGGCTGATAGTGCGTCTCGTCCGCAAGACCGAGCAGCTTAAGGGCGCAACCGACGACAGATTGTCGTAATGTCGAGGTATCAAAATACATTATTGGAAAGGGAAGACAGATGAACGCATCCCATAATTACGAGCCGGATCCGCTTGACGGCGGGCTTGGACGACGTCTACGCGGTTATTTTTCGCGCATCGGACTCGCACTGGCACTCATGATGGTGGTATATATTGGAATACAACTGCTGGCGGCCACGCTTATTGCCCGTCTGGCGCCTGATTTTGTGCAAACAAACTGGTACTACTGGTTATTATCGGTAGTTCCGCTATATTGCTTTGGGGTTCCGACCTTTGCGCTGGTGATCCACCGAGTGCCGCGCGTCGAGACCGAGCAGCGGCGCCTCAAGGCGGGTGAATTTTTCACGTCGCTCATTATATGCTTTGGAATCATGTACGTGGGGTCGTATATTGGCAATTATCTGATGGCGCTGCTTGCGCCCGAGGCGACAAACGCGCTGAGCGAGCGCCTGGTTGCGTCGGATCCGCTGATCAACCTGTGCGTGACGGTGCTGCTGGCGCCGATCGTGGAGGAGCTTATCTTCCGCCGCGCCATAATCGACCGCGCGCGCCCCTACGGCGAAGGGCTGGCGATCGTCTTTTCGGCCTTGATGTTTGGGCTGTTTCACGGCAACCTGTTTCAGTTTTTTTACGCCTTCGGCGTGGGACTGATGCTGGGCTTTGTTTACGTCCGCACGGGGCGGCTGAGGTACACCATTGTGATGCACGCGGTGATCAATCTGTTTGGCGGCGTCATCGCGCCTTACATTTTATCAAATATAGATGCTGACGAGCTGGCGCTGCTGACTGAGCGGGCGGCGGGCATGTCTGGATCATTTGACGCGGCGCTGATAGAGGGGATCTCGCAGACGACGCTGGTGTGGCTGATGCTTTACGGCCTGTTTTCGATGGTATTTATGGGACTGGCGATTGCAGGCGTGGTGTTATTGTTTGTGCGGAGGCGGCGTTTTCATCTTGAGCGCGCCGAATTTCCCATCCCGCGCGACCGCGTGGGCGGTATAGTTTACTTCAATCCCGGTGTTATTGCCGCGGTGCTGCTGTGTGTGGTGCTGATGGTGATGAATATGTGAAGCATTGCATGCTTCGGCGCGAGTGAGGCTTGCAGCCTCGGGGCTGGGATGAAGCATTGCATGCTTCGGCGCTGGGGGCTGGCTTGACCGATTTTTATCGGTAAGCCGATGCTTTGTACTTTCTGTCTCGTG
>CAYXBY010000116.1:0-2841 GCA_964463325.1 uncultured Lachnospiraceae bacterium | reverse complement strand
CGCCCGCAGGCGGCGAAATCTCCCGGCGGCGAAATCCCCTGGCGGCGAAAGCCTTTCAAAGCCGTGAAACGCGCAGCATTTCAGCCCCTATCCACCGTAATGACACACGCATACCGCTCATCCAGCGCCCGAACACGCGCCGACACCGCCTCGCGCACCTCAGCATCGCTCAGCGACACCTCAAACGGCACCGCAATGTCAAATATCAGGTTCGAATGCGTCTGCCCCGCCACAAACCGAAAATCATGTATGCACAACCGGCTGTCCACCTCCAGCACCGCCGCCGCAACCTCAAGCCGCAGCGCGTTGACCTGCTCGTCGTCGGTCACGATGGGATCCATGTGGATCACCGCCTCAATGCCCAGCTCGGCGCTCAGCCGCTTCTCTATGTTGTCGATCATGTCGTGCAGCTCAAATATGTCGCCGTGGCCGTCCACCTCGGCGTGCAGCGAGGCTATGCTCCGCCCCGGACCGTAGCTGTGCACTACCATGTCATGTATCCCCAGCACACCCTCATATTGGCTGACAACCCGCCGTATATCGTTGACTATCTGCTCCGACGGCGCCTCGCCAAGGATGGAATTTTTGGTCTCGTTGAGTATCTTAACGCCCGCCCACATTATCATGAGCGAGACCAGCAGACCCATCACGGCGTCCACCCACACCCAGCCGAACACGACGTAAACCACCGTCCCGACCAGCACCGCCGCCGTCGACAGCGCGTCCGACAGCGAATCCGCCGCCGTCGCCCGCATGACGGAAGAATCGATGCGCCGCCCCAGCGAGCGGTTGAACAGCCCCAACCACAATTTGCCAATTATCGCCGCCGCCAGCACACAGACTGTCAGCACCCAGCCCTCGCGCGAGGGCGGATCGGGGTGGATCAGCTTGTCGAACGAGCTGGTCAACAGCTCAAATCCAACCAATAATACCAAAAATGAGACTATCATCGAGGCCACATACTCGATCCGCGCGTGCCCGAAGGGGTGATCGCGGTCGGCGGGCTTGGCCGAGATGCGGAACGAGACCAGCGAAATTATCTGCGAGCCGGCGTCCGACAGGTTGTTAAACGCGTCCGCCGTGATGGAAATGGCGCCGCTCAGCGTCCCGACGGTCAGCTTGCCGGCAAAAAGCAGCAGGTTGACCACGATTCCAACCACACTCGCCATGGTTCCGCAGGCGCGGCGCACGGTCGGCGAGGTCACATTTTGGTAATCCTTGACAAACAAGCGACAAAATAACTCAGTCATGGTAGCATCTCTTTTCAAAATCTGAAATACAGGAAGGGGTTGAAGGAGGAATCGACGAGGTAGGCGACGCAGACGACGATGACAACGACGCATGCGGCGCTTGCGACGTAGGAAAACCACTTTTTGCGCTCATACAGCCGCCAGAACAGCCGCCGTCCATACGGCAGCGACGCCGCCACCAGCAGGATGAGCAGCAGGGCGCTGCGGACGAGATCCCAGACGTCGGCGGAGTTGATAAAGCCGACGCCGCCACCAAACATGGCGCGCAGATAGTCGACGCCGTGCGCCAGCGTCAGCGTCTCGGCGCTCGAATCGAAGACAAATATCAGCCATCCTATAATAATGAAGAAAATTGAGTAGATGTGCGACAGAAACCCGGGCAATTTGGCCAATAATTTGCCCAAAAATGCCTTCTCTACTATGAGTAGAATGGCATAATATAGTCCCCACAGTACAAAGTTCCAGCTCGCACCATGCCACAGGCCGGTCAGCATCCAGACGATGAACAGGTTGAGGTAGGTACGCGCCGTGCCGCGGCGGTTGCCACCGAGTGGGATGTAGACATACTCACGGAACCAGCCCGAAAGCGAGATGTGCCAACGGCGCCAAAAATCAGTGATACTCCTTGATATATAAGGATAATTGAAGTTTTCGAGGAAGCTGAAGCCGAACATTTTTCCGAGGCCGATAGCCATGTCCGAATAGCCCGAGAAGTCGAAATAGAGGTGAAATGAATAGCAAATTATGCCAAACCATGCGCCGACTGTGGTCAGCTCGTCCTGCGGCAGCGACGAAAAATAGCTCCAAAGCTCGCCGGCGGTGTTGCCGAGCAGCACTTTTTTGGCCAGTCCGGCGGTAAATGTGCGTATGCCGCTGGCGACCAGCGACACCGAATGCTCGCGGGTGCGGAGCTGGTCGTCGACGTCGCGATAGCGCACGATGGGGCCGGCGATGAGCTGCGGGAACAGCGTAACGTAGGCGCCGAAGCTGACGGGGTCGTGCTGCGCGCCGACGTCGCCGCGATAGACGTCGATGACATATGACAGCGCTTGGAAGGTGTAAAACGAAATGCCGATCGGCAGTCCCAATCCAAGCGGCTCGAGCCCGCCGAGGCCGGGGATGAGGCGCAGGTTTTCAATGAGGAAATCCGCGTACTTAAAGAAGCCGAGCAGTCCGAGGTTGATGACGACCGCCCACACCAGGCAGCGCCGCGCGGCGCGGGGGTCGTTTTTGTTTTTCTTTATCTCGATCAGCCAGCCGAAAATATAATCGACTGCTATTGTAAAGGCCATGAGGAAGACGTAGACCGGCTCGCCCCAGCCGTAAAAAATGAGGCTGACGATGAGCAGCACGAGGTTGCGCCATCGCATGGGACAGATAAAATACACCGGCACTGTGACCAGCATGAAGAGAAAAATAAATTCGAGTGATGAAAATAACATATGGCTCCTTTTTAATATGACGACATATGGATATGAGTGGCAAAGACGGGGGCTTTCGCCGCCTGCGGGCGGCCGGGGGTTTTCGCCGCCTGCTGGCGGCGACCAGCGCCACGCGGCGCTGGACCCGCGCCGCCTTTGAAAAGGCGGGC
>CAYXBY010000115.1:0-3002 GCA_964463325.1 uncultured Lachnospiraceae bacterium | reverse complement strand
CGCGGGTCCAGCGCCGCGCGGCGCTGGTCGCCGCCCGCAGGCGGCGAAAGCCCCTCCGGTGGGGGTGTCGGGGCACGCCGCGCCTCAAAAAGAGCACCGAGGCACGCTGCGCCTCAGCAAATCCTCCGCCCGCCGTTGACATTGAAGTCAAAATATATTATAATAAAACAAAAAGAAAATCCCGCCGGAGGTACACCATGAACGCAAAAAAACAGTTCGTCCTGATCATGACCGACACCCAACGCTACGACATGGTCAACTGCTACCGCGAGACAGGTCTCGCTACCCCCAATATCGACGCGCTAGCCGCCGAGGGCGTCCGCTACGACCGCGCCTATACCACCCAGCCCGTCTGCGGCCCCGCCCGCGCGGGTCTGTTCACCGGCATCTTCCCCGCCTGCACCGGCTCGTGGGGCAACGGCATGGCGCTCGGTGACAACGTCAAGACCATCGGTCAGCGCCTGCATGACAACGGCATCCACTGCGCCTACATAGGCAAGTGGCACCTTGACGGCACCGATTATTTCGGCAACGGCCGCTGCCCCGAGGGCTGGGATCCCGATTACTGGTACGATATGCGCCGCTACCTCGACGAGCTGAGCGAGGACGAGCGTATTCAGTCCCGCGCAACCAAGACCATGCGCTTTATCGACTGGACAGAGGACATGACCTACGGCTACCGCGTTGCGCAGCGCGCGCTCGACTTTATGCAGCGGCACCGCGATGAGGACTATTTCCTTGTCGTCTCGTTCGACGAGCCGCACGGCCCCTCGCTCTGCCCGCAGCCCTATGCCGACATGTACAAAAATTACGAATTCCCCAAAACGCCCGCCGTCTGGGATACGCTGGAGGGCAAGCCCGACTATCAGCACGTCTGGGCGGCCGAAAAGGGTCCCGAGGCCGACCGCGACGCCGTCAAGATCAAGGCGCCCGCCTTCTTCGGCTGCAATTCCTTCGCCGACGCGCTGATCGGCCGCGTTGTTGACGCCGTCCCGCGCGACGCCGCCATTCTCTACACCTCCGACCACGGCGACATGCTGCAATCGCACTGCCTGTTCGCCAAGGGGCCGACCGCCTACGACGAGGTGGCGCGCATTCCCCTCATCATCCGCCTGCCTGATGGAGTTCGAGGCGGCGTGTATGACCGCCGCGCCGTGTCGCACATCAGCGTTTGCCCCACCGTGCTTGAATATTTCGGCCTTCCGACGCCCCGCGTCATGCAGGGCGAGAGCATTCTGGCCACCGCCCTCGACCTTGACGCCGACGCGCCCGAGTATGTCTTCTTTGAATTCACCCGCTTTGAGCAGGACCATGACCACTACGGCGGCCTGCAGCCGCTGCGCGCCGTCACCGACGGACACTTCAAGCTGGCGATTAATCTCATGTCGTCAGATGAGCTGTACGATCTCGATAACGACCCCTACGAGCTGCACAACCTGATCGATGACCCCGATCACGTCGCCGTTCGCAACCGCCTGCACGACGCGATACTTGACAGCATGTGTGCGCGGCGCGATCCCTTCCGCGGCTATTATTGGGAGTCCCGCCCCTGGCGCACCGACGCTCCCGCGCCCGATTGGCGTTGGCGCGGCTGGACACGCCAGCGTGAGGAGGAGGAATACGAGCCGCGTCAGCTGGATTATGTCAACGGCCTTACCATGAACCACCCGCAGCGGCTCAAAATAAGCAACAACAAGGTCAAATTTCAAAATCTCGAGCAGCTGACCGACTGGCTGCGCCATTATGATGACTAAGCCGGCGCTGAGCGTCCTCATCAAGCCGGCGTCGGGCGCCTGCAACATGCGCTGCCGCTATTGCTTTTACAACGACGAAATGGCCAACCGCGAGACCGCCGTCATGGGCATGATGACGTCCGAGACGCTCGAGGTGATAGTGCGGCGCATGCTTGAGGCGACCGGGCGAGAGTGCACATTTATGTTTCAGGGCGGCGAGCCGACGCTGGCCGGGCTTGATTTTTATCGCACACTCGAGGCGCTGGTGGCGCGGTACAATACGCGCGGGGTGCGCGTGCGATATGCCATACAGACCAACGGCTTTGCCGTTGACGAGGAATGGGCGCGGCTGTTTGCCCGCATGCACTTTCTGGTGGGTCTGTCGCTGGACGGCGGGCGGGAGCTGCACGATGCCAACCGCCGCACGCCGTCGGGCCGCGGGACATTTGACGCCGTCATGCGCACGGCGCAGCTGCTGCGGCGGCACGGGGTGGAGTTCAACATCCTGACCGTCGTCACCGGTGCGACCGCCCGCGGTGCGCTGCGACTGCACAACTTTTTCCGGGCGCAGGGGTTTGGGTATCAGCAGTACATACCCTGTCTCGACCCGCTGTGCGAGGCTGGGAACGAGTGCGCGGCGCCGTCGCTGACGGCCGAGCAGTACGGGACGTTCCTCTGCCGCAGCTTTGATGCATGGTATGCCGAGCTTGTGCGGGGGAATTATATTTACAATCGAACCTTTGAAAATTGGATGGCCGTGATGCTGGGTATGCGCCCCGAAAACTGCGGCATGGCGGGCATTTGCTCGCCGCAGTATGTCATTGAGGCGGACGGCGGCGTTTATCCCTGCGATTTTTACGTGCTGGACGAATACAGGCTGGGCAGCATACTGACCGACAGTCTTGAGGCTTTGGACGCACGGCGGGAGGAGCTGGGGTTTATCGAGCGCTCGACGGTGCTGCACCCCGACTGCCGTGCCTGCCGTTATTTGCCGTTGTGCCGTGGCGGCTGCTACCGCGAGCGGGTTGAGGTAGCGCCGGGCGAGCCGCCCAAGAACCGTTTTTGTGCGGCATATCTGCGATTTTTTGCATATGCCGAGCCGCGCCTGCGGGATGCAGCGGCGAGGATGAGGTGAAGGGGGGGGTGAAGCATTGCATGCTTCGACGCTTTTACGGTAGCGACCGCTGCTCTTTTTGAAGTACTGCGTGCTTCATTGCCCCCCTCACCCCCTGCCCCCTCTCCCCAGGGAGAGGGGGATTTTTATTTTTC
>CAYXBY010000114.1:0-3115 GCA_964463325.1 uncultured Lachnospiraceae bacterium | reverse complement strand
GTGCAGAAAGCGGCAAAACATTGATTACCGTTGACAATCGCTCAACCCAGCCCCGAAGCATGCAATGCTTCACCCCAGCCCCGAGGCTGCAAGCCTCACCCCACGCCGAGGTGCGCTCACCTCATGAGCGCCGAAGTATGCAATACTTCACTTCCCCCACACAAAGTGGGTCCCCACCGGCGCCCCCGCGACAATGTCGTACAGAATATCAGGATTGGCGCCGTTGGCAATGACCATGGGCACCCCCGCATCACGGCAGATAATGGCCGCGTCCAGCTTGGCACGCATGCCGCCCGTGCCGCGCGCCGTGCCCGCGCCGCCAGCAATGCTCTCCAGCGCACTGTCGATCTCGTGCACGACCGGGATCAGCTGCGCGTCCGGGTCGTCCTTGGGGTTGCGGTCAAACAGGCCGTCCACATCTGACAGGTTGATCAGTAGATCCGCCTGCACCAGCGCCGCAACATAGGCCGAAAGTATGTCATTTCCGCCTATCTTGATGCCCTCAAATGAGACCGTGTCATTCTCGTTTACGACCGGTATGCTCCGCCCCTCCAGCAGCAGTCGGAAGGTCGACTGCGCATTTTCACGCCGCAGCGGTATGTCGACCACATCCTTGGTCAGCAGCACCTGCGCCGCAACATAGCCGTAGTCCATGAAATATTTGTCGTACATGCTCATCAGCTCGCACTGGCCGATGGCGGCCGCCGCCTGCTTTTCGCTCACCGTGTCCGGGCTGCGGGACAGTCCCATCTTGACCCAGCCCGCCGACACCGCGCCCGAGGAGACAAGTATCAGCTTGACGCCGCTGTTCTCTATATCGCACAGCACGCGGCACAGCTGCTCGATCTTGCGGATATTGAGCATGCCGGTGGCGTGCGTTAGGGTGGAGGTTCCCACCTTGACAACAATTATTTTTTGATTTTTTTCCATTTTCTATTTCACTTTCGCGCGTTTTGTGGTATGATATAAGTATTCTACAATAAAAATCGATTTTTTGCAAGATGTTTTTGAAATTCTTGCAAAGAAAGGTGCAATTATGACCGAAAAAGAGCTGATTTCAATGTGCCGCGCCGCCCGCGCGACGCTTCCGCCCCTCATCGAGGGCGATACGCGCGACCGTATCCTCGCCGCCATCCCGGCAGTGCTGCGCTCGGCGCGTGAGCATATTCTTTCCGCCAACGCACGGGATCTCATCGCGGCACGCGAGCGTGGCATGTCGTCCGCCATGCTCGACCGCCTGACGCTGACGCACGAGCGACTGGACGCCATTGCGGCGTCGGTCGACGAGGTGCGCGTGCTGCCCGACCCGCTGCGCCTCGAGTACGAGGACACCCGCCCGAACGGTCTGCACATCACCCGCTGGCGCGTGCCGCTGGGCGTCGTCGGCATGATATACGAGGCGCGTCCAAATGTCACGGTCGACGCAGCGGTGCTCTGCCTCAAGAGCGGCAACGCCGTCATTCTGCGCGGCGGCAGCGAGGCGCTCAACACCAACCGCGCCATCGTTTCGGCGCTGCGCGAGGCGCTGACGCCCTTTGGCGTGCGCGATGCCGTCGCGCTGATCGGCGACACCGACCGCGAGAGCGTCAATGTCATGCTGACGCTGCGCGGACATATCGACCTCATCATTCCGCGCGGTGGCGCCGGACTGATACGCAAGGTGGTCGACAATTCGCGCGTGCCTGTCATCGAGACGGGCGCCGGCAACTGCCATGTTTACGTTCACAGCAGCGCCGACATCGACCGCGCCGTCAATATTATTGTCAATGCCAAGACCTCGCGCCCCTCCGTCTGCAATGCTGCCGAGACGCTGCTGTGTGACCGTGCCGTCGCGGCTGAGTACCTGCCCCGCGCCGCCGAGGCGCTGAGCGCACATGGCGTCGAGCTGCGAGCAGATACCGAGGCGCTGGCGCTCATGCCCGGCGCCGTCCCTGCGTCCGAGCAGGATTTTGCGACCGAATATAACGATCTTATACTCAGCGTCGGCGTCGTCGAGGACGTTCACGAGGCCGTCGCGCACATCAATAAATACGGCACCCACCACAGCGAGGCCATCGTGGCAAATGACGCCGCGGCCATCGATTATTTCATGACGCACGTCGACGCGGCGGCGCTGTATTCCAACGCCTCGACCCGATTTACCGACGGCGGCGTGTTTGGCATGGGCGCCGAGATCGGCATCTCGACCCAAAAGCTGCACGTTCGCGGCCCCTTCGCCATGGAGGCGCTGACGACAACGCAGTACCGCGTCAGCGGTGACGGTCAGGTGCGCTGAGGGGAGGAGAATAAGCATGAAGCTGGGATTTTTAGGCTACGGCAATCTTGCGCGCGCACTGACGCGGGGGCTGTGTCGCCCGGGCGGCGCGCTTGAGCCGCAGGACGTGACCGTCACGGCGCGCTCCGAGGCCACTCTGGAGGCGGCACGGGCGGCCGGGCATGGTGTCTGCCGCACGGCAGAGCAGCTTTTCGCGACCTGCGACACGGTGGTGCTGGCCGTCAAGCCGTATGTTTTTCGCGAGCTGGCGAGTGAGCTGCGCGGTCTCATCACGCCGGCGCATCGTGTGATAAGCGTCATGTGCGCCGTGCACCTTGACGAGCTTGAGGCCGCGCTGGGGTGTCCCGTGCTGCGCATTATGCCGACGCTGGCCGCCGCCGACGCCTGCGATATTTTGGGGTATTCGGACGCGGCAAGCTTCGGTGATGTCATCCCGCTGCTGCGAACGCTGGGCGACGCGCTGCCCATGGACGAGGACATGCTCGACCGCCTGACGGTGGCGGCATCCTGCGGGCTGGGCTTTGCGGCGCACATTCTGGAGGCCTATCGGTGCGAGTGTCGGGCGCTGGGCTTTGACGACGAGCAGTCCGAGGTCATCGTGCGGCGCATGTTTGGGTATGCGGCCGGCGCGGGGAGTGCGGCGGATGCCGACGGCTTTGCGGCGCTGGAGCGCCGTGTGGCGACGCGAGGCGGCGCGACCGAGGCGGGCAATCTCGCCATGGATGCCGAGCTGCGCCGTGCGCTGGCGGCGGCATTTGATGCGGCGGGCGACCGTGCCATTCCGAAAAAATAAAACCGACAGGTATTTTGATATAATCCCCTTAGAGTAGACACTTGAAA
>CAYXBY010000113.1:0-3285 GCA_964463325.1 uncultured Lachnospiraceae bacterium | reverse complement strand
GAAAAATAAAAATCCCCCTCTCCCTGGGGAGAGGGGGCAGGGGGTGAGGGGGGCACTGAAGTATGCAGTACTTCAAAAAGAGCGGCAGTCGCTACTGCAAAATAGCAGTGAGGCACGCAGCGCCTCATAAAATCCCTCACCCGCAGGCGGCGAAATCCCCCTGCCAAGGTGCGGTCACCGAGGCTGCAAGCCTCAACCCACTCACAGCATCGCTCGATCGCTCGCAAAGCAAGCCCCGCTGGCTTGCGTGAACAGCGCCAGCAGATCCTCAACCGTCAAATTTTTCTTGCGCTCGCCCGAGACGTCGACCGCCACGCGCCCCTCGTGCAGCATGATCAGCCTGTTTCCGTAAGCGATAGCATCGCGCATGTTGTGCGTGATCATAAGCGTCGTCAGGTGATTTTCCCGAACGATGCGATCGGTCAGCTCGAGCACCTTGGCGGCAGTTTTGGGATCGAGCGCGGCAGTGTGCTCGTCCAGCAGCAGCAGCTTGGGACACGACAACGACGCCATCAGCAGCGTCAGCGCCTGCCGCTGACCGCCCGAAAGCAGCCCGGCCTTGACCGCCATGCGATCCTCCAGTCCCAGCCCCAGCTCGGCCAGCAGCCGCCGGTATTCCTCGCGCTCACGCCCCGTAATGCCGGGGCGCAGTGTGCGCCGCTTGCCGCGACGGTGCGCCAGCGCCAGATTTTCCTCTATCTGCATGTCGCCGGCCGTGCCCATGGCGGGATCCTGAAACACCCGCCCGAGATACCGCGCCCGCTTGTATTCGGGCAGCGCCGTGACGTCAACGCCGTCCAGCAGCACACGCCCCTCGTCCGGGCGGAAAACACCCGAAATAATGTTCTGCATGGTGCTCTTGCCCGCGCCGTTGCCGCCGATGACGGTCACAAACTCGCCGTCCTCCAGCTTGAGGCTAAGCCCCTGAAGCGCCACCTTTTCATTGACCGTTCCGGCATGAAAAACCTTGGTAATGTTATCAAGTTCAAGCATTGGTCTTGCCCTCCTTGCGACGGTGATGCAGCTGCCGACGCAAATGCGGCAGCCCGAGGAAGACGGCCACGACAATGGCCGAGAACATCTTGAGCAGGTCAGTGTCAAGCCCCAGAAGTATGACTATCTGGTAAACAATGTAGTATATTATCGCCCCAACCAGCACGCCGGCCAGCCGAATGGCGAAATTTTGCGGCAGGTGCGAGATCAGTGCGTCGCCGATGACGACAGCAGCCAGTCCGATGACGACGGCTCCGCGCCCCATGTTTATGTCAGCGTAGCCCTGATACTGGCACAGCAGCGCGCCCGCCAGCGCGACGATGCCGTTGGACAGCGCGAGGCCGATCAGCTTGGTGACCTCGGTGTGTATGCCCTGCGCACGGCTCATGGCGGGATTGATGCCGGTCGCGCGGATGGACGCGCCCAGCTCGGTGCCGAAGAACAGATACAGCAGCGCCACCAGCAGCACGGCGCAGATGGCCAGCGTGATGAGCGCACCGGTCAGATCCATTTGCGAGAGCAGGACGTCATAGCTGCGCGCCGGCAGCGCCTGGTTGGCCTTGCCCATGATCTTGAGGTTGACCGACCACAGTATCAGCTGCGTCAGAATACCCGACAGAATGGCGGGAATGCCCAGCGCAATGTTGAGCAGCCCGGTCAGCAAGCCGGCCAAGACACCGGACAGCGCCCCGGCCAGCATACCCAGCCAGGCGGGCGCACCGGCCAGCATGAGCATGGTGCAGACGGCCGCACCGGTGCAGATGGAGCCGTCGACGGTCAGGTCGGCAATGTCAAGTATTTTATACGTGATGTAAACGCCGATGGCCATGATGCCCCAGATGAGTCCCTGGGCGACAGTGCCCGGCAGTGCGGATAAGAATTCCATGGTCACCTCGCTCAGTCAGCGCTGCCGGACGGTAAAGCGGTGTAGCCGGCGGGCGGGGTAATGCCCAGTTCGGCGCAGATGTCGGGATTGTACATCTTGGTTGCGGGCGCGTACTCAATGGGCATGGTGGAAATATCGGCCTCGCCGCGCAGAATGCGGGCGGCCATCTCGCCTGTCTTGTAGCCGAGGTCGTAGTAGCTGATGGACAGCGTCGCGACGCCACATTCGGAGCAAATGCCGCTCTCGCCGGCGATGACGGGCACCTTGCGCTCGCGGACGATGTTGCCGATGGTAGGCGCGCAGGTAGCGGCGGTGTTGTCGGTGGGAATGTAGATGACGTCACTCTGCATGGCGGCAGTGGTGGCGGCGGTGGAGATGTCGTTGGTGTCACTGAAGGAATAACGCGTGCAGGTCAGGCCCTTGCCGCCGAGGTATTCCTCGATCACCTTGACCTGATACTCGGAATTGGGCTCGCCGGAGCAATAGAGCAGCCCGACATTTTTGGCGTCGGGGAACAGCTCGAGCAGCATATCTGCCTGCTCGGTGAGCGGTGCGAGGTCAGAGGTACCGGAGACGTTGCCGCCAACGGTGCCGTTGAAGTCATTGAGGCCGAGGGCGACGCCGTACTCGGTGATGGAGGTGCCGAGGATGGGGATGGTGCTCGTCGCGTTATAAGCGGACTGAAGCGAGGCGGTGGCGTTGGCCATTATCAGGTCGACGTTTTTAGAGACAAAGCTGTTGACGATGGTGGTGCAAACGGTGCTCTCGCCGGCGGCGTTCTGCTCGAGGAAGGAGACATTTTCCTCGCCCAGCTCGGCGATCAGCGCGTCCTTGAAGCCGCGGGTGGCGGCGTCAAGTGCCACATGCTGCGCCAGCTGGCAGATACCGACGGTATATGTCTTGTCCGACTCGCAGGAGGTGAGCGTGAGGGTGCCGCAGAGCAGTGTGGCGGCGGCGATGATGAGGCAAAGTGCTTTTTTGATAGTGAGACGCATGGTAATAAACATCCTTTCGGTGCAATTTGAAGGTGGCGCAAAAAGCAAAAAACGCACGGCGTGACGCCATGCGCAGCTGTTTCGAGCACCCTTGGTGACCGTAGCTATGAAGCCTTGCCTGCCTGCATCACAAAACGCTATTACTTTTGCGGAAAAAGTAATAGTAATATGCGTATGCAAAGCTGACGGTGCAGTTCATATCCGGCCTTCCCTTCATTTTATGTGCCCATTATACACCCCTTGCGGGGGTTTGTCAAGAGAGTTTTTTATTTTTTTTGAAGTATTGCATACTTCAGCGCCGGGTGAGGCTTGCAGCCTCGGGGCTGGCTTGACCGATTTTCAGCGGTGATCGATGATTTGTACTTTTCTGTCTTCTGACAGAAAAGTACCAAAAGAACAGCCCGGTGCAGG
>CAYXBY010000112.1:0-3380 GCA_964463325.1 uncultured Lachnospiraceae bacterium | reverse complement strand
GAGCTTGCCGCTCTTCCCGGGCCACTGCGTGCATTAATGTTATTTGTGGGCACTGTCCGCGGCCGGCGCTGCTCCCATGCAACCTGGCTTGGCGCTGTAGTGCGCTGGCTTTGCTGAGGCTTGGCACACCCCGTTGCACCCTCGTCCCCCTTGTTTGAAAGTTTCGCCCGCCTTTTCAAAGGCGGCGCGGGTCCAGCGCCGCGTGGCGCTGGTCGCCGCCCGCAGGCGGCGAAATCCCCCCCCCGGCGGCGAAATCCCCCCCCGGCGGCGAAAGCTCCTCGGTGGGGGTGTCGGGGGAGGCGGCCGTTATAGAACCCGCGCCAAAAATTCCTTAGTCCGCTCCTTTTTGGGCGCGTTGAATATCACCTCGGGGACGTCGTCCTCCTCGATAATGCCGCCGTCCATAAACACCACGCGGCTGGAAACGTCGCGGGCAAAGCCCATCTCGTGCGTCACGACCAGCATGGTCAGACCGTCGTCCGCCAGCGACCTCATGACAGCCAACACCTCGCCCACCATCTCGGGGTCGAGCGCCGATGTCGGCTCGTCAAACAGTATCACCTCGGGCGACATGGAAAGCGACCGCGCAATAGCCACGCGCTGCTTCTGCCCGCCCGACAGCTGCGCCGGACGCGCATTTATATACTGCTCCATGCCGACGCGGCGAAGATACTTCATAGCAATTTCTGTCGCTTCCTCGCGACCGCGATGCAGCACCAGCGTCTGCCCGATAACGCAGTTTTGCAGCACGGACATGTTGTTGTACAGGTTGAACTGCTGGAACACCATGCCTACCTCGGCACGGTAGCTGTAGATCGACGGCAGCTCCGTCTGAATATTTTTTCCGTGATAAAATATGGCGCCTGCGCTCGGCGTTTCGAGCAGATTTATACAGCGCAGCAGCGTGCTTTTGCCCGAGCCCGAGGAGCCGATAATGCTAACTACTTCACCGCGTTTGACCGTCATGTTGATGTCGTTCAGCACGCGGTGCTCGCCAAACTGCTTTTGCAGATGCTCAATGCTGAAGACCAGCTGCTCGTTATCTGTCATGTGCGGCCTCCTTGGGTACGTGTATCTCGGCATTCGGGTCAGACTGCGAGCCGAAAATAGTGTAATTTTCCTTGCCCTCGAGCCGACGCTCCACCAGCCGCAGCAGGCGGGTCACGGTAAAGGTGAGGATAAAATATATGACGCAGACAACAAGATATGTCTGGAACGTCTGGAAATTCTGCCGCTTGATGATGGCGGCAAAATAGTACAGCTCGGTCACGCCGATGACGTTGAGCACCGACGTGTCCTTGATGTTGATGACAAACTCGTTGCTGACCGACGGCAATATATTGCGTATCACCTGTGGCAGCACGACATGCAGCATGGTCTGAAAATGCGTCATTCCGACGGCCTCGGCGCCTTCAAACTGCCCGCGGTCAATGGAGATTATGCCGCCGCGGACTATCTCGGCCATATAGGCGCCGGTGTTGATGGAGACGATAAGTATGCCCGACGGTATCAGCGGCAGCGTGCTGCCGCCTGAGGCAAAGGCAAAGCCCCAATAAATGACCATGGCCTGCACCATCATAGGCGTGCCGCGGAATATCTCGACATACACCGTGATCAGCGCATCAAGAATACGTCTGAGCAGGCGCAGCGCGCCGTTTTTGGGCAGTGGAGCGGTGCGGATGACGCCGGTCAGCATGCCGATCACAAAGCCGGCGACTGTGCCGACCAGCGCGATCAGCATGGTGTAGCCAACACCCGAAAGCAGATAGGGGTAGTAATCCCGCAGGATCACCCAAACATCGTTAAAAAAGCTCATAATTATTTCTTCTTATAGATGACGACCAGATTGGAGGTGTAGTACATGGAGGTGAAGTCGACCTCGGCCTCGCGCTCGGGTGTAGGGCTCATGCCGGCGACGATGCCGTCGACCGCGCCCGACTGAACGGCGGGAATGAGCGAATCCCAGTCATAGGCGTAGACCTCCAGCTTGAGTCCCAGCGTGTTGGCAACGTAGAGCGCGATCTGGACGTCGTAGCCATTGGCATAGCGTCCCTCCTGCGCCTTGCCGCCCTCGCCGTAGATCGGGACAGCACCCAGCGAGGGGGTGTTGAGGTCGGTCCAGTTGTAGGGCTCATAGGCGCACTCCATGGCAATGCGCAGCGTGCCGGTGGGGGTGGCGGGCGTCTCGGACTTGAGCACCAGCTCGGAGACGCTCTTGCCGGCGCAGATGTCGGCCATTTGCAGCATGAGCTGATAACGGGTGTCAGCCGAGATGCTGTCGAGCACAGTTGAGATCTGGTCGCGCAGCGCCGAGCCCTTGGCAACGGCGATAGCGACGCCAACCTGCTTTTCGGTGGCGGTAAAGCCGGTCTCATTGTTGACCAGGCGGATATAATCAAGCGTATCGTCGGTGGGGCAGACGGCAAGGGCGGTCGGCTCCTCGGCTATATAACCGTCGACGGCGCCCGACTTGAGCGCGATGAGCATGTCGGAAAACTCGGGGTAGGTAGCGCCCTTGACGTCCTCAATCTGCTCGCGCGCCTCGGCGTGGAAGGTGCCGGACTGAGCGGCGATCTTGGTGCCCTTGAGATCGGCGATGGACTTGGCGGTCGAGAGGTCGGCCGCATCAGACGAGCAGGAGACGAGCGGCAGCGCAAGCATGACGACTGCCAGGATGATAGCAAATGTTCTTTTCATGGTGGTTGATCCCTTCAAATGAAATAAATAAGCCGTGACGCGAGGCGCGTCACGGCGAAAATACAAATACGATACAAAAAATGTACGGCAATGCACATTACCATGATAGCGCTCCACTTTCGTGACAGTCCAACGCATATTCTGCGTTGACCCAGCCCGCAGCGCCCATTCAGCAGCTGCCGACTTCGGCGACGTCCCCTTTCACCCGCGGTTGAATGACCGTGCACCGGGCTACTTTTGACCGTCGCGCCTCTACCAGGACCTATTTTATTGGCCTTATGATATCACATCTTGCTCAAAAATGCAATAGCTGCGCAGAAAATAATTCATTTTCGGCGTTTTTGACAATCATCTCGGCCTCACCGGCCATTTTTTTATGAATATACGTTTTTCGGGGCTCTGCCCCGAACCCCGGCAGGGGATGCGCCGCGGGGCTCTGCCCCGAACCCAGGCAGGGAACTTTTGAAAAAGTCCCCTGCACCCCCAAAACTTTCAACAGCTTCGCGCGGAAAGCGCTAAAAAACCGGTTAAGGTGACGAACGCTTTAGACGTTCTCAACCTTAACCGGATTTCTTCTTTTATATTTGTTTGAAAGTTTTGCGGGGTCTGGGGGGCTTTTTCAAAAGCCCCCCAGCGGGTACAGGGCGGAGCCCTGTATGAGCTTGCGTTTGCAGGGCGGAGCC
>CAYXBY010000111.1:0-3432 GCA_964463325.1 uncultured Lachnospiraceae bacterium | reverse complement strand
GCGGCGCGAGTCCAGCGCCGCGTGGCGCTGGTCGCCGCCCGCAGGCGGCGAAATCTCCTGCCCCCTTGTTTGGAAGTTTCGCCCGCCTTTTCAAAGGCGGCGCGGGTCCAGCGCCGCGTGGCGCTGGTCGCCGCCCGCAGGCGGCGAAATCCCCTCCCGGCGCATACAATGCTTTACCTCTCTGCAAAAACCTTCAAATATACTACGCGCCGCAGCCTCAGTTGTGTGCAACAGCTCGGGATGCCACTGCACGCCCACCAAAAACCGCTCACCCGGCAGACAGACTGCCTCTATCGTTCCATCGTCGGCAACGGCGGCCACACTTAGCCCGGGCGCCGGCTGCTTGACGGCCTGATGGTGAAAGCTGTTGACCATTATCTGCCCACAGCCGATCAGCTGCTCAAGTCGCGTCCCCGGCGTCAGCGTCACACGGTGCGTCGGCACGCCGCGCGGCTCTCGCTGACTATGTCCGTCAATGTGCTGGTGCAGGCTGCCGCCCATGGCGACATTCAGCAGCTGCACTCCTCGACAAATTCCCAGCACCGGCTTGTCAGTCTTCAGCACGCGCCGCGCCAGCTCGAGCTCGAAGGCGTCGCGCTCGGCACATATCTCGACCGAGTCGTGCTGCACGCTCTCACCGTAATGCTTGGGGTCGACGTCGACGCCGCCGGCAAACAGAAAGCCATCAAACTCCTCGGCGTAGGCATCAAGCCGGGCGGGGTCGGTCGTGTATGCGACAAAAACGCCAATGGCGCCCGCCTCCCACAGCGCGTCAAGATAATCCGGACGCATGCGGATGAGACCGTCAGAATTATATGACGGCGAAATTGCAATTACAGGTCTCGTCATGATCCCGCCCCGCCTCTCATGCCGCGCGAGCGCGAAACCGCAGTATATATCAGCGGGACTATGACCGCTGCCGCACCCAGCTCGAGTGCGCCGTTCAGGCTGACGATGGTCATTATTATGGTCTCTATAACCGCCGCGGCCGTCTCGGCCAGGCTGTCATAGGCGTTGAAAACGTAAAGCATGGTCAGCACCAGGACGGTATTTGTCAGCGTGGCGACGACAGCGGATATCAGCGCCGCCAGCGGCCGCGCCAGCTTTTTCCAGCGGCAGCACAGCGCAAAGACAGCGGCTGCCACCAGCCCGACTATTATTCTCGGCAGCACCGACACCAGCGGGTTTTGAAACGGTATATTGGCCGGGTCGGGGTTAAGAAACGCCTTGACCAGGCAGGTCACGCCCCAAACGCCGCCCAGCAGCGCGCCGTATTTGGGGCCTAAAAACATCGAGCCGATGATAACGGGAATGTGCAGCGTCGTTATTGCAACGCCGATAGGCGAATAGGATATGTATCCGGTGAACGGTATCACCGTCATGACGATGATGATGGCAACAAACATACCGCACAGCGTCAGGCGGTGCGTTTTTTCGTTCAATTTCATGATAAAGCTCCTTTGATAGTTATAGACACATTAATTATATACCAAAACTATAATTTTGGCAACCCCCCATATTACCGATATGTCAAAAATAGCGTGCAAACGCGTCCCAATACTGTAACCGCGTGCACATATTTCCATAACCCCGTGCGAATTTCGCACCGCCGCCTCGGGCAGACTATCTTCAGGCGAATAATCTCGCCCGTGTTTTGAATCCTGAAAGGAGACCGACTTATGGTCATGGACAAGATCGCGCTGGTGATAGCCATCATCGGCGCCCTTAACTGGGGCAGCATCGGACTCTTTAGCTTCGATATCGTCGCCTGGCTGTTCGGCGGTCAGGGCGCACTGATCAGTCGTATCGTCTATACGCTGGTCGCGCTCGCCGGCATCTGGCTGATATCTATGCTCTTCCGCTCCCAGGACTCCGTCGAGCCTATAGCGTAAGAATACGAGTATTACAGGGCTCCGCCCTTGTACCCGCTGGGGTGCTTTTGAAAAAGCACCCCAGACCCCGCAAAGCTTTCAAGCAATTAAGGAAAAAGGGATCCGGTTAAGGCGAAGAACGTTCAA
Organism: uncultured Lachnospiraceae bacterium; assembly: GCA_964463325.1. Classification (GTDB taxonomy): domain Bacteria; phylum Bacillota; class Clostridia; order Oscillospirales; family CAG-272; genus UMGS1002. The sequence continues at coordinate 1,414 of CAYXBY010000111.1, read as the reverse complement.
GACATTCGTCACCTTAACCGGTATTTTGGCGCTCCCCTGCGAAGCTGTTTGAAAGTTTTGGGGGTGCAGGGGACTTTTTCAAAAGTCCCCTGCCGGGGGCCGGGGCAGAGCCCCGCGGCGCGTCTCCTGCCGGGGGCCGGGGCAGAGCCCCGCGGCGCGTCCCCTGCCGGGGGCTCGGAGCAAAATTTAATATTGATTTTTTTATACACATGGAGTATAATATATGTAGCTACGGCGAAACAGAGAAAAACGGAGGAAGCAAGCATGGAGCTTGGAGTAATGACCAACATATACCGTACATACACGAAATCCGAGGGCATCAAGCGTAGCAACAGCTACGGTGACCAGCTGCGGCAGATAGCCGAGGCGGGCTTTAAGGTAGCGGATCTCAACACCTGTGCATCGGTGCGTGGGGTTGAGGACGATCTGTCGCGTGATGACTGGGAGGCGCGGATTGATGCGCTGGGCGAACAGGCGGCGCAGTCCGGCATTCGCATTTCGCAGGCTCACGCGCCGTTTAACGGAGACTTTTATCTGCGCGGCAGTCAGCCGACGGAGGAATACACTGAAATGTTCCGCGAGATGACGCGGCGCTGCATTGTCGCATCGGGGCGGCTGGGCGTCAAGTGGGTAACGGTACACCCGCTGACCGACACGGTCAACACCGAGTACGACAATGCCATCCAGCTGGAGACCAACCATAGGTTTTATGCCGAGTTTGTCGAGCTGGCTGCCAAGGTCGGGACAGGAATTGCATTTGAGAACATGATCGAGGCGGCAGTGCCGAGTGACCGTTTCCGCCGTCGTTATGGTGCGGACGTCGACGATCTTATTGGCATACTTGACAGCTTTGCGGGTGCGCCGGTGGGCGTATGCTGGGATTTTGGTCACGGGCGCATGTCGTACAGTGACCAGCCGCGCCAGCTGCGGCGCTTGGGGGATCGTCTCAAGGCGACGCACGTGCACGACAACAAGGGCGAGCGCGATTCGCACCTGATTCCGTTTGTCGGCGGCAACATCAAGTGGGAGCAGATAGTTCCGACGCTGCGCGAAATAGGCTATGCAGGTGATTTTGTGCTGGAATCGCACAGGTTTATGGAGAACGTTCCCGAGACGCTGCGTCCGTCGGCGAGCCGCCTGATGCGGGAATTTGGGGAGTATTGTTTGGGGCTTTGATGAAGCATTGCATGCTTCGGCGCCTGGGGTGAAGTATTGCATACTTCGGCGCCGGTGAGGCTTGCAGCCTCGGGGCTGGGGGGGAAGTATTGCATGCTTCAGGGCTGGCTTGACCGATTGTCAGCGGTAAGACGATGCTTTGTACTTTCTGTCTCGTGACAGAGAAGTAACCGTTCAGACCGTCAAAGGCGGTCTGAACCCAAAGAACACGCCGGTGCTGCGGAGCCCCAACCACCTC
>CAYXBY010000110.1:0-3490 GCA_964463325.1 uncultured Lachnospiraceae bacterium | reverse complement strand
AATTGTATCATATCTTTGGGTGTTTGTCGACTCTACTTATAGTATAACAGTCCAGGCGCTGAAGTATGCAATACTTCAAAAAGAGCAGCGGTCGTCACCGCAAAAGCGCTGAAGCATGCAATGCTTCATTTCTTCCGCGCCCCGCGCAGCGCGTAAACCACCAGCGACGCTACCACCACGCCGCCGGCAATGCCCAGAATAACGTAAATCGTATCCCGACCATATCGCCAGGCTTCGGTATATTCTGCGGCGATCAGGTGGCTCATGGTGTAGTACAAGCTGCCGCCCGGCACCAGCGGGATGAGCGCCGGCATCAGAAAAACCGTAGCCGGCGTGCGACATAGGTGCGCGCACAGCTCCGAGAAAAACGTCGCCACGATCGTCGCTACCATGGTCGCAACAAAAACATCCTCGCCGTGATTGAAAACGATCAGGTAGGTCGCCCATTCGATGCCGCCACCCAGCGTCGCCAGCGGCAGACGCTTTATATCCAGCCGAAACAGCAGCGAAAAGCCGGCAGTCGAAATGAGCGCATAACAAATATTGATCAAAAACTCAGATAGTGTCACGGCCACACCCTCCCCATCAGCAGAATGGCCGCGCCATAGCCCAGCGCAATTATGACAGCCAGCAGCAATGATTGCACAAATCGGAAAATACCGGTTATAATATCGCCGCTGAGCATGTCGCGGATGGAGGTGCCGATCGTCATGCCGGGAATGAGCAGCATAATGGTACCGATCATGATCTTGTCAATATTATTCCCCAGCCCGAGACGCAGCAACACCAGCGCGGCGAGGCCGCCAAAAAATGAGCTGATGATGGCCTGCGCCATGCTGTTGACATAGTCGGGGCGGCGGCTCTCGAGCAGCTTTATCATGACCCCGACCAGCGCGGCGGCAAGTGCATCGGCAATTCCGCCGCCGAAAAACAGCGCAAAGCCGCCCGCGGCGAGTATGGCGCCGATATAGACCACCCAATCGGGGTAGGGCTTGGAGCGCTTGGTCTCGCGGATGAGCACCTGCGCTTCATCGAGCGTTATTTCATGGGCGCAGACGCGGCGCGAGATGCGATTGAAGCGGTCGAGCCGGTGCAGATCGGTGCTGACCTCGAGAATGCGACGAACCTGGCTGGAATAGCTGCCGTCCGGCATGCGGACGGAGACCGTCATAAGCGAGGTGATGGTGAACGCCTCGACGTGCAGGGCGCCGAAGGCGTAGCAGATGCGGTTTATTGTATCCTCAACGCGGCGGATCTCGCCCCCGCTGCGCAGGATCCCCTCGCCGATATCCAGCGCGGTGCAGAGCAGTGCGTCCGCCGTGACGGACTCAACCGGCGCCGGTGGTGTGGCGGCAGTTGTATCGGCCGGCGTCGCCGGCGCGGTTGTTTTGTTCATAAACGAGCCTTTCTCATCGACCCCGGGGCGGGTGTCGTTTATACGAACAATATATCACATTGTGGGGGTTTTGTCAAGGGCTTTGGATAGGTGAACTATTGCATACTCCCCCCTTGACCCGCCGCGCAAATCGTGCTATAATATACCTGCAAGGGTTTGTTAAATTTTTTTTATAAACTGTGAGGATACAATTATGAAGATCATCAAAGCATCAAGCTACGACGAGCTCAGCCGCAAGGCTGCCTCGGTCATCGCCGCGCAGGTCATCAGCAAGCCGAACTGCATTCTCGGCCTCGCTACCGGCTCGTCCCCTGTCGGCACCTACGAATGGCTGGTCAAGTGGTACAATCAGGGCGACCTCGATTTCTCCGACGTCACCAGCATCAACCTTGACGAGTACGTCGGCCTCGGTCCCGACGCCGAGCAGGGCTACCGCCGCTTTATGCAGGACAACCTGTTCGACTTTGTCAACATCAAGCCCGAGAACACCTACGTTCCCAACGGCCTTGCCACTGATCTCGCGGCCGAGTGCGCTGAGTACGACGCACGCATCCGCCGTCTCGGCGGCATCGACCTCCAGCTGCTGGGCATCGGCTTTGACGGCCACATCGGCTTCAACGAGCCCGCCGACACCATCGAGACCGCAACGCATGTCGTCGATCTGCACGAATCCACCATCAAAGCCAACGCCCGCTTCTTTGCCAGCGAGGCCGACGTGCCGCGTCAGGCTATTTCCATGGGCATGCAGGGCATAATGCAGGCGCGCAAGCTGCTGCTGGTCGCCAACGGCGCCGGCAAGATGCAGGTGCTCGACCGCGCGCTGCACGGTCCCGTTACACCGCAGCTGCCCGCATCGCTGCTGCAGCTGCACCCCGACGTCACTGTCATCTACAGCGAAAACTGAGCCCGTGATCGCAGGCTCAACAGCTTAAAATGTGAAGGGAGCACAGCATGTATCGTATAGGCATTGATCTCGGCGGCACCAAAATGGCCGTCGCGCTGGTGAATGAGCAGCAGCGAATAATAGTCAAAAAGACCGTCCCCACCGGTGCTGAGCGATCAGCTGACGGCATTGTCAGCTGGATGGCTGCCATATGTCGCGCCGTGTGCGACGATTTTGGCGGCAGTATCGACGAGGTCGAGAGCATCGGCATCGCCGCGCCCGGCATTATCGATGCCCGCGCCGGGCAGATACTGCACGCCTGCAATCTGCCGTTTGAGCATTACCCCATCTGCGCCCGGCTTTCCGAGCGGCTGGGGCACCCGACAGTCCGAATCGAGAACGACGCCAACGCCGCCGCCTGGGGCGAGGCCATCGCCGGTGCGGCTCGCGGCACGCAAAGCTCCATCATCATCACGCTGGGCACCGGTGTCGGCGGCGGGATCATTATCGACGGCAAGATCTATTCCGGCTTTAACTTCGCCGGCGGCGAGCTGGGGCATATGGTCATTCAGGCCGGCGGACGCCTGTGCGGCTGCGGCCGCCGCGGCTGCTGGGAGGCCTACAGCTCAGCCACCGCGCTCATCAACATGACCAACGAAAAGCTGCTCACCTGCCGCAACTACGGCCGCCCCACCCGTCTGGGCGATTTTCTGGACGCCGACGGCCGTGTCACCGGCCGCACCGCCTTTGACGCCATGCGCGCAGGCGATGCCGAGGCGCGTGAGATCGTAGACGAGTACGTCATGTACCTGGCTAACGGTATCGCCAGTGTTATCAACATATTTCAGCCTGAGGTGCTGTCCATCGGCGGCGGTATCTCCGGCGAGGGAGACCTGCTGATCGAGCTGCTCGAGCCGCTCGTCCGCCGCCAGCAATACGGCCCCGGACTGGTTCCGCTGACCCGCCTGTGCATCGCTCAGCTGGGCAACAATGCCGGCATCATCGGCGCTGCTAATCTTTAATGCTTCAGGGGGGTACGCTGGGGTGCTTTTGAAAAAGTCCCCCTGCACCCCCAAAACTTTCAAACAGCTTCGCGGGAAAATCAAAAAACACCGGTTAGGGTGAAAAATAATGTGCCCCCCGTCAAGTAGACAGGCCAAAAAACAAAAGGATTTACAAAATAATTAGATTCTTTCATCTCCCCCTGCTGC
>CAYXBY010000109.1:0-3591 GCA_964463325.1 uncultured Lachnospiraceae bacterium | reverse complement strand
TATATCGCTACCTTATTTAGGGGATTTTTCGACTGCACTTTTCTTGACAATTCCACTTCATTTCCCCAAAAATATCAGCAGCACCGAAATATCCGCCGGGTTGACGCCGCTGATGCGCGACGCCTGACCCAGCGTCTCGGGGCGAAAACGGTTCAGCTTTTGCGCCGCCTCCAGGCGCAGACCGCGCACCGTCGAATAGTCCAGCTCCCGTGGCAGCCGATAGCCCTCCAGCCGCGCGTGACGCTCCACCTCCGCCAGCTCGCGCTTGATGTAGCCCTCATATTTTATGTCGATCTCGACAGTCAGCATTTCCCGCCGCGACAGCTGCGGGCGCGGATCTAATTTAACTATATCATTATAGCTGAGCGCCGGGCGCGGATCTAATTTAACTATATCATTATAGCTGAGCGCCGGGCGGCGCAGCAGCTCGGCCAGCGAAATGCCGGTCGTCACTGGCGACTCGCCTCGCTCGGAAAGCAGGCCGTTGACGGCGTCCGGCGGCAGATATGTCCGGCGCAGACGCTGCTTTTCGGCCTCGATGGCCGCCATTTTGGCCTCGAACGCCGCCCACCTTGCGTCGTCGATCAGTCCGACACGCCGCCCCTCGGGCGTCAGCCGCCGATCGGCGTTGTCCTGGCGCAGCAGCAGACGGTACTCCGACCGCGAGGTCATCATGCGATACGGCTCGTTGGTGCCCTTGGTGATGAGATCGTCGATCAGCGTCCCAATGTAGGACGACGACCGCGCCAGTGTCAGCGGCGGCTCGCCACGGACCCGCAGCGCGGCGTTGATGCCGGCAATAAGTCCCTGCGCTGCCGCTTCCTCGTAGCCCGACGTGCCGTTAAACTGCCCCGCGCCGTACAGCCCGCCTATCGATTTGAGCTCGAGCGTCGCCGACAGCTGAGTCGGGTCGGCGCAGTCGTACTCGATGGCGTAGGCGTAGCGCATTATCTCGGCGTGCTCAAAGCCGGGCAGACTGTGCAGCATGGCCTCCTGAACGTCGGTAGGCAGCGAGGTCGAAAAGCCCTGAATGTACAGCTCCTCGTTGTCCGCACCCATGGGCTCGACAAAAAGCTGATGCCGCGGCTTGTCGGCGAAGCGGACGAGCTTGTCCTCGATCGAGGGGCAATAGCGGGGTCCCGTGCCGTGTATCTGACCTGAATACATGGCGGAGCGATGCAGGTTTTCCCTTATGATACGGTGCGTTTCGGGTGTCGTATAGACTATGTGACACTCCGTCTGCGGCAGCGCGGCATAGGCGTCCTCAGGCGTGAGAACGGAATATGGCAGCGGATCGGGCTCGCCCGGCTGCGGCTCGAGCACCGACAGCTCGACCGTGCTGCGCTTGACGCGCGGCGGCGTTCCCGTTTTGAAGCGCATGAGCTCGACGCCCTCGCGGCGCAGTGCGTCCGAAAGACCGCGCGCGGCGCAGATGCTGTCGGGACCCGACTCATAATTGACATCGCCGACGAAAATGCGCCCGGAAAGGTAGGTTCCCGTGCACAGCACGGCGCAGTCACATTCCCAGACCTCGCCCAGCCGCGTGGTGAGCGACGCTATGCGGCGGCCGTAGCCGTCGTCCCTTGTCGTCAGGTCGACTACCTCGGCCTGTATGATGCGCAGGTGCGGCGTGGTCTCCAGCGTGTGCTTCATGAGATGGGAATATAACCGCCTGTCGGCCTGTATGCGCTTGGAATGCACCGCCGCGCCCTTGCCGAGATTGAGCGTCCGCGATTGCAGCGTCACAAGATCGGCCGCGCGTCCCATCTCGCCGCCCAGCGCGTCTATCTCATAAACCAAATGTCCCTTGCCCGTGCCGCCTATCGACGGATTGCAGGGCATGTTCGCTATGCTGTCAAGCGATAGCGTGAATAATACCGTGTCAACGCCCAGCCGCGCTGCCGCGAGCGCCGCCTCGGCGCCTGCATGCCCCGCGCCAACTACGGCTACCTGTGTTTTATAATTCATATATGCCTCGAAATTATATGGTGTGCAGGGTCCTGCCCGGCAAAAGCCAGAGTACCTTTTTGAAAAAGGAGCCTTGGATCCCCCAAAAAAGGAAGGGTAGATAGTGGCTTGCGGATGCCCGAAAAGCTTGATCTATGCCATTTTCGGGGTTCCGACGAGCGCTTGCCAAAGCGGGAAGACCCCAATTCCCCATTGCTTGAAAGCTTTTTGGGGTGCCAAGGGGCCTTTTTCTCGAAAAAGACCCCTTGGCATTAAAATCCTCTTAAATAATCTCGCTGCTCCTCGGTGAGTCGGTCGATGGAGACGCCGAGGGAGGCGAGCTTGAGCTCGGCCACGCGCGAATCGATCTCAGCGGGCACGGGATAGACCTTATGCTCAAGCGAGCCACGTGATGAGGCGATAAACTCGAGGCAGAGCGCCTGGAGGGCGAAGGACATGTCCATTATTTCGGCGGGGTGGCCGTTACCGGCGGCGAGATTGACCAGTCGTCCCTCGGCCAGCAGGTTGAGCACGCGGCCGTCGGGAAGGTAGTAGCCCATGATGCCGGGCTTGCGCTGATGAGTGCGAACGGACATAGCTTCGAGGTCATGCTTGTTGATCTCGACGTCGAAATGGCCGCTGTTGGCGAGCAGTGCGCCGTCCTTCATGAGCTCGAGGTGGCGGCGGGTGATGACGTCGCGGCAGCCCGTCAGCGTGACGAACAGATCGCCAAGCGGGGCGGCCTGATCCATGGTCATGACGGTAAAGCCGTCCATGACGGCCTCGATGGCCTTGACGGGGTCGATCTCGGTGACGATAACGACCGCGCCCATGCCGCGTGCGCGTGTTGCGAAGCCGCGGCCGCACCAGCCGTAGCCGGCGACGACGACGGTCTTGCCCGCGATAATGAGGTTGGTGGTGTTCATGATGCTGTCCAGCGTCGACTGACCGGTACCGTATCGGTTGTCGAAGAGGTGCTTGCAGTCGGCATCGTTGACGTCGAGCATGGGGTAGTCCAGCATGCCCTCGCGCTGACGCGCCAGCAGACGGTGGACGCCGGTGGTGGTCTCCTCGCAGCCGCCGAGCAGGCAGTCGCCAAATTGGCGGCAGTCGCCGTGCAGCAGCGAGATGAGGTCGCCGCCGTCGTCGATCAGCAGGTGGGGGTGACAGGACAGCACCGCGCGCAGGTCGGCGGTGTACTGTTCGTCGTTCACGCCGTGCTCGGCGCAGACGTCCATGCCGGACTCAGCCAGCGCGGCTGCGACGTCGTCCTGAGTGGAGAGCGGGTTGCAGCCGGTGATGTGCACCTCGGCGCCGCCGGCGCGCAGTGTTTCGGCGAGAAAGGCGGTCTTGGCCTCGAGATGGATGGACATTGCCAGGCGCAGTCCGGCAAAGGGCTGACGCTGCTCGAAGTCGGCGCGGATGCTGCGCAGTACGGGCATGTAGGACTCGACCCACTGGATCTTGTCGCGCCCTGACGGGGCGAGGGAAATTGATTTGATACGCATATATTACCTCTTTTGGTTATTTGTTGAATGTGACGAAGGGAGCTTTCGCCGGGGGTTTCGCCGCCTGCGGGCGGCGTGGGGGCAGGAGATTTCGCCGCCTGCGGGCGGCGACCCGCGCCGCGCGGCGCGGGCCCCG
>CAYXBY010000108.1:0-3713 GCA_964463325.1 uncultured Lachnospiraceae bacterium | reverse complement strand
GATCATACTTGAGCCCAACGAGCCGGGTGCTGGCTACCTGTTCGAGAACAAGGTCGTCGGCGGTGCTATTCCGAAGGAATACATTCCCGCTGTTGACGCCGGTATCCAGGGTGCTATGCAGAGCGGTGTTCTTGCCGGCTACAATGTTGTGGACGTCAAGGTCACGCTGTATGACGGTTCATATCACGAGGTCGACTCCTCTGAGATGGCATTCAAGATCGCCGGTTCAATGGCGTTCAAGGAGGCCATGAGAAAGGCAGACCCCGTACTCACCGAGCCTATCATGAAGGTCGTGGTCGTCGCCCCCGATGACTACACCGGCAACGTCATTGGCGACCTGAATGCCCGCCGCGGTCAGATCCAGTCCATGGAGACCCGCCCCGGCGCTCAGGATATCACCGCTATGGTGCCACTGTCCGAGATGTTCGGTTACGCTACCGCGCTGCGCTCCAATACGCAGGGTCGCGGTCAGTTCTCAATGGAGCCCAGCCACTTCTCTGAGGTTCCCAAGTCGATCCAGGAGACCATAATCTCCAATGCACACAAAGCTTAAAATTATTTAATGGAGGATAATTCAAAATGGCAAAAGCTAAGTTTGAACGCACTAAGCCCCACGTTAACATTGGTACCATTGGTCACGTTGACCATGGTAAAACCACTCTTACCGCTGCTATCACCAAGACCCTCGCTCTCAAGAACGGTAGCGTCGAGTTCCTGGCATATGACCAGATCGATAACGCTCCCGAGGAGAAGGCAAGAGGTATCACAATCAACACCAGACACGTTGAGTACGAGACTGACAACCGTCACTACGCTCACGTGGACTGCCCCGGCCACGCTGACTACGTTAAGAACATGATCACCGGTGCTGCCCAGATGGACGGCGCTATCCTGGTCGTTGCTTCTTCCGACGGTCCTCTGCAGCAGACCCGTGAGCACGTCCTGCTGGCTCGCCAGGTCGGCGTTCCCGCACTGGTAGTCTTCATGAACAAGACCGACCTCGTCGACGACCCCGAGCTGCTCGACCTGGTTGAGATGGAGACCCGTGACCTGCTCTCCTCCTACGATTTCCCGGGCGATGACATCCCCTTCATCCGTGGTTCCGCACGTGCTGCTCTCGAGAGCGCTTCCACCGACATCACCTCTCCCGAGTACGCTCCTATCTGGGAGCTGATGGACGCTGTTGACAGCTACATCCCCACTCCTGAGAGAAAGGCTGATCTGCCCTTCCTGATGCCCGTTGAGGACGTCTTCACCATCTCCGGCCGTGGTACCGTTGCTACCGGCCGTGTTGAGCGTGGTACCGTTAAGGTTGGCGACACTGTTGAGATCGTTGGTCTGTCTGACGAGAAGAAGACCACCGTTGTTACCGGTGTTGAGATGTTCCACAAGCTGCTCGACCAGGCTGAGGCTGGCGATAACATCGGTGCTCTGCTCCGTGGTATCGACAAGAACGGCATCGAGCGCGGCCAGGTTCTCTGCAAGCCCGGCTCCATTCATCCGCACACCAAGTTCGTTGGTCACGTTTACGTCCTGACCGAGAAGGAAGGCGGCCGTAAGAAGCCCTTCTTCCCCGGCTACAGACCTCAGTTCTACTTCAGAACTACCGACGTTACCGGTGTTATCGAGCTGCCTGAGGGCGTTGAGATGTGCCGTCCCGGCGACAACGTCGACATGACCGTTGAGCTCATTACACCTATCGCTATCGAGAACGGACTCCGTTTCGCTATCCGTGAGGGTGGTAGAACCGTTGGTTCCGGTATCGTTTCCGAGATCATCGAGTAATTTACTCATATTGCGCAGTCCCGGGGGCTTCCCCCGGGACTGCTGCCCAATTTTTTAACATCATTTTAGGGGATTGGTGTGATTCCATGCCGGCGGTATGACAGTCCGCGAACGCCACAGGCGCCGAGCAGGTGAGATCCCTGCACCGACGGTATAGCCCGGATAGGATAAAATGAAAAGCTCCCCGCAGGTCGTCTCGCGGGGCTTTTTTCCCCTCATGGGAGCTTTTATGAAAAACAGTGCTTCCGGCGCCCGCGTGCGCCGAATCGTGACTATGGCGCTATTCTGCGCTATCGCATATGTCGCGGTTTTTACAATGCGTATAAGCGGAATCGGCGGTTTTTTGACCTTTGATATCAAGGACACGGTCATCGCCATTGCTGCTATGCTTTTTGGTCCTATTGTCGGCGTGATAATTGCGCTGGCAGTCTCGCTGCTGGAGCTGGTGACTATCAGCGGCACGGGCTTTTGGGGCTTTTTGATGAATTTTGTATCCAGTGCTGTGTTCGCCGGCGTGGCGAGCACGGTTTACACATATTTTCCACGCGTCAGGCACCGTATGAGCGGCGCTGTGGCGGGGCTTTGCGGCTCTGTCGTCGCGACAACGGCGGTAATGCTGGTCATGAACCTGCTGATAACCCCGCTGTACTATCATGTGCCGGTCGAGACGGTGCGCGGCATGCTGCTGCCACTGCTGCTGCCCTTTAACGCCATCAAATCAACGCTGAATGCGGCGTTGGTGATGATGCTGTACAAGCCGGTGGCTACGGCACTGCGGCGGACACGGCTGATAACGGCTGTCCCGTCGTCGCACGACGGCAAGCAGCGGCGCGGTTATCGCCTGGATGGGCGAACGGCGGCTGTGCTGGTCGGCGGCCTTGTGGTGGCGGTCGGCTGCGTTGTGCTGCTGGTCGTAGTGCTCGGCGGCGAGATATCATTGATCAAATGAGGATCTTTTAATGGTTGAAGCAATTTCCAATTTTTTTCTTGAGACAGTGGGCAGGGAATGGTGCGTCTTTTTCTGCTCGATGATACCCATAATCGAGCTGCGCGGCGCCATACCGCTCGGCGCGGGGCTGGGGCTGCCGTGGTGGCAGAGCTATCTTATCGCGGTTGCCGGTAACATGGTGCCGGTGCCCTTCATACTGCTGTTTATCCGCGGGGTGCTGGACTGGATGACGCGCTCAAGGGTCGCGTTTTTTAACCGCATCGGCGGTTGGCTACACCGCAAGGTCGACAAAAACCGCGCCAAGATCGAGAAGTATTCCTTCTGGGGTGTGGCGCTGTTTGTCGCGATTCCGCTGCCGGCTACCGGCGCCTGGACTGGCTCGCTGGTCGCGGCCATGATAGACATGAAATTCTGGCGGGCGATGCTGTCGGCACTGATCGGCGTCATGCTCGCGGGCGTGATAATGACGCTGGGCGCCTACGGCGTCGTGGCGGCGTTCAAATTTTTTGCCTGAAATTTTTGCGGCGGCTATTGCAAATGCGGCCGTTGTGTGGTATTATAATAAGGAAATCGAATATTTTTCTTATCAAGAGTGACGTAAGGACAGGCCTGTTGATGTCACAGCAACCTACCGCCCGGCAAGGTGCTAAATCCTGACAGATGAGAGACTGAGGCTCCGTCTGTGCGGAGCCTTTTTTGCTTAATAAAACAATGGAGATAAATTGCAATGAAAAAAACATTTTTCACATCCGAATCCGTGACCGAGGGGCATCCCGATAAGATCTGCGACAAGATCTCCGATGCCGTGCTCGACGCCATACTGCGCGACGACCCCATGGCTCGTGTCGCCTGCGAGACCTTCTGCACGACCGGCATGGTCGCACTCATGGGCGAGATAACCACCTCGGCGTATGTTGATCTGCAAAGCATCGTCCGCGAGACGGTGCGCGAGATTGGCTATGACCGCGCAAAATACGGC
>CAYXBY010000107.1:0-3890 GCA_964463325.1 uncultured Lachnospiraceae bacterium | reverse complement strand
ATCTGCGATATCCAGCGTCGCGACCAGCTTTTTGAGATTTTCCTCATATGCAAACTCGGGACGGCTGCACATCAGCGTCGGGATAAGTATGTTTTCAAGCGCTGTGAACTGCGGGATCAGGTTGTGATTTTGAAACACAACGCCGATGTGGCGTCCGCGAAAGCTGCCCAGCTCATCCGGCGGCATGGCCGTTATGTCCTGACCACGTATGCGTATGGTGCCGGAATTGGGACGATCCAGCCCGGCGCACAGGTGCAGCAGCGTGCTCTTACCCGAGCCCGACGACCCGATTATAGCTACAAATTCGCCCTCATACACCCGTATTGAGGCGCGCTGCACCGCAGTCACGACCGCGTCATACTGGTGATATTGCTTTATCACATCAACTGTTTCGAGCATTATACGTCTTTCATCGTTTTTCATACTGCAACCTCGCATCATTATTGCCCGCGGCCTGGCGGGCGGCCTCTGCGGCCATCTTTTTGCGGCTGACATAATAGGGTATCATCGACGATAGATAGCCGCACACCATCGACACCGCCACTGCCACCAGCACTGCCCACGCGGGTATGCTGTAGACGTAGTTCATACTCTCGATAAAGCCCATGCTCGGCAGCCAGCTGTTCAGTAGCTTGAATAGCAGATAGCTGAGCCCATAGCTCAAGAGCACTGCCACCGCGCTCGCCATAGCAGCAATCAGCAATCCTGCGAAGCTGTATAGCCGCCGCAGCCTGCCCTCCTTCGCGCCCAGCATGCGAAGCACCTGCATCTCGTTCTCGCGTTTGGAATAAAACAGCAGCTGTGAGAACATCCACACCACCGGCGACAGCAGCAAAAGCAACAACGAGATAACCACCGTACGAATATATGTCCCCCGCTCGGACGCAAGCTCGTGATATAGCGCCGCATAGCAGTTTGCTACCTTGTAGTCGATGCCGTAATCGCCGAGATAGCTGTTGAGACCGCGGCGGATGCTGAGCAACACCTTCTCCGAGTCAGTCGAGGCCATTTCGGGATTGACATAAACCGAGATTGCGCCCGAGATAGTGTTCCGCCCGGTAAATTTGAGGTATTCCTGCCAGCTCATGCCCACCACGAAGCCCTTTTCCGCCTCCAGACCGTGCACAACGGCCGCTACAGTGTATTCCTCATAAACAAACATCATCTTCTCGAGCATTTTTTTGAGTATCTCATTGTCGTCGAGCTGCATATAGTCCTGCTGGCTCAGCTTTCCACGCACATACTTTCCTATGCAAACCGTGTCACCCGGGACAAAGCTGAAGCAGGCCTCACCGTAGACAGAATCACTGATTATTATACTGCTCGCATCATTCAAAATGCGATAAGGGTCGCCCTCAACCTCATACAAGCGACACAGCGTGTCTATATAATACTCATCCATCGCGCTGTAGGCGAAATAATTGGTGGCAAGTCTGTATTCGTCTGTCGGATGTGGGAGGCTGACAGTGTATTTTGAAGAACTATGCATATCCCGCGTGATCAGCATGTGTGAGGTCAGCTCGCTTGACTGATTCCGCTCCGTCCACACCGTGTGGTCAACACCGTCGACAGCGTATATCGCCTCGCGCTGGGCATCGTCCATTATTTCGATAATGTCCACAAGACCAAGCGCGCTGTCACTCACAACGCTGGGGTCAACATCCGACACATCCACCTTCACGATATACTCGGCGCCTATTGCCTCATCTGAAACATAGTTCATACCCGAAATAAATATACCGCAGATGAATATCGCCGCAAACATGACCGCCCCCACGAGCAGCCGCGCGAGATAGCCTCTGAAGCGCCATACCGAAAACAACTCATAGTGATATGGAAAGCTCTTGTTAAATATGCGAAGCGATCGTCGCGGAGATGACACCATATTTGAATTGTCTTGCGCAACTATTAGCTCGACTGGCGGGCGGCTCGCCAGCCGCTTTATGGGAGCGTAAACCGCAATGCCGACCGTTATGGCGTTAATAAGCAGGATAAGCGGTATCATCCACCAGCAAATAACTATATTCCCATCAAAAATGACTGCGCACAGCGCCGCAGAGAAGCCCAGCGACGCCAGCAATGTCGTGCAGGCGATCACCATCACCTCAAGTATCGACGAACCGAATAAGCGGCGCGAGCCCGCACCACAGGTCATGTATATTCCGTATGTAAATTTATAATGGTTAAGCCGCAGCTCAAAAAGCAACACCAACAGCGCGACAAATATCAGCCCCAGCAGGACGCACAGCCAAATGGCGCCCCCGAGCTCGGCCGGCGCGGTCGTGAGGTCGTGCCCGTAAAGTGGGGTGTAATCTATTTGAACACGTGATATATCAATACCGTTGTCGCCCAAATAGTAAGATATAAAACCATCTGCATTAATCGTCGACCCAATAGCCGCCGTCACGCGTTGATAAAAATACACCGACTCCGGATAATCATTATAACCATTTCCAAGCCGCACACGCAGGGTGTAATAATGCCGAACATCATCTGGGAGAAGCCACTTATAGCTCTCATAGTAGCGTTCAGTTTGCGCGTCCTTAACTTCAAAAAGATTCGAGATGGCCACATAATCCGCCTGCGTCAGCTGGGTTATTTCAAGATGGTAATCATACGCACCGCATATTACCTCTCTCTCGCGAGTGACATTGGTCACAGTCGTAAAGCAGACCAGCCACAGCAACGATTGCATAATAAAAATGGCCACAAAAAAGCTACAATACTCGCGGAAATTACCAAACACCGTCGTTATCGCATTGCTTATATTCCGCCTTACCAGCCCCGAGCGCAGTGCGTCCGACGAGCTGCTTTTTCTCTCTTTATCGTGCATACCTAACCTCAATACGTCCGCAAACTTGCAACGACGCGACCTAATATCTGAACACGATCAGCGTATATCGGTTGCATCTCGTTGTTTTCAGGCTGCAACCGATAACGCCCATTTTCACGATAAAATGTTTTCACCGTTGCAGAATCGTCAATCATTGCAACAACTATCTCGCCGTTCTCAGCATAGTCCTGCTTGTTGACGATAAGTATGTCGCCATCCATAATGCCAGCGTTTATCATACTGACGCCGCTAACGCGCAGTGCAAACAAATTTTTCTGTGAACACCCCACGCTTGCGGCAATAAAGCCAATGTACCCATCATAATTTTCTTCAGCCAGCATGGGTAAACCGGCCGTGACATGCCCAACGACCGGGATCTTGAGCCCAGGTGATGCAGAATCAACATGAATCGTGCGACTCTTGCCATCCTCCTTATGTATCAAGCCGAAAAGCTCAAGCTTTTGCAGACAGTTGTGCACTGTTGAGGTGCTGCTGTAGCCCACTGCGTTTTTGATGTCACGGATGCTGGGTGAATAGCCCTTTTGATTTATCGTTTCTATAATAAAGTCAAGTGTTTTCTGCTCTCGCGGTGTCAGTTTCATATTACTATCCCGCCTTCCTTAAAATACGTATTTAGTATAACATACTTTTATCACAATTGCAAACTTTTGTTGGCATTTCGAATGTAGCATATTTCACAAAGCTTTGACAGCGTTTTTGTGCAAATTGTTAACAAATTGTAACCTTTGAAAATAGCATATTGAAAATCGACGCGATTTGTGGTATTATTAGCGTGGTAAAAAATATCACCCAATAAAGGAGATAATAAAATGACAACCAACAAGTATGTCACCGGCTGGATCGATGAGATGGCAGCCATGACACAGCCCGACAGTATCGTCTGGATCGACGGCTCCGAATCTCAGGCTGAAGCGCTGAGAGCTGAGGCATGCTCTACTGGCGAGATGATCAAGCTCAACCAGGAAAAGCTGCCCGGCTGCTACCTCCACCACACCGCCGTCAATGACGTTGCACGTGTCGAGGGACGCACCTTCAT
>CAYXBY010000106.1:0-3901 GCA_964463325.1 uncultured Lachnospiraceae bacterium | reverse complement strand
CACGAGACAGAAAGTACAAAGAGTTGGATTACCGCTGACAATCGGTCAACCCAGCGCCGAAGTATGCAATACTTCATCTCAGCGCCGAAGCATGCAATGCTTCACCTCCGCCTCCGGCGCCAGCCGCCCCTCGCGCCCATGGCAGGTGAACAGCAGGCACTGCCCGCCCGCACGGCACCAGCCACCAAGCAGCTCAAGCATGCGCCCCGCGCGCACGTCGTCCAGCTGGGACAGCGCCTCGTCAAGCAGCAGCGGCGGCAGTTCGTCACGGCACAGCAGCCGCGTCAGCGCCAGGCGCACTGACAAATATACAGCATCCCGCGTGCCGCCACTCAGCAGCGCCGCCGAGCGCGTCGCGCCGCCACTCGGCGACGACAACGCAAAATCCTCCGATATCCCAAGCTCGGTATAGGCGCCGTCGGTCAGAACGCTCAACAGCCGCTGCGCCTCGTCGCGCAACGCCGGCGTGAAGCCCCGCCGCAGCTGACCGCTCGCCGACGTTATCGAATCCAGCGCCAGCGTCATGGCGTCCGCCTTGGCCGTCAGGCGCTCCAGCTCGCCACGCGCCGCCTCAAGCTGCGCCGACACCCGCGCCGGCGACAGCTCCTGCGCCTGCGCAAACGCTATGCGGCGCTCCAGCGCCGTCTGATTGTCGTATGCCTCGCGCAAAACACGCGCACATTCGTCGCGGCGGCGACGATGCTCCTCATCGCCAATGGCGCTCTCCCGCGCAAGCCGCGATGCTCGCTGCTGCAAAAACTGACGGTCACAGCCCTCGAGACTGCGTTCCAGCCGCCCAAGCGCGGCCTCGGACGTCGAAATCTCGCGCAAAAGATCGTCCCGCCGACGCGCAAAGCTGCGGCAGTCGGAAGCAGACGTGTGCAGCGCAGCGACGATCTCGTCCACATCGACTATTACATCGCCAGATTTTGTTGCAATTTTCACTCTACTGTGAGTAGAATTTGCATTTTCAAAGGCGGTAATTTCCTTATTATGGTTATTATCGACTCTACTCTCAGTAGAATTGACATTATTGAGGCCTCCAAGCGGGCATAACAGCTCGTTTGCCGCCTCACACTCGCGCTCGAGCGAGGCAAGACAATTTGCCCGCACCTGCTCCAGCGCCTGCGCGGCCGACCTGTGCGACTCGCAGGCCTGCACCGCTGCGCGGCAGTCGTCTATATACCTGCCAAGCCGCTCAAGCCCGGGATCCTCTCCCCCGCCAGCCTCGTTGTCGGGGTCAAAGCCGAGACTGCGCACATATTCTACCACCTCGCGCGACGAACGCCTGACGGTTGAAAGCAGCGCCGCGCCGAGAATGCAGGCTGCAAGCCCCGCCCCCAGCAGCGCAACTCCGACAATAAACTGTTCTGCGATCAGCCACAGCGCCGCGCCTGCCGCCGCTGCGACAAAGCCGCAGGCGAGTGTCAGCGTCCCGGCCGTGCGCCGACGCGACGCCGAACGCCGTCGCCGACGGTATCCATCAAGCAGGTCAGACCGCGACAGGCCGGTTGCCTCGATTTTTTGCCCCTTTTCTGCTAATATCTGGTCGTATGTCGGCAGTGCGGCATGCTGCTCACAGCGCAAACGCGCCGACTCAAGCGCACGCTCGGCCGCCTCGACCCGCTCGGCCTTGGCGCTCAGTCGTTCGGCGTAGCCGTCCGGCGGGATGAAGCCGCCGAAGCTGTCAGCCTCGAGCGCTCGAAGCTGCCCGCGCAGGTCGTCAAGACGCGCCGCCTCGGCCTCGCGCTGCTCAAATCTGCCCAGCGTCAGCCAGGCCTCGCTGCGCTCCCAAAGCTGGTCCAGCTGCGCCGACTCGGCCGACGCCTGCGCCGTCCGGCGGCGACATTCATCCAGCAGCGCATCCAGCTCGATGAGCGACCGCGCGTTTTCCTCGGCGCGACTCAGCTGCTCCTCAAGGCGTGCACATTCGCATTTTAAGTCGTAGATCTTGCCTCCACGACCATTTTTGTGTATAAGCTCGCGGCGGGCGTCCTCCAGACGCTTACAAACGCGGGGCACGCTGACATTTTCGTCAGCCGCTCTCAGCATATTTTCGATGCTGCTCGACAGCTCGCCGGCGTTGAGCTCTGCGGCCTTGAGCTGTGAGACGCAGCAGGTGCTGCCGAACGCCTGTGCGCTGAGCCCCAAAAACAGCTCGCCCGGCACCTGTCCTCGGTGGATCAGCTCGCCTGTTTCGGCGTCGTAAATGCGGACCGGCTTTTCGCTATAGCTGTCGCCGCGGGCGGTGTGCGTGACGGCGCCCTCACGCTCGATGCGCCAGGTTCGTCCATTCGAGGTCAGGATTGTCATGCTGCCGGCGGCGCGACCCGAGCTCCAGCTGGGGTAGCGTTCCTTTTCCGAGGGCTCCGCGCCCCCCGACCGACCACCCAGGCCGTACAGCATAAAGCGGATGAAGGCAAGGACTGTCGACTTGCCCGATTCGTTTTGTCCCTCAATGATATTCAGCCCCTCGCCGAGCTCGATCGTGCGCTCCTTGAGGCCGGCAAATTCTACTATTTCAAGCTTAATTAGCTTCATTTTCCACCTCCACAGGCTGTGATGCCGTGCCCGGCTGGGCGTCCGAAGCGGAGTCCGAAGCGGAGTCCGAAGCGGAGTCCGAAGCGGCGTCCGAAGCGGCGTCCGGCAGCGCGTCGGGCAGGATGGCGCGGCCATCGATGGCCGCAAGCCCGGCGCGGAGGGCATCGGCGGCGCGACGGCGCAGTGTCTCGTCCTCGCCTGACAGCAGCGGCAGCAGCTCACGATACAGCGCGCCGCGCAGCGTCATGTCCTTTTCAAGATAGCCGGCGTCGAGGACGGGCAGCGTGCGGTCGCGCAGCTCGAGGTGCTCGAGGCCTGCCTCGCAGCGGCGGGCGATGGACTGCGGCGACAGCGTCGTTTCGGGCGACAGCTCGCCCTCGAGCAGGACGCGCAGTGACGTTTCGGCGCCGTAGCCGCGGCTGGCGATAAGGCCTCGCAGGCGTGCGGCGACGTCGGAATCGGTGCCGAGGCCGGTGACGTCGAGGTGCTCGACCTCGTAGCGGCGGGTGGCGAAGCGGCGTCGCTCGATGGTGACGCGGCGATTTTGCTCGATGGTGACCAGCAGCGCGCCGCCCCAGCCGGGCTCGTCAAAGCTGCGTCCCATGGGGCAGCCGCTGTAGGCTATGGTGCAGCCGGACAGCACCTCGGGCTCGCCGGGAACGTGGACATGTCCAAGTGCGGCGTAGCAAAAGCCTCGGTAGGCGATGTCGCGCGGGTTGAGCGGGCAGGAACGCGACAGCATGCTGCGCGTGTCGCCATGCTGGCATAATATGTGCAATATGTTATCTTCAAGGCGAGGAATACGTGCCATTAGAGCGCCTTCCATAGTCGGGCGGACGAAGGCGGCGCCCCAGACATCGACGCCGAGGTCAGGAAAATCGAAGTGCGAGGGGTTGTCATCGCTGAAAATATGGACATTCGACGGGAATTTTCCGGTAGCGTAAATGCTTTGTGGCGTAAAGGGATCGTGGTTTCCGGGACAAATGACGACGGGGCATTTTACCGTCTCGAAGCCCTCGCGCAGCACCTCAGCGGTGGCGGGGCTGGCGTAGCCGCTGTCGAACAGATCACCTGGCAGCAGCACGAGGTCGACGTGCTCATCGGCGGCGGTTTTCATCATATTGAGAAAGACGCGGCGCAGCTCCTCACGGCGTCGCTCGCCCGCCGACGGTGGCAGCGAGCTGAAGGGGCTGTCGAGGTGCAGGTCAGCGGCATGGAATAGCTTGATCATAGTGGGTTCCTTTATGCTTTTTTATTTTTATGGGTGTGGTGAGGCGGTGGCTTTCGCCGCCGGGGGATTTCGCCGCCGGGGGATTTCGCCGCCTGCGGGCGGCGACCAGCGCCACGCGGCGCTGGACCC
>CAYXBY010000105.1:0-3905 GCA_964463325.1 uncultured Lachnospiraceae bacterium | reverse complement strand
ATCATCATCATGCGCTACGGGCTCTACGGCGGTCGGCAATATACCCAGCACGAAACCGCCGAGCGCATGGGCATCTCCCGCTCATATGTAAGCCGCATCGAAAAGGGCGCACTCGACAAGCTTTTTGCAGCGTTCACGGGCGGCGAGCGGCAATAAAAAATGATCCGGCGCAGCCATTGCCACACCGGATCATATTGATTTATTTTTGAGTTATAATCGACGCCTCATATATCATCTCAAGCAGCTTATCCCACAGCAGACACTCCTCGATATAAAGCTCACCGTAATATTCCTCAAGCTCCTCGCCTGTGGCGCCAGCCTCTGCCGCATATTTGGCAAGTCCCTCGGCGTATTCCTCGTCCGAGACAGTAATGCCCTCGACCTGGGCAATGCCGTAGAACACCAGATCCTCTTTGGTATACGTCTTAGCGCCCTCAGTAAAGGATTCCTCTGTATACCCCAGTATCTGCATAACAGATTCCAACGTCATACCGTACGCGCTGGCGTAATACTCGCACTGGCTTTTTTGCGCAGCGTAGTAATAATCCAGCTGCTGCTGCGGATAGCTGATCACCTCGGCGTTTTCGAGCACCTGCGCCCATACAGCCGATATGGCATTCTCACGTGCAGTTTTCTGGCTCTCCTTCTCCAGCTTCTCGCGTACAAAGCCGTTCAGCGCCTCGACTGTCTTAAGTTCACCATCGGTATACTTGACCACAAACTCATCATTGAGCTCCGGCTTGATATACTCACCCTGAATATAATTGACGTCCACCTCAAAAACGACCGCCTTGCCGGCCATATCCGGGTTGACCTGATACGGATCCGGGAAGGTCAGGTTGAGCGTGACGGTCGTGCCCGGCATGGCACCGATGAGGCCGTCAGCAAAGCCATCGATATAACCGCTCTGGTCGTTCAGCGTGATAGTCTGACCGTCAGCTGTGCCGCCCTGGAACTGGACACCATCGAGAAAGCCTCTGAAATCAATATTCAGCGTGTCACCCTCGGCCGTCACACGGTCTGTTATCTGCTCATATTCACCGTTACTGGAAAGAATATTACTGATCTCTGTAGCCACTGCCTCATCGGTCACTTCCTCGATCTCCAGCGTAGCCTCCAGCCCCTTGTACTGCCCCAACGTGACATACTGCAACACATCTACCTTTGAAAAATCCATAGCCTCAGGCGCCGTTGTGGTGTCCGAGGGAGCGGTCGTGTCGGAAGGAGTGGTATCAGTCGGGCTGGTGGTCGTGTCCTTGCCAAGCATTTCTGACAGCTGGCAGGAGCACATGGTCAAGCAAAGCACAGTCAACAGCGCCGCGGCGAGCAGACGTTTTATCGTTTTATTCATAAATTCTCCTATTTGTTTGTAGAAAAAAAGGATCCAGCCGTATTATTGGTCGAATCCTTTTTGCCGTGAATTGTCAAGCCTTCTCAACTTTGAGAACTTCCTTACCATCATATGTTCCGCAATTCTTGCAGACATGATGAGCCAAAATCTGCTCGTGGCACTTGGGGCACTCAACGAGTCCGGGTGCTGTCAGCTTGGAATTGTTGGATCTTCTCTTATCTCTGCGCGCGCTTGACACCTTTTTCTTCGGTACTGCCATGATTACACCTCCTCTATCATGCGGTGTTACGCATAATTATATAATTTATTTTTATTTTTTGTCATCGCTGTCCTCGGGGGCATCCTCGAGCAGCTTTGCGAGCACTGCCAGCCGCGGGTCGATATGCCGCTCAACGCAGCCACACCCCAGCCTACGAGGCTTGCCACAAACGGCACACAGCCCCTCGCAATCCTCAGAGCACAGCACCTTGGTAGGAAACTCAAGTATCAGCGTATCCCGCAGCTCGCCATCGACGTCAAGCACGCCGTTCTCAACAACGACATACTCGTCCACATTGTCATCGATCTGCTGCTGGGTCAACATACCCGGAGTAACCACAGTGCGCTCGAAATCGGTGTGAAACACAGCCTCCACCGGCTCAAGGCAGCGGGCACATTCTGTGCGATAAGGCAGCTCAACCGCCAGCGCCAGCCGCATATATCCGGCATTGTCGGTAACGCAACCGCGAACCGACGCATCCGAAGTAAAGCTGACTCCATCGACAGGCTCCGGTATCAGAGAAAAATCAATATCAATACTCTTTTTCTCTCCGCTTAGCAGCGGTCTGATATCGACCTTCATTAAAACCGATCTCCTCTCACCGGGCGATACACCCTACAGTACACAAAATGCGACAGTAAATATTATATCCATAAACCGCCCATTTGTCAAGAGCTTTTGCTAATTTTTCTTACATTATTCTTTGGAATTTGTTATTTTCACATTCTTGCAGTGAAAAATGCAAGTATGGAGACGAATTTGACCGCAGTGTTCCTTCTACTTCAAATAATGTGCGGCAAGGACATGCCTGGCACATCCTTGCCGCTTGCGAAACAATAGTTAATACTTAATACTGAATGTCAGCAGTTCCTGTGCAATCACTAGCGCTGTATGTGTCAACAAATTCGCCGCCAAACTTGCCGGCATCGTACTTGCTGTTGTCAGTGCCGTAGCTCTTGTAGTCATGAGTCTTATCTACAATAATAGTCACGTTCGTGACGGTGCACTTCTTAATATTCGTGCCCACATAACCAGCGATACCACCAATATCACGGTAACCCTTCACAGTAGTGTCACTTACAGTGCAGTTCTGAATACCCTCGGAGATTGAACCACCGCCGACAAATCCAACGATCGCGCCGGCCTTATCGCCGTTATCCCATTCAGAACCATTCTGCTCAGCTACCAAAGTAACATTAGAGTTTTTCACATTGCAGTTCTCTATCTTAACATTTGGGCAGCCATCCGTTACCCAAGCCACAACAACACCTGCATAGTGTTTGCCAGAGACAGACGCATTTTCAAATGTAACATCCTTAATTGTTGCACTGATGGTCTTGCCAAAGAAACCGGCACACTCATCTGCGCTGACAGTCATGTTTTTGATGGTATGTCCATTGCCATCAAATATGCCAGAGAAGTTTTGATACAAATCATCGTTCATAATCGGTCTCCAGGTCTCCCCGGCGAGATCAATGTCAGCCTTGAGACGAACAACCTTACCCGCGTAAGTGCTACCATTATTAATGACATCATTAGCGAAGTTGAACAGATCAGCCTTGGTGTTGATGGAAACGACGTTGTCAGCCTCAACAACATTGTACCAGTCACCATCCTGGACTACCTTGTAGCCATCGGCAACCTTAACTTCCGTTTCACCACGGTCATTATTTACGCCGGGATGGACTTTCTTGAACGAGCCGCCGTAAACATTGATGGGGCCGTGGTCTGTAAATGCATTAGTTACGTTCAGCAACACATCCGCCCTTTCATCATTCGAATATCTGCCACCATAGATATTGATATATCCATCATTCTTTTGTATGACAGCGCCCTGTTTGCCGTGGAAGTTACCACCGTAAATATTTGCAGTGGCTCCACCATTTACGTAAACTGCATAAGTGCCATCAGAATCATTACCATAGACGGCACCGGTCTGGCCATCGGAAGTATCATTAATTGTCAATGTAGCACCGTCTGTAACATAGAAGCAGTAGTAAAGGGTGCCAACCTCCGCATCCGTCAGGGTCTTGCCGTTCAAATCGATGGTCGTGTCTTCACGAATTATAAGCATAGCTTTCACATCGGGCTTATCTGTCTTCGGTGCGGTGAGATCCGCATTCGCAAAGGTGATATCATTTGCCAGCTTAATGTTGCCGCCGCGAGCTATTGCATCGCAAAGCTCAGCAACGGTTGAAACAGTAGTGACAGAGGCCGGGAACTCACCATTGCCCTGGACAGCCTCGACCTTGTAGCTGAAGGTGCAGTTCTTCTCCTGCAGCTCATTGCCAACGG
>CAYXBY010000104.1:0-3969 GCA_964463325.1 uncultured Lachnospiraceae bacterium | reverse complement strand
ATATCGCTACCTTATTTAGGGGATTTTTCGACTGCACTTTTCTTGACAATTCCAGTGCGAAGCAAGCAGAGATAATTGAAATGCACCTCCAAAGTGTCTTACTTTGGGGGTGCATGTCAGTTTGTGATGTTTTTCGGCTTTCCCTATATGGTTGGCCATAAATACAGTAACACCGCTATGCAGCAGTTTCGTTACTCTGCCGTGTGCTCAAGCGCTCCAGCGGTCGAAACACCAGCGGCCATATTGCGACGGCGAATATTATCATCACCGCGTAGCGTATGCTGTTCGCGGGCATGAAATCGGCGCCGAATATCAGCGCCAGCAGCGCCTTAAGCCCTGATTTGATGCCGACAAGCCCTGCCAGACCGCCGGCTATTTTGATCAGCTGAACCCACCAGCAGCCGCCTGTCTCAAAGCGGACATACCGCCGCTCGATGGGGTAGGCGATGCATATTCCGATCACCGCGCCCAGCATCGAATAGGCATTTTTGCGTCCCGAGGCGTAATTTGCCGCGTCGATGTCAGCGGGGAAGCGATAAAGCTCGACAAAAAGTGTATATGCCGCTGTCAGCGCCAGCATGGCGGCAAAAACATATATCATCCGCTCGGGGCGGCGCGACACCCACCGCATCAGTGGCAGTCCGATGACGATCAGCAGCACGGCGATGGCAAATGAAACGCCGACATCAAGCGGCGTGTGCACGCCGAGGTACATGCGCGACAGCGGCACCAACACTGCGAGGCATATGCCGACTATGCGGACAGCACGCCGAGAGGTCGTCGCCGCTATGCTGCCGTAGGTGCCGACGGCGTTTTGCGTGTGCCCGGAGGGGAAGGAATATCCCGTCGCGCCGGCGCGCGCGCCCTCGACGATGGTGAATTCCGGATCCAGCACCCAGGGGCGGGGAATGCGGAAAAGCAGCTTTAGCACCTGATTGATTACTGTTCCGACCAGCCCGACGCTGAGTACAAGATACCCGCGTCGCTTGTCCACACACCAAAACAGCGCAATGGCGAATATCATGAACGCCACCTCGCCGCCGAAAAAGGTGATAAGCTGCATTACGGTGTCAAGAATGGGGTTGCGTATGCTTTCAAAAAAATATAACAGCTCCATAAAGGCCTCCGAATCGATCTTTTATAATATTTTATCATTTCCCGATTGGCTTGTCAATACATGCGGTGCATAACATTTTTATTGACAGGTCGGGGCTTTGGTGGTAAAATAATATCAACTTAAGCGGAGGTGCTTTGATTTGAAAAAACGTAATCTAACCTTGCTACTGGCACTGGTGCTCATGCTGAGTGCCTGCTCAAATGATCCTGTCGACGTTGCGCCGACGGCGACCACGCCTGACACCTCGGCGGCCGCCGAGACAACGATCTCACCGGAGATAAGGCTGGATGCAGGGTATACAATTATTCGCCCTGAGGATGGAGCCTCATCCGAGATAGATGCGGCGGTGCTTGTGAGCAGTGCGGCGTCCGAGCTTGGTCTGCGGCTTGATATTGATAACGACTGGCTCAATCAAGCTCGCGGTGAGCAGCCGAGCGAGCTTGAGATACTTGTGGGACTGACCAACCGTCCCGAGAGCATCGAGGTACACGGGCTGCTTGAATCGAAATATGACTACACAGTGCGCGCTGTCGGCAAAAAAATAGTGATCGTTGGCGGCTGTGGGACGGCGACGCTGCGAGCGGCGGAATACTTTGTCGAGCTGCTTGAGTCACCGTCGCAGACGCTTGCGATGGATTTGTGCTACAACGGTCGCTGTGCGGAGGCGGATATCGTCGTGCACCTTGACGGCGAGACTGATGTCTCGGTTACGACACTTTATGAAGGGGTCACCAGCACGCACTACAAGCTGTCGTCAGATAGTAAATATGGCCAGCAAGACATCACAATTGTAGAATTTGATCCCCGGCAAAACGATCTTTATTTTGATGTGACCTGCGGCGGCACATCTGCGGCATCGCTAAAAAACGTCAAGTCTACGGTTGAGCGCTTCAATGCGGCCGGATCTGGGCGGGCGCTTGTAGCGGTGAACGGTGACATGTGGATGGTGTCCTATGCTCATGCGCGTGTGCTTGGCAAGGGCACGAGCTACAGCGGATATTCGGATGCTGTCGTCAAAAAATCGCTGACGGTGCCGCGCGGCTACAACGTTTACGACGGCGAGATCATCACCTCGCCGCACATGGTGCAGGAGACGCCGTATGAGGGCGCGTTTATAGCGTTTGGCATCACCGACGACGGCACAGCGCTGATCGGCGAGCCGCAGGTGGGCATCAGCATCGCCGACCGCTCGACCGGCAGCACGATATCGGCGGATGGGCTCAACCGTCTCCCGGCCAACAATGCGCTGGTTATGTACACCGACCGCCTGACCAACAACTATGCGCTGGATGACGCCTACGAGGTGATCATCGACTGCGGCTATGATTACACCGTCCGTCACGGCGAGACCATCACGGGGCGGGTGACTGCTATCAAGCCGTCGGGCGAGTCAAGCGCGGCGGAATTTGCCCCGGGGCGCATCATACTCACGGCGCGCGGCGACCGCATCGAGCGGCTGCGCGAGCTGGCAGTCGGCCATGAGGTCGAGATATCGATAACAGTCACCGACCGTTACGGCCACAGCGAGGAATGGCAGCAGATCAAGAATGCCGTCGGCGGGCACATGCCCATCGTGCGCGGCGGACGCTCGACCGGCCTGACCGACACCGCCCGCTACCCCATGACCATTTTGGGCATCAAGGAGGATGGCAATGTCGTCATGATAACCTATGATGGGCGGCAGGCTGGCTATGCTGTCGGGCTCAAGAATTGCGACGCTGACGAGCTGTGCCTTGAGCTTGGCATATCGGATGCCTTTTTCCTGGACGGCGGCGGCAGCGCTACGATGGTGCAGCTGCTTGGCGACGAATACAAGGTGGTCAACCGGCCGAGTGATGGCACGCCGCGATCGGTGGTCAACAGTGTGATACTGTCTGTCGGACCCAAAAAGGAGAATTGAGAGATAATTATGGACAACATTAAGCGAGTCCTGAGCTACACCCGCCGCGCTCTGGACGATTACAAAATGATAAGCGCGGGTGATCGCGTGGCGGTTGGCATTTCGGGTGGCAAGGATTCGCTGACGCTGCTGTGTGCGCTGGCCGAGCTGCGCCGTTTTTACCCCGAGCCGTTTGAACTTGTGGCGATAACGGTCGACATGGGACTTGAAGGCATGGATTTTTCTGGCGTCAGCGCGCTTTGCGAACGGCTGGATGTGCCGTATTACACCGTGCCGACGCAGATATCGCACATAATTTTTGACGTTCGGAAGGAGTCCAACCCCTGCTCGCTTTGCGCCAAAATGCGCCGCGGGGCGCTGCACAGTGCGGCGCGCGAGCACGGCTGCAACAAGGTGGCGTTGGGGCATCACTTTGACGACGTTGTTGAGACCTTCATGCTCAATCTGTTTTTCGAGGGCAGGCTGGGCTGCTTTCAGCCGGTGACGTATCTGTCGCGCAGTGATCTTTATCTCATACGTCCCATGATATACATGCCTGAAAAGGACGTCAAATATTTCGCCTCGCATGCCGCGCTACCCGTCGTTAGCTCGACCTGTCCCGCTGACGGCGAGACCGAGCGCGAGCAGATGAAGCGGTTGCTACAGACGCTGGAACGCCAAAACAAGGGGCTGCGCTACCGTATTTTCGGCGCGATTCAGCGCGGCGGAATCGACGGCTTTCGTGAATTCGGACGCATGCAGGGCATCAAGGAGTATTCGGATTAAATCCGTGGCGAGCTCTCCGGGGCTCTGCCCCGGGACCCGGCAGGGGGCACCCGCCCGTGGCTCTGCCCCGGCCCCCCGGCAGGGGACATCCGCCCGTGGCTCTGCCCCGGCCCCCGGCAGGGGGGATGCTCCCCGGGGGGGGGCGCCCCGCCCCCCCGCGGGGGGGGGGGGGGCGGGCGGCGCCGGC
>CAYXBY010000103.1:0-3984 GCA_964463325.1 uncultured Lachnospiraceae bacterium | reverse complement strand
ATGCCGTAAAAAGGGACACGGCCTCTCATTGATAACATAGCGGTACGTATTCCTCGCTGCCGATGTCGGTCAGTATGCCGATGACCTCGTCGTAGGGCATGCTGTAGCGCTGATGGAGATAGCGCATCGAGGCGGCCAGCTCGCCGTCCGGTCCGCCCAGCTGACTTATTATCGCCTGCGCCAGCTTGGCGTTGGTGTTTTTTATTTTAACGGGGTATTGCAGCTTTTTCTCATATATCCACATGTCGCTCACCTGTCCTCTCCGCCGTATTGCCACGGCCAGGGGCTGCGGATCCATTGCCAGCCCTCGGGTGCGCGGTTGCCGTACATGGTCAGCGGGCCGATGTTGGCCTCGTAGGCCGCGACTGCCTCGTTACGCTGCTCCAGCATGCGCGCGTAGTATTCAAGCGCCGGTGCGCTGTCGGGATAGGCGTCAAGATAGAGCGTGACCTCGTTGATAGCGAAATCCAGCTGCTTGACCCGCTGCTCCAGCTCGCGCGAGGTCGTTGTATTGGTCATTGACGGCAGCCTCCCTTCGTCTCGAGCGGCAGTGCCAGCTGCCGAAAGATGGTGCCGGCCGAGAGACCGTCGGCGGGCTCGAAAAGTCCGTCAAAGCTCTGCACCGGCGAGTAGACCATGGCGAGAGGGTAGCCGTAGAGCCCCCAGCTCATCTGTTCGGTCACTCCGCCGTTCGTTCCGCTGCTGCGCATGGGAGACGCCGCACAGCTGCATGACGCGCCGCGCTCGTTGGTCATGGGGACGCCAGATCCGCCGCGGCGTTGTCTGCGCTGCCCCCACTGACCCGACCGCGCGTCCGGCATGACAGAGGGATGCTGTTCTATTATACGACGCAGCAGCTCGCCGTCCGTGCGCACGGGCGGAGTGCGGCCGTCGTTTGTGTTGAATCTCATAAATAACCTGCCTTTCAGGCGTCGGCCTTGGCGCGGCGCCTGTGATTGTCGAGCGTCGTGCGCTCAATGACAGCATATGCAGCGGGGACATTTTTTGTCAGCGCTCGACAAAATGGGCAATTAGAAAAAAAGAAAATCGGTTAGGGCTTAGAACGTTCAAGACGTTCTTCATCCTAACCGTTTTCCCCACATTCGCACTGCGGGCTCTCACTCAGTGCCCACCCGCAGCGCGGATGAGCTTATTCGTGCAGGAACATCGCCCCAACGCGGCAGGCCGCAGCGTAGGCCCGCGCGATGTATTCCTCTACCGACAAACGCGCATAGCGCTCGTTGTCAAACCGTCCGCGCTTGGAGCCGCGCCCCAGCTCAAACGTCAGCGGCCCCCGGAAGCCGGTCGCACGCAGACGCGCCATGTTATAGCTCCAGTCGGCTATGCCGTCGAACGGCAGCAGGTGCAGGTCGTCCAGATATGTGATCGAACCGCCAAAATCGTGTATGCCGAGATTGTCGTTGATGTGCGTGCAGATCAGCTGTTTGCCGTAGTCGGCCAGCAGATCCCGACTGTGATTGTAGCACATCTCGTGCCCGGTGTCCCAGCAGAAGCCCAGCGCGGCGTGACCGTCCAGCTCGCGCATCAGCGCGTCCAGATATTCCTCGCCCTCGGTGTTCTCCAGTGCGACACGAACTCCCAGCCGCTCCGCTTCGTCAAGCAGTATGCGGTAGTTTTCGGGGCCCGCCGGCGTCGGAGTGTGATCCTTGAAGCCTATAAACGTGTGAGTTACCATTATGTCCACGCCGGCTTCGGCAGTGGCGCGCAGGCAGGCCAGCTGCTCGTCCAGTACCTCGCGTGCTGCACGGTCGGCGTCAGATTCGCCGCCGCGTGCATAGCCGCCCCACAGCAGATTGACGCGGTTGAAGGGCGCGTGCACCGATTGATACCGAAGACCCAGCTCGTCTGCCACAGCGCGGACGGCGCCGAGATCCTCCTCCGCACGCCAGCCGGTGAAAAAGCCCTCAAAGCCGGCCGCCGCCAGCAGTCTGACAGCGTCGGGATAGCTGTGTCCCAGCCCGCCGGCGTTCATGCAGAGCTGTACCTTCCACATATTGTTTTCCTCCTTGTGACAATTGAAATTGAATTGTTTTGAATTGCAGGACGGCAGCCCCGCACGGCCTTGCCGGTGCGCGTCACCCTCCACGATAAAATGCTTGAAAGTCTTTGGGGGCGCGGGGGAGCTTTCTTCAGAAAGTCCCCCGCAAAATCTCATTTTTCAAACACAAACTTCTCCCACGGCAGGTCGGCGGGAGCATGCTCGGTCAGTATGCTGTCAACGTGCATGAGCAGCGGGAAATCCTCGAGCGACAGCCGTCCGGCAGCTGCTGCGGCGCGAATGGCGCGCGCTACGCGCACGGCGACGACCAGCGATTCCAGCGTCACACCGTTGAGCTCGGCGCGCGCCTCGTCGATGTCAAGACCGCGACCCAGCAGAATGCCCACCAGCCGCGTGCGTCCGCCGTAGACCGTGACGTAAAGATCGCCTGCGCCGACGCAGAGATTGTCCAGCGTGCCGGCACCCTGATATTCGAGCAGTCGCGCCATCTCTCGCACCGCCTGGCCGAAAACAGCCGCCTGCGAATTGTAGTGCAGCTCGCTGTCCAGTCCGCGCTCGCGCTGATTGAGACCAACGGTCAGCGCAATGCCCAGCGCATAGCCGTTTTTGAGCGCGACGGCGCTCTCGATGCCGGTGACGTCGGTCGAGAGGCTGATGTGATAATAGTCAGTAGCCATAATGCTTTTGAGGCGGCGCAGCGTCGCCATGTCGCGACCGCAGAAGGCAACCTCGGTCTGGTCGTGAGCTACCAGCTCGTAGCTGGTGCAGGGACCGCCAATGGCGTTGAGCGACAGACTGCTGCCCAACTCGTTCAGCTTCTGCTGCCAGACGTCGGGGTAGGTCAAAAGATGGCCGTCGGGCGTGTCGCACAGCCCCTTGGTGACGGTCAGCAGCGGCACGCGGGGATCGAGACGGGGCAGAACATAGTCTGAAAACCAGTCGACGCCAAAGCTGGATACGCCGCCGATGACCATGTCGGCGCCGCGCAGCGCGTCCTCGAGCTGCTCGATCTGATAGTATTCAACGCCGGCGGGGAAATCGGCGGTGAACTTGGGATGCCGGCCGGTGGCGCGGCAGGTGTCGATTATTTCGCGGTCAAGCGGTGTGCCGACCAGCCGGACGGTGTGTCCGTTCTCACGCGCGGGGAAGGCGAGGGCGGAGCCCATCATGCCGGAGCCGACGATAGTTACTGTTGCCATATTTAACCTCACAGCTATGGAATATGATATGATCATTGTACCATAACGCCGGCGGAATTGCAATAGGAATCAATTTTTTTGCCATTTTAAGCAAGGATTTTTTTGCATTGTTGGGCGCTGTGACGACATGAGCGTTGACTTGCTTGAGTGTGACAAATTTTTTTGAAAAAAATCGAACTTTTTTTCAAAAAGGTATTGCATTTTCAAAAGAACTATGATATAATATCAAAGCCGTCGAAAAACGGCCCCTTGGTCAAGCGGCTAAGACGACGCCCTCTCACGGCGTAAACGTGGGTTCGATTCCCGCAGGGGTCACCAAAACAAAAGCACCGATGCATCGCATCGGTGCTTTTGTTTTGATAACCTCACGATGAGAACCCACTCAATTTGCGCCAGCAAATTGAAGAGTTCCCGGCCGGATGCACTTCTGCGCCCTGCAAGCCTTGCCGGGAACCGTGGTTCAGATTCCCGCAAGGAGATTTCCATTTTCAAAGCACCGATGCATCGCATCGGTGCTTTTGTTTTGATAACCTCACGATGAGAACCCACTCAATTTGCGCCCGTCACAGCGAGCGAACCTCACAGTATAAAATGAAACAACCGGTTAGAATTCCGAACGCCCTAAACGTTCTCAACTCTAACCGGTCTTCTTATTCCCCATTGTTTGAAAGTTTTGCGGGGGCCGGGGGGCTTTTTCAAAAGCCCCCCCGGCGGGTACAGGGCGGAGCCCTGTATGAGCTTGCGTTTGCAGGGCGGAGCCCTGTA
>CAYXBY010000102.1:0-4116 GCA_964463325.1 uncultured Lachnospiraceae bacterium | reverse complement strand
TCAGTTATTCACGGCTCCTCCGCCTTGATAAGCGCCTTACGTCGTGGAGTACGGCATACAGAGGTGGCGTGAGGTAACATCTATAGGGATGAGGATTGTGGAAGGTCGTTTGAAGGTGGGGGTGATGACCTCCGCTCTTTCTGGGGCATGGCGCATCCTGCCGCACTCTGGCTCAAAGCCCGGGGTGCAGGGGAGCAGGCGCCTTCGGCGCCTGCTCCCCTGCATTAAGTAACTTTTCCCCTCTCCCTGGGGAGAGGGGGACAATGAAGTATGCAATACTTCAAAAAGAGCGGCAGTCGCCACCGCAAAAGGGCAGCGAGGCACGCCGCGCCTCATAAAATCCCCCGCCCGCAGGCGGCGAAATCCCCCCTTGCTCACCACAAAAAATAAATTAAAGAAGGAATAAAACCATGGCAAAACTTAAAATACTAAAGGGTAGCACCTGCCCCGGACTGCGCTGCCGCTGCCGCACCGTCGACAGCGTCACACCGCGCATCACCACCCTGCTCGACGACATGGCCGAGACCATGTACGCCGCTGACGGCTGCGGTCTCGCCGCACCACAGGTCGGCGTGCTGCGCCGCGTCGTCGTGATCGACATCGGCGAGGGACTGATAGAGCTCATCAATCCGCAGATCATATCCGCCGAGGGCGAGCAGCAGGAGTCCGAGGGCTGCCTGTCGCTGCCCGGTGAGTGGGGCGTTACACGCCGCCCGGAGCGCGTTACTGTCCGCGCTCAGCGCCGCGACGGCACCACCTTTGAGCTCTCAGGCGAGGGGCTGCTGGCTCGCGCGCTCTGTCACGAGCTCGATCACCTCGACGGCAAGCTGTTTGTCGACGCCGGAACGCTGATCAAGCGTGTGGAGGACAACTAATGCGCATACTTTTTATGGGCACGCCCGATTTCGCGCTTTTTTCGCTGCGCGCGCTGGTCGAGGCGGGCGAGAATATCATCGGCGTCGTCACGCAGACCGATAAGCCGCGCGGCCGCGGCTATGTGCTGACCCCGCCGCCCGTCAAGGTCTACGCCGCCGAGCACGGCATCCCCGTCTACCAGCCCGCACGGCTGCGCGACGGCAGCTTTGACGCGACGCTGCGCGAGCTTGATCCCGAGCTGATAATCGTTGTCGCATATGGCAAAATACTGCCCCCGGACCTGCTCGAATACCCCCGCCTCGGCTGCATCAACGTCCACGGCTCGCTGCTGCCCGAGTACCGCGGCGCGGCGCCCATGCAGCGCGCCATCATGGACGGCAAGCGCGTTACCGGCGTCACCATCATGCGCATGGACGACGGCATCGACACCGGCGACATGCTGCTGCGCCGCGAGGTCGAGATAGGCGAGAACGACAATTTTGAGGTGATACACGACCGCCTGGGCGCCGTCGGCGCGTCTGCGCTGCTCGAGACGCTGTCGCTGCTGCGCGAGGGACGTCTGACCCCCGAGCATCAGGACGACAGCCGCGCCAGCTACGCCGCCAAGATAGAGCGCGAGGACTGCGAGCTTGATTTTTCGCTCAGCGCCCGTCGCGTCCACGACCGCATCCGCGGCCTGTCTCCCTTCCCGCTGGCCTTCACACACCTGCCAAGCGGCCGACTGCTCAAGGTGACGTCGAGCGAGCTGCTGCTGCCCACCGATGTCCCGGAGGAGGCGCCCGCCGGCTGCGTCGTCAGCCTTGAGGGCGGCATTGTCGTCCGCTGCGGCGACGGCTGCCTGCGCCTGACCGGCGTCCTGCCCGAGGGCAAGGGACGCATGAGCGCGGCCGATTTCGTCCGCGGACGCGGCGTTTCGGTCG
This sequence comes from uncultured Lachnospiraceae bacterium, assembly GCA_964463325.1. Lineage (GTDB taxonomy): Bacteria > Bacillota > Clostridia > Oscillospirales > CAG-272 > UMGS1002. The sequence goes on along the minus strand of CAYXBY010000102.1, from coordinate 2,320 downwards.
GCGATATGCTTAAATAAGGAGGCAAGCCATGCCATTTATTGAGTATTTATACTACTATTCCTATATACTGCTCATTCCCGGTTTTATTTTTGCGCTGTGGGCGCAGATAAACGTGTCGGCAAAATTTGAGCGCGGGCGGCGCGTGGTCGTGACCATGACGGGCGCCCAGGCTGCCCGCCGCATACTGGATTCGCACGGTCTGACGGACGTCCGCGTCGAGCGCGTTGGCGGCCGCCTGACCGACCACTACGACCCCCGCGCCAACGTCATACGCCTGTCCGCTGATGTTTACGACACCTGCACGGCGGCCGCCGTCGGCGTGGCGGCGCACGAGGCGGGGCACGCGGTGCAGTACGCCGAGGGCTACCGCCCAATTCGGCTGCGCAGTGCCATACTGCCCGTCTGCCAGGTGGGCTCCAACATGGCGATGCCGCTGTTCATTATCGGACTGCTGCTGGCCTCGTTCAGCGGGGGCTACCTCGGCTATGGCTTTATGATAGCAGGCATTTTCGCCTTTTCGGTGGCCGCGCTGTTTCAGGCGGTGACTCTGCCGGTAGAGTTCAACGCCAGCCGCCGTGCCATGGCGGCACTGGGCTCGTCCGGGCTGATGGACGCCGCCGAGCTTGAGTCCTCGCGCCGCGTGCTGAGCGCTGCCGCGCTGACATACGTCGCCGCGCTGGCGTCGTCGCTGCTCAGCCTGCTGCGGCTGGTGCTCATCGCCTCGGGAGGACGCCGCAGATGAACGCCCGCGCGACCGCGCTGCGCACGCTTATGCGCATGAAGGCCTCGGCAGGGTATGCGGGGTTAAGTCTCGATGCCGTGCTGCGCGCCGATGACGGCGCCTCCGACCCGCGCGACCGCGCCCTTATGGCGGCGCTGGTCATGGGCGTGATACAGCGTCAGACGACGCTGGACTATTATATCGACCATCTCGTGACGCCGGGCACACGCCTGGAGGACGAGGTGCGTATGATACTGCGGCTGGGGCTGTACCAGCTGATCTATTTCGACCGCATACCGCCGCATGCCGCCGTCAGCGAGACGGTGGAGCTGGCGCCGCGCCGCGCGGCGGGGCTGGTCAACGCCGTTCTGCGCACATATTTGCGCCGCGGGGCGGAGCTGCCGCTGCCGCGCCGTGAGCAGGACGAGGCGGCCTATTTGGCGGTCAAATATTCGTTTCCCGAGGTGCTGTGCCGCCGGCTGCTCGAGGATTTTGACGCGGAACGGCTGGAGTCGCTGCTGTCTGCTATGAGCCGCGAGCCCGAGCTGACGCTGCGGGTCAACACGCTGCGTCTGTCGCGGGACGACTACCTCGCCCGCCTGCGCGGCGCCGGCATCTCTGCCGAGCCGACGGCGCTGTCGGGGCAGGGAATACGTCTCGGAAGCACGGCTGTCACGGCGCTGCCCGGCTTTGCCGAGGGGGATTTTATGGTTCAGGACGAGGCCTCGCAGCTGTGTGTGAAGGCGCTGGATGCCCGTCCCGGCATGCGGGTGCTGGACATCTGCGCCGCGCCCGGCTCCAAAAGCTTCGGCGCGGCAATGTGCATGGGCGGCGTGGGTCACATCACCTGCTTTGACCTGCACAAAAGCAAGCTGTCGCTTATTCGTTCGGGCGCCGAGAGGCTGGGCATCGGCATCATCGACACCGCCGAGGCGGACGGCCGACAGCTCATTCCCGAGCTTGTCGGTCAGGCAGACCGCGTGCTGTGCGACGCCCCCTGCTCGGGCTACGGCGTTATGGCCAAAAAGCCCGAAATACGCCACAAGCCGCCCGAGGTGGCGGCCGGTCTGCCCGAAATACAGTACGCTATTCTCGACAATTGCTGCCGCTACCTGCGGCCGGGCGGGGTGCTGGTCTATTCGACCTGCACGCTGCTGCGCGCCGAAAACGAGGACGTAGTCGCGCGCTTCGCCGCCGCACACCCCGAATTCCGCCCGCTGCCCCTGGATATTATTCCATCTGTACCCGCCGCCGGCCACCTCGCCCTCGCCCCCGACACCCACGGCACCGACGGATTCTTTATCGCGAGATTTGTAAGATATTAATTGCGGGGCTCTGCCCCGGAACCCCGCTGGGGGACTTTTGAAAAAGTCCCCCAGACCCCCAAAAACTTTCAAACATGCTTCGCGCAGAAAGCGAAAGCGCAGCGGTCAGGATAAAAAACGCCATGCCCGAATGCCACTATTACTTTTTGATGAAAGTTCTTGGAGAGCCAGGATCCTTTTTCATAAAGTCCCCCAGACCCCCAAAAACCTTCAAACACGGGGGAGAGATAAAGTCTTACGGGTGCCCGGAGGCTTGCGGAATTCAAAAAACGGC
>CAYXBY010000101.1:0-4176 GCA_964463325.1 uncultured Lachnospiraceae bacterium | reverse complement strand
CAAATGAGAATTGCCGTGAGCTGATGCCCACGGCAATTTTTGTTCAATTCTCATTGGCGGCATGATAAACGCCGGTCGGGACGTACTAAGCGGAGATGGGGGGCTCCGGGGGGAGGAACTAAGGGTTCCTCCCCCGCGGGCTGTTCTTTTGGTTCAGACCGCCCTTGGCGGGTCTGAACGGTTACTTCTTCTGTCAGAAGACAGAAAAGTACAAATCATCGATCACAGCTGACGATCGGTCAATCCAGCCCCGAGGCTGCAAGCCTCAAGCAGCGATGAAACGCGCAGCATTTCACCCTCTCCGCTTATCCACCGCCCGGTGAATAAGCTTAGCCAGCTCAACAATCGGTATGATCAGCAGCGCCAGCCCCATGGCAATGGCGTACTCGACAAGGCTGATGTGCGTGAAGCCAAACAGATCCTTGAGGAAGGGCACGTAAATGACCGCCGTGGTCAGCACCAGCGCCGCACCCATCGAGCCGATCAGCCACCAGTTTATATTGCGCAGCTTGAAGATCGAGCCCTTCTGCGAATGCATGTTGAGCGAATGGAATATCTCACACATGGACATGGTCAGGAACGCCATGGTCATGCCATCGTGCGCATTCTCAATATTGAACAGACTGAACATGGATTTGTCCGGCAGCTCGATCCATTCTCCAATGTAGAAGGCAACAAGCGTCAGCACTGCGACTGCAAAGCCCTGATAGAACACGCTCACACCAACGCCGCCCGAGAAGATGCCTGCCTTGGAATCACGCGGCTTGCGCTTCATTATGTCGGTCTCGCCCTTCTCCATGCCCAGCGCCAGCGCCGGCAGCGAGTCGGTGATCAGGTTGATGAACAGCAGGTGCGGCGCCTCGAGAATGACACAGCCGAACAGCGTCGCCACAAAAATACTGATGACCTCGGACAGGTTGGAGGACAGCAGGAACTGTATGGCCTTGCGGATGTTGTCGTATATGCGACGACCCTCCTCAACGGCCGAAACTATGGTTGCAAAGTTGTCGTCGGCAAGTATCATGTCGGCGACGTTCTTGGTGACGTCGGTGCCGGTGATGCCCATGCCGATGCCGATGTCGGCATTCTTGATGGACGGCGCATCGTTGACGCCGTCACCCGTCATGGCCGTGACCATGCCGCGGGCGCGCCATGCGTTGACTATGCGCGACTTGTGCTCGGGCTTGACGCGCGCATAAACGCCGTAAAGCTCAACGTCACGAAGGAAATCCTCATCCGATATCTCGTCCAGCATGGCGCCCGTGATGGCCTGCGACGGATCGGTTATGATGCCCAGCTGCATTGCGATGGCAGCGGCTGTGTCGCGGTGGTCGCCCGTGATCATGATGGGACGAATACCCGCCTCGCGGCAGCGCTCGATGGCGGCCGGAACCTCGTCACGGACGGGGTCGATCATGCCGACCAGGCCTATCATTATCAGCCCGGACTCGTACGCCGGCGTCAGCTCGTCGGGAGCGGCGTCGTGCTCGCGGTAGGCCGCGGCCAGGACGCGCAGCGCCTGATCAGCCAGCCGCTTGTTCTCGGCTATGTAATATGCGCGGCGCTCGTCGGTCATGGGCAGTATCTTGCCGCCCTCAAGATAACGGTCACAGCGCGAAATGACGACATCGGGCGCACCGGTGGTGTGCTGTATCAGGCCGCCCTCGGGACGGGTGTGCAGCGTGGTCATGAGCTTGCGCTCGGAGTCGAAGGGTATCTCGGCAACGCGCGGATAGCGCGCGGTCAGCTCGTACTTGGGCAGGCCGATCGCATTGGCGTAGTTGACGACTGCCGCCTGCGTCGGGTCGCCGTCGGCCAGACCGTTCTCGTCCAGCTCGGAGTCGGAGCACAGTGCCAGCGAGGTGGCGAGCAGCTTTTCGTCGTCGCCCGAATGCTCGACAACGGTCATTTTGTTCTGCGTCAGCGTGCCGGTCTTGTCGGAGCAGATGATCTGCGTGCAGCCCAGCGTCTCAACGGCCGTCAGCTTGCGGATGATGGCGTTGCGCTTGGACATTTTGGTCACGCCGATGGACAGCACGATGGTGACGACGGCGGCAAGTCCCTCGGGAATGGCCGCGACGGCCAGGCTGACCGCCAGCATAAAGGAGGTCAGGATGGTATCAAACGCGAAGCCGTCCTTGATAAGGCTGACGGCGAACATAATAACGCATATGCCCAGCACCAGCCAGGTCAGCATTTTGCTCAGCTGCGACAGCTTTTGCTGAAGCGGCGTCTCGCCCTCCTCGGCGGAGGCGATGGCGGACGCGATCTTGCCCATTTCGGTGTCCATGCCGGTGGCGCAAACCACCATTTTGCCGCGTCCGTAGACGGCGCAGCTGCCCATGTAGACCATATTAATGCGGTCGCCCAGCGTGACGTCGCCGTTCTCGCTGCTCAGCACGTCGGCCGTCTTCTCGACCGGCACTGACTCACCTGTCAGCGCGGCCTCCTCGACCTTGAGCGAGACACATTCGATGAGTCGACCATCTGCGGGGATGGCGTCGCCGGCCTCAAGTATGACGACGTCGCCGATTACCAGCTCCTCGCTCTTGATGTGCACCAGCTTACCGTCGCGGATGACCTTTGAGGTGGCGGCGGACATTTCCTTTAGTGCATCAATAGCTTTTTCGGCCTTGCTCTCCTGCACGACACCGAGCACGGTGTTGAGCACGACGACGAACAGAATAATGAAGACATCGGTGAACGACTCATTTTGCAGCGCAGCGGTGACAGCCGAGATGACGGCAGCTGCGATGAGAATAAGCACCATGGGATCCAGTATTTGTGAGAGCACGCGCTGGAGCATGGTAGTTTTTTTGCCTTCCTCGAGGCGGTTACGACCGTTTTGCTCGAGGCGGGCAGCGGCTTCAGCCGAGCTGAGGCCGGTTTCTGTCGATGCGGTGTGCTCGAGCACCCGGAGGACAGACTCAAAGTAGTGTTTCAAGGCTTTCTCTCCTTAAAAAATAGTGTGGGGGTAAAAAAATAACGAAACAAATGCACGGAAAACCGCGCACAAGTCTCGTTCAATACCGCGGGGGCGGCAATCTCCGTGCCAGGCGGTGCTTTGCGCACTTGCCATGATGTTGACGCGGAGCGCGCTTTCGCGCGGACTACTCCCCTATGCCATTCTATTGTATCACACTTTGCGTGGATTGTCAAGGCCTTTTTGGATTTTTGACGGGGCGGGGTGTAGTGTTACAATTGATGTGAGACCAACATAGAAAAAAGGTATAGAAAAGGTCACAAGATCGAGCATATCATCGGCAAAATATATCTTTTTGCTATGTCACCGATTGAATCAAAGAAATAGTATTTGCGAATAAATACAACCCGAACCTCCGCTTTTTCTTTTCGCAGAAAGCCGCTTATCAACTCGGTGATATTATCATTTCCAGATATTTTGAGAATGTTTCTTCTTTCTGCTTGTCCGAAACAACGGCGTGAACGGTTTTGACGGGTGCATAATGATTTTTTGCAAAGCTCCCCCTTGAACATTACAGACGTTTTACAAACAGGGTGAAAAGGACACCTTTCTATACAGAGCTGATTCCTGCGTGTGTGGATTTCTTTGAAACCGAACATTACATTTTTGTTCATGGTTGGATCCCGGCACGACAGATTGGGAACGAGCATCGAAGATATGCGTATGAGTCGGATTGGAGAACAGCCGATAATACCGCTTGGAAACGTGCGCGTTGGTATATCAACGGCAAATTCGTCCAACTCGATCTGATCACTACATGGTTGAGTCTTCCCTTATAATAGTAATCACTTTTTACTTATGCGTTTGCGATCATATTTGGTATCTCGGTTAATATCAAATTGAAACGAAGAAACAATCCGTCAATAAAAGTGAGAATCGTATATACAAAACAGTAACCGTCAGATAAGCCCTTTATCAAATTGTAATCACCAATCATATATAAAACGAGATGACCGGAACATATCATTGCTCTCCTTTTTCTTTTTGGCTCCCCCTACTGGACTTGAACCATGTGACAAGGCTCACTAACGTTCGCCGCAAGCTTCCCTGCGGCAAGCTTGCCCCTGTGCGCAGCAAGCTGCGCCGGGATGTCGCTACGCCTCAAATCAAGTGGGGAGAAAAAGAAAAAGGAGAGCTGTTGCTCTCCTTTTTCTTTTTGGCTCCCCCTACTGGACTTGAACCATGTGACAAGG
>CAYXBY010000100.1:233-4260 GCA_964463325.1 uncultured Lachnospiraceae bacterium | reverse complement strand
AAAGGATGGGGCCGAACCCTCCGAACGCCGGTGACGCAAATGAGAATTGCCGTGAATGATCGTCCACTGAAAGCTTTTGTCCAATTCTCATTTGCGGCATGATAAACGCCGGTCGGGACGTACTAAGCAGAAGTGGGGGGCTCCGGGGGGAGGAACTTAAGGGTTCCTCCCCCACGGGCTGTTCTTTTGGTACTTTTCTGTCAGAAGACAGAAAAGTACAAATCATTGATCACAGCTGAGAATCGATCAATCCAGCCCCGAGGCTGCAAGCCTCAAACGGCGCCGAAGTATGCAATACTTCACCTCAGCCCCAGTATTTTTTGTCCAGACTCCGCATCTGAATAGCCTCCGCAATGTGCTCCGCATGAATAATATCGCTGGCGTAAAGATCGGCGATCGTCCGCGCGACGCGCATAATGCGATCATAGCCGCGCGCCGATAGCCCCAGCCGGTCATATGCCGCACGCAGCAGCTGATCAGCCTCGCTATCCGTCACGCAAAACTGACGAATGCCCGCCGCGTCCAGCTTGGCGTTGCATTCGACTGCCCCGCCTGTGCGCCGCCGCGCAAATTCACGCGCCGCTATCACACGCGCCCGCACTGTGGCAGACGACTCCGTCGGCTCTACCTGCGATATCTCGTCGTAGCTCAGTGACGGCATTTCAATTTGTATATCCATGCGATCCAGCAGCGGACCGCTGATGCGCGATATGTACCGCTTGACCTCGCCCGGCTGACAGGTGCACTTTCGCGTCGGGTGGCCAAAATAGCCGCAGCGGCAGGGATTCATCGCCCCCACCAGCATGAAGGAGCAGGGGAAGGTCACACGCCCGCTGGCGCGCGTGATGGTGACGCGACGATCCTCGAGCGGCTGACGCAGCGCGTCGGTCACCTGCTTGGGGAACTCGGGCAGCTCGTCGAGGAACAGCACGCCGTTGTGCGCCAGCGATATCTCGCCCGGCTGCGGATACGACCCGCCGCCCACCAGACTGATGGTCGACATGGTGTGGTGCGGCGCGCGGAAGGGACGCACCGTCAGCAGCGAGGTGTTTTCGTCCAAAAGCCCTGAGACCGAATGTATCTTGGTGCTCTCAATGGCCTCGCTAAAGCTCAGCGGCGGCAGAATGGTGGGCAGTCGCTTGGCAAGCATGGATTTGCCTGTCCCGGGCGGGCCGATGAGCAGTATGTTATGCCCGCCGGCCGCGGCCACCTCCATGGCGTGCTTGGCAAAGACCTGACCGCGAATGTCCGAAAAGTCGGGTGCGTCGCCCGAGGTCATGCCCGCCGCAAACGGCTGCCGCTCGACCGGCGTCATGCGCTGCTCGCCGTTGAGATGACTGACCAGCTGACGCACGTTTTTGACCGCATAAACGTCGATGCCCTCGACCGTCGCCGCCTCGCGCGCATTGGCGACCGGCGCGTAAAACTCGCGCAGACCGGCCTCCTGAGCCGCCGCGCACATGCTCAGCACGCCGCGCACCGGGCGCAGCTCGCCCGAGAGCGACAGCTCACCCACAAAGCAACGCCCCATGAGGTCCGCGCGGGGATCGATATGCCCGAAGCAGCGCAAAAGCCCCAGCAGGATGGGCAGGTCAAAGCCCGAGCCCTCCTTGCGTCGGTCGGCGGGCGCGAGATTGACCGTCACCGATGAATCCGGGAACGGCCAGCCGCTGTTTTCACAGGCGGTGCGCACTCGTTCCTTGGCCTCCTTGACGGCGGCGTCCGGCAGGCCGACCAGCTCAAAATGGTACAGTCTGTCATTGCAGTCGCACTCGGCCGTCACCATAAAGCCGTCTATTCCGTAAAGCCCGGCGCCGCGAACAGTTGAAAGCATATCCCATCCTCCATTTAATTATTGGTATTAGTATAACATATCACACCGTTTTTTTCAACAGTCATGCGCAATTTTAGCGCTTTTAAGCATATTTTTTCAAAAAAATTGCGTGTGGACGAGAGAAATTCAAAAAAGCTATTGCAATGTCGGGCTTTTTGTAGTACAATATAATATAACTATGAGCTGTGCGCTGCGGTGCACGGAAAAATGACTTAATATATACGTTATTGGAGGTATATTTCAATGGTAACAGCAGGCGATTTCAGAAACGGCATTACGTTCGAGATGGACGGCAGCGTGTTTCAGGTTATCGAATTTCAGCACGTTAAGCCCGGCAAGGGTGCCGCTTTCGTGCGCACCAAGATCAAGAACGTCATCTCCGGCGCCGTGATCGAGCGCTCCTTCTCTCCGACAGATAAGTTCGAGAGCGCTTACATCGATCGCAAGGACATGCAGTATTCCTACACCGACGGCGATCTGTACTACTTTATGGATCTCGAGACCTACGAGCAGCTGCCCCTCAATGCAGACAAGCTGCCCGATAACTTTAAGTTTGTCAAGGAAGAGATGATCTGCAAGATCATTTCCTACAAGGGCAACGTTTTCAACGTCGAGCCGCCTACATTTGTCGAGCTCGAGGTTACCGACACCGATCCCGGCTTCGCCGGCAACACCGCCACCAACACCCTCAAGCCCGCAACGCTTGAGACCGGCGCCGACATTAAGGTCCCGCTGTTCATCAACCCCGGCGACAAGATCAAGATCGACACCCGCACCGGCGAGTATCTGTCTCGCGCATAACAATTGACGAAAGGATCAAACACCATGAATACCAAGGAAAAAGCAATTTATCTCAAGGGACTGGCTGACGGCCTGAATTTCGACCGCGAGAGCGCCGAGGGCAAGCTGCTCGTAGCGCTGATCGACCTCTGCTCCGAGATGGCTGAGGATATCGAGAGCCTTGAGGACGATACTCAGTACCTCAACGACTATATCGAGGAGATCGATGAGGATCTCGGCGAGGTCGAGGAGTACCTTTACGACGACGATTGCGATTGCTGCGATTGCGACGATTGCGACGACGACGATGATGACGAGCTCTGCTGCGACGGCGACTGCGATTGCTGCGACGAGGACTGCTGCGGTATCGAGTGCCCGGCATGCGGCGAGATGCTGCACTTCTCCTGCAATACAAAGCTTGAGGATCTCGTTTGCCCCAAGTGCGGCGAAAAGCTTGCCGTGCTCGATGAGTTCGAGGACGAGGACAAGGAATAATTTGTACTCACGGGGCTCTGCCCCGTACCCCGCTGGGGGACTTTTGAAAAAGTCCCCCAGGCCCCCCAAAACTTTCAAACAGCTTCGCGGGGAAATCGAAAAAGCACCGGTTAGGGTGAAGGACGCCTGGGGCGTTCTCGAGCCTGGCCGGATTTCTTTTTCTTCAAACAGCTTCGCGGGGAAATCGAAAAAGCACCGGTTAGGGCGAAGGACGCTTGGGGCAAGTCCTTGCATTGCATTATAAATCGTGCCGCGCTCCGGTTTGATGGTATTTCTGTTGACGAAATCGTTTCCATCCGCATATTCCACCATTGGTCTTACGATGAATTGTATGTAAAATTAACGGACGGCTCGGAAAGAATCATTACTCTTGAAAACGGAAAAATCCAGGTTAGCGACAACGGACACAACAGCACGTATGCACTTTGCAAATTAGACTATATTGAACTTGGCAAACGCTAATTCAGTAATTTAACGAATACCAATCTTTTAGCGATAGGAATGCACTACACCTTGACGGGGAGTGGTGCTTTTCTGTATTTTTAGGGTTCCAAGGTACAACATATAGGCACCGCAAATACCGAAATGCACCACGAAAGCAAAAAAGTCCTTGTAAATAAAGGACTTTCGGTCAATTTTTAACGATAAAAAGAAAACAGTAGGTCGATACGATTGTATCAATCTACTGTTCCTTATTTGGTGCGGGCAACAGGACTTACGAACCACGCTTTGCGTCTGTTTGATTGCAAAACTCGCCCTCTCGCCGCCGCAAAGCAGCAGCCACCGCTACGCGGTGCTGCGAGGCTCATGTCAACGTACCCTCACAAAGAAACCGAGGCGGCCGTGAAGGCCGCCTCGGTTTCTTGGTGCGGGCAACAGGACTTACGAACCACGCTTTGCGTCTGTTTGATTGCAAAA
>CAYXBY010000100.1:0-133 GCA_964463325.1 uncultured Lachnospiraceae bacterium | reverse complement strand
GCTACGCGGTGCTGCGAGGCTCATGTCAACGTACCCTCACAAAGAAACCGAGGCGACCGTGAAGGCCGCCTCGGCTTCTTGGTACGAGTGGCGATATAGAACTTTTTGAAAAACGCAGTAATATCAACGGTTT
>CAYXBY010000099.1:0-4298 GCA_964463325.1 uncultured Lachnospiraceae bacterium | reverse complement strand
CTTGTTTGAAGTTTCGCCCGCCTTTTCAAAGGCGGCGCGGGTCCAGCGCCGCGTGGCGCTGGTCGCCGCCCGCAGGCGGCGAAATCCCCACGCCCGCAGGCGGCGAAATCCCCACGTAAAAACCCCCCTCTCCCTGGGGAGAGGGGGTAGGGGGGCAATGAAGTATGCAATACTTCACTTTCCCCAAGCATGCTTGTCCTTCAGCACACGGTACAGCTCCAGATAGCTGGCGTGCCGCGACGCCGCAATGCGCCCGTCCGCCACCGCACGCAGTATCTCGCAGCCGTCCTCGCAGGTATGCGTGCATTTCGTGTAGCGACACGTCCCCAAAAGCTCCGCAAACTCGGGAAAGGTGCCGGGTAGATCATCCTTGGTAAAAAAATCAAAATGCTCAAAATCCAGCATCGAAAAGCCGGGCGTGTCCGCTATGTAGCCACCGCCGACGCGGTAAAGCGTCACACTGCGCGTCGTGTGCCGCCCGCGCTGCGTGTGCTGGCTGATCTCGGAGGTCTCAAGCCGCAGGTCGGGAAACAGACGGTTCATCAGCGACGATTTACCTACCCCCGACGCGCCCGCAAACGCCGAAATGCTGTCCGTCGGCAGCTCGCCTATGTAGCGCTCCAGCGCCGCGACGCCCTCGCCTGTGTAGCTGCTGAGCGCGAACACCTCATAGCCGGTCGTGCGGTAAATGTCGCTCAACCGCGCCGCCGCTGCCGCGTCCAGCTCGCATTTTGTCAGCACGATGGCGGGACGAATATGGTTATATTCAGCAATTGTGGTCAGCTTGTCCAGCATAAATGGATCAGGCTCGGGCGATGTGACCGCCGCCGTGACGAAAATGTAGTCAAGATTGGCCATGGGCGGGCGAATGAGCGCGTTTTTGCGCTCCAATATCTCGTCAATGACGATCGATTCGCCGTCACGCCCCGTCTTTTCGACCGACAGCGTAACACGGTCACCCACCAGCGGCCGCTGATTTTTGTGGCGGAGGACGCCCCGCGCGCGGCATTGCAGCGTCTCGCCGCGGCTGTCCTCGACGCTGTAAAGTCCGCCGCTCAGGCCTGTGATTCGTACTTTTTCCTGCATAATTTCACCTTATTATGGTATTTATTTATCAATTTAATGGTTGTACGACCATTTTACACACTATCCCAGGCTGACCGTCATCAGCACGCAGGCGCCCAGCGGCAGCGTGGTGCCGGGCGCGGCGCTCTGTCGCGTGACGGTGCCGGCGGGACGGGACGAGTGCTCGTACTCACTGTGTGCGACCTCGAGACCCAGCCGCTCGAGCAGCTGACGCGCGGCAGATTCGCTGAGTCCACGCAGCTCGGGGACTGTAACTAAGTCACAACCGACACTCAGCCGAACGCAGTCACCTGTGGATAGCGTCGCACCGGCAGCGGGGTCGGTCGAGACGACCTGCCCGGCCGGGCCGGCGACATTTTCGATAGAGATATCCAGCCCGAGCGCCCGCAGTCGCGCCGAGGCGGCGGAGCTGTCAAGCCCGGCGAGCGGGGGCAGCGTGACGCTGCGTGGGCCGCGGCTGAGCGTAACGGTGACGCGGCAGGGGTGGTCGCGCGAGACCTTGCGCCGTGTCCCGGGCGCGGGGCTTTGCGCAATGACGCTGCCGGCCGGTGCCATGCTGTATTCGAATTGGGTCGTGACGCTGAAATGTGGGTCGTTGGGCATGCCGGACGCCGAAATGTCAGGCACGGCAACTGCTTTCGCGCCCGGCAGATGCGGCGTGAGAATGACGGCGATACAAATGCCCGCGGTAACTATCAGTACGACCGTTGTGGCGGCGAGCGCCAGCCAGAGCTGTTTGGTTTGCGCGGCGAGCCGAGCGGATAGCTTCATGGATTCCTCCTTGGCGTGGATGAAGTATTGCATACTTGGGCGCAAATGAAGCGCTGCGTGCTTCACTGCTGTTTGAGGCTTGCAGCCTCGGGACTGTTTGCAAGATAGCTTTGACTCGGCAGACTATCCCTATATCGTTTGCGACGTGTGGGTGTGATCAGCCAAAGTCAAGGTAACTTGCCACGGGCTGAAGCATGCAATGCTTCACCCCTCCCGCCGCAGCTGCCCGCAGGACGCATTGATATCCGGTCCCAACCGCCGCCGCAGCGTCGCACGTATGCCACGCCGCTCCAGCACCGCCATAAATCGCCGTATCGCCGCGTCGTCCGAACGCACAAAGTCACGCTCCTTGACCGCATTCACCGGGATCAGATTGACGTGTATCGGCATGGCCTCCCGCCCATCGCGGGTCGACGGCCGCAGGCTACCGTTGAGCAGCCGCGCCAGCTGCTCCGCCTGCGCCTCGGAATCGTTTTCGCCCGAGATCAGCGTGTACTCAAACGAGATCCGCCGCCCCGAGGCGTCGTAATAGTCCCGGCAGGCCGCCATCAGCTGCTCAATATTATACCTCCGATTGACCGGCATTATGCGCGACCGCGTCTCATCGTCTGAGGCGTGCAGCGAAATGGACAGCGTAATGGGCAGCTCCAGCTCGCGCAGCCGCCGAATACCGTCCACCAGACCGCAGGTCGACAGCGAAATGTGTCGATAGCCGATGTTTAGCCCCAGCGGGTGATTGACCAGACGCAAAAATTGCGCCACATTGTCAAAATTGTCCAGCGGCTCGCCAATGCCCATCATGACAATATTGGAAATTCGCTCGCCTGTATCCAGCTGCGCCATTATCACCTGACCCAGTATCTCGCCCGCCGTCAGATCGCGCACCCGCCCGCCGATGGTCGAGGCGCAAAAGGCGCAGCCCATGCGGCAGCCCACCTGCGACGAGACGCAGACCGTGTTTCCGTGCTTGTATTTCATGACCACCGTCTCGATGCAATTGCCGTCGGCCAGACCGAAAAGGTACTTGACTGTGCCGTCGATGGCCGAGACCAGCCGCCGCCGCACGTCGGGCAGCCGACAGACCGACACGGCGTCAAGGCGGGCGCGCGTCGCACGACCTATGTTGGTCATCTGCTCGGGCAGCAGACCGCGGTGCAGCTGCTCAAACAGCTGTCGTGCGCGGTATCGCGGCTCACCCAGCTCGGTCATCAGCTGCTCCAGCTGTTCCGGGAGGCAGGACAGCAGATCTATTTTTTGTTGTTTTTCTTCCATATTATACATCCTTTTGGATATTTATTTTAGTGCAAGCATTATCATCCGTTCACACAGCTCGCCGTAATCGATACCGACCGCCGCGGCCTCCATTGGCAGCAGGCTGGTGGGCGTCATGCCGGGCAGCGTGTTGAATTCGAGGCACCACGGCACGCCGTCGGCGTCCAGAATGAAATCGCCCCGCGCGTAGCCGTCGAGGCGCAGGCAGTCGAACGCCCGCAGTGCACAGTCGTTCAGCCTGTCAAGCTCGGCGGCGGTCAGGTCAGCGGGACAGACCTCCCGCGCCCGCCCCGGGCGATATTTTGTGTCATAATCGTAAAATCCTCCATTTATAATTATCTCGACCGGCGGCAGCAGCTGCCCACCGAGGATACCGACCGACAGCTCGCGCCCGCGTATCTGCCGTTCGACGATCAGGCGGCAGTCGCCGCACGACTGCGTGAGTGCGCGACGCAGGTCGGTCGCTGCCTCGACCATGGTGACACCGACGCTCGAGCCGCCACGGCACGGCTTTACGACGCAGGGCAGTCCGACGCGGCGCGTTATGCGCTCGACGGCGGCGTCGGGGTCGTCGTCGGGACGGACGCAGCACCAGGGTGCGGTCGGGATGCCGTCGCGGTCGAGCAGGCGCTTGGTCAGCTCCTTGTCCATGGCCAGCAGGCTGCCGACCAAGCCCGAGCCGGTGTAGCGGACGCCGAGGCAGTCCAGCGCGGCTTGCAGGTGACCGTCCTCGCCGATGCCGCCGTGCAGGGCGAGAAATGTGACGTCGGAGCGGGCGCAGGCCTCGAGCACGCCGCGGCCGATCGGCGGCTGGACGCCTGCCAAAAAGTCTTGTGTATCAATGGTTTTGATGATATCGATATCGCGCGTCCCGCCCGCGGCATTGGGCACGACGTCGCGCGCGAGGTCGAGCGTATAAACGACGTGACCGCGCTCTCTGAGCGCCTGAGCGACGCGGCGGCCGGAGGCCAGCGAGACGTCGCGCTCGGGCGAGTGCCCGCCGCACAAAACTGTGATTTTCAATGGTGTACCTCGTTTCGTGAGAACTCGGTACAGTATATGCCGCGCGTCGGGGAGGGGTGAAGTATTGCATACTTCAGCGCTGCTTGACAGTGGCTTTCGCCGCCTGCGGGCGGCGACCAGCGCCACGCGGCGCTGGATCCGCGCCG
>CAYXBY010000098.1:0-4317 GCA_964463325.1 uncultured Lachnospiraceae bacterium | reverse complement strand
GGCGCCTCCCCCCGACAAGAAAATAAAATATCCCCCTCTCCCTGGGGAGAGGGGGCAGGGGGTGAGGGGGGCAATGAAGTATGCAATACTTCAAAAAAGGCGGGAGCCAAGCCCCCGCCCTTGCAGTGCTGCGGGCACAGCCCGCAAAAAGCCATGAAACGCGCAGCGTTTCACCTCATCCAAATATCTCCCACCTGGCCGTGTCACCAAGCATTTTGGAACCCTGCTCATAGCAAGGCGGCGTCCTATCCTCTGCTTTACTGCTCCCAGCGTCCCGCGGCCCTGCCGAGACAAGTCGATCGGGGAGGCGGCGAGGAGGTCTGCAAACCACTTCGGCAATTATTTCGGACTCCTTTTTCATGTTGTGGGTCTTAACACCCGGCGATCACGCACCACGCAGGAAGAAAATTACTTTTTGTCGTCCTCGGTAGAATCGTAGTCGATCTCCTCCGAGAACAGATCGTCAAAATAGTCGGCGACGTCGTCGAATTCGTCGTCGTCATCGATGGAGACCCACTCGGTCTCGCCGTTCTCATTGACGATCTCCTTGAGGATGGTATATTCGCAGAAGCCGTCATCATCCTCGTCACCCTCTGCGGGCGCAAAGGCATAATAGACCGTGCCGTTCAGCTCACAGTGACCTATCATCTCAAATTTATATTCATTGCCCTCTTCATCGGTCAATGTGTAGAATTCATCACCAAGCTCCATTGCTATGTCCTGACCTTTCTCATGTACTTTCTGACTATATTGTACCCTAACTTTGTGTCAAAGTCAATACGCAATTGCGACTAAATTGTAAAGAATTTATTTCCAAGCCGTCCTTAAAGCTCAAGAATGTCACACAGGATCGAATTGCTGACCAGCATGCCGCGCCGTGTCAGCGCCAGTCGCCGCTCGTCGACCGTGGCCAGCCCCTGTGCGACATAGCCACGCAGCCGCGCCGCATATTTGTCATAAACCTCGCCGCCAAAGCGGGCAGCGCAGTTGTCGCGGCGCACGCCCTCGACCAGCCGCAGACCCAGCATGAAATATTCCAGCTCGCGGTCGGCGTCGCTCAGCTGCTCGTGCTCCGCCAGGCGCACCCGACCGTCAATATAGCTGTCCACATCGGGTGCGACGGTAAAGCGCGCGCCGCCGATGCAGGAGCTGGCCGCCGGTCCCAGCCCGAGGTAGTCGTCGCAGCGCCAGTAGCGCAGATTGTGACGCGACTCGCGCCCCGGACGGGCAAAATTGCTTATCTCATATTGCATTATTCCGGCCGCCTCCAGCGCCTCGCAGACATCGAGATACATGTCCGCCACGCTGTCCTCGTCGGGCAGGTGCAGCTGCGCCTCCATGGCGCCGAACGGCGTCCCGGGCTCGACACGCAGTCCGTATGCCGACACATGCTGCGGCTCAAGCTCGAGAATTCCGCGCAGCGTCGCCGCGAGGCTGTCGCGCGTCTGGAGCGGTATGCCGTACATTATGTCGAGACTTATGTTGTCAAAGCCGCCCCGCCTCGCCGTGCGGACGGTGTCACCTACCGCTCCGGCGTCGTGCAGCCGCCCCAGCATGGTCAGCTCGTCGTCGCACAGGCTCTGCGCCCCGATGCTCAGCCGATTGACGCCGGCGCGGCGCAGCTCGGCAAGCGCTGCTTCGTCGACTGTCGCGGGGTTGCACTCAAGCGAGATCTCGGCACCGCTCTCAAGCGTGACGACATCCGACAGCGCGCACAGCAGCCGATCGACCAGGCGCGGCGTCAGCAGTGACGGCGTCCCGCCGCCGAAATAGACGGTATCGGCGACGCGCCCGCGCAGCGTCGCACGTCGCGAGGCAATGTCGGCACACAGCGCCGCGGTGTAGCGTCGGAGTTCGTCCTCTCGCGGCGGGCGCGAGCAAAAATCGCAATAGCGGCATTTGGCGCGGCAAAAAGGAATATGCAGATAGATGCCGACCCGGCCGCCGCGCTCAGTCATCGTCCGACAGCTTGAGCACGGCCATAAACGCCTCGGGCGACACCTGCACCGAGCCCAGCTGGCGCATCTTTTTCTTGCCCTCCTTCTGCTTCTCGAGCAGCTTCTTTTTACGTGTGATATCGCCGCCGTAGCACTTGGCCAGCACGTCCTTGCGCATGGCCTTGACCGTCTCGCGGGCGATTATGCGGCCGCCGATGGCAGCCTGAATGGGTATCTCAAACAGCTGGCGCGGTATGTTATCCTTAAGCTTTTCGGCGATGCGGCGGGCGCGGGGATAGGCCTTATCCTCGTGCACTATAAATGACAGCGCGTCGACCTGCTCGCCGTTGAGCAGGAAGTCCAGCTTGACCAGCTTGCTGGGCTCATAGCCCTTGAGCTCGTAGTCCAGCGAGGCGTAGCCGCGCGAGCGGCTCTTGAGCACGTCGAAAAAGTCGTAAATTATCTCGTTTAGCGGCAGCTCGTAGTGCAGCTCGACGCGGACGGTGTCGAGATATTTCATATCGATGAAGACGCCGCGGCGATCCTGACACAGATCCATCATGCCGCCGACGTAGTCTGTCGGCGTTATGATGCTGGCCTTGACGACAGGCTCAAAGGCCTGCTCGATCTCGTCGGCGGGTGGATAATTTGAGGGATTATCGATGCGCAGCAGCCGACCGTCGCGGTGCTTGACCTCGTAAATAACGCTGGGGGCGGTGGTGATGAGGTCGAGATTGAACTCGCGCTCCAGACGCTCCTCGATTATCTCCATGTGCAGCAGTCCGAGGAAGCCGCAGCGGAAGCCGAAGCCCAGTGCGATGGAGGTCTCGGGCTCGAACACCAGCGCGGCGTCGTTGAGCTCCAGCTTTTCGAGCGCGTCGCGCAGGTCGCCGTATTTGGCGCCGTCGGCGGGATAGATACCGGCGTAGACCATGGGCTGCACCGATTTGAAGCCGGGCAGCGGCTCGGCGGCGGGGCGCTCGGCCAGCGTCACCGTGTCGCCGACGCGGGTATCGCCGACGCTTTTGATGGATGCGGTGATGTATCCGACGTCGCCGGCCATGAGGCAGCCGCCCTTTTTGAGGCCAAAGGCCTCCAGTGTGCCGACGTCGACAACGTCAAACTCCTTGCCGTTTGACATCAGGCGGATGCGCTGTCCGGCGCGCAGGCAGCCGTCCATGACGCGGACATAGACCACTACGCCGAGGTAACTGTCGTAATAAGAATCGAAAATGAGACAGCGCAGGGGGGCGTTCTCGTCACCGACGGGCGCGGGGATATCGGTGATGATGTGCTCGAGCACCTGGTCGATGTTAAGCCCGACCTTGGCCGAGACGGCGGGACAATCCTCGGCGGGGATGCCGATTATGTCCTCGATCTCGCGGCGGACGCCGTCAATATCGGCTGAGGGCAGGTCGATCTTGTTGATGACCGGCAATATCTCCAGCCCTGCGTCGACGGCGAGGTAGGCATTGGCCAGCGTCTGCGCCTCGATGCCCTGTGTGGCGTCGACGACGAGCAGCGCGCCCTCGCAGGCGTTGAGCGAGCGCGAGACCTCGTAGTTAAAGTCGACGTGCCCGGGCGTGTCGATGAGATTGAGCTCATAGGTCTCGCCGTCCGAGGCGGTATAATTGAGCTTGACGGCGCGCGCCTTGATGGTGATGCCGCGCTCGCGCTCGATGTCCATATTGTCGAGTATCTGCTCCTCCATGTCGCGCTTGGCGACGGCGGACGTCGTCTCGAGCAGGCGGTCTGCCAGCGTGGATTTGCCGTGATCTATATGTGCAATGATCGAAAAGTTGCGGATGTGCTGCTGTCGTGGTGTCCTTTCCATTTGACCTCCGTGGCGGGTAATGCCGCCGTATATATTTCCAACCTATATTATATAACAAAATCCTCCCGCACACAACAGTTTTTTTGAATTTGACGCCAAAAAAGTATTGGGGGCGGCATCTGCCCGCCCCCGCACTGTCTATCAGCCGCCGCAGCAGCAGCTGAGTACCAGCAATGCGATGATTATGATCCAGATTACGTTGTTATTATCAAAAAGGTTGCACAGGCAGTTCATAACGCTTCCTCCCTTCCGGCTGCGCCGCTACGCGCCGCCGCGTGTCAGCAGCCTCGCCTCCCCGGCGCGCTGCTCATTATCATTTTATGCAAAACCCTCCCGGTTGTGCATGAATATTGTCGTTTACTCGGGGCTCTGCCCCGGACCCCGGCAGGGGACGCTCCACGGGGCTCTGCCCCGGGCCCCGGCAGGGGACGCTCCACGGGGCTCTGCCCCGGGCCCCGGCAGGGGACTTTTGAAAAAGTCCCCTGCACCCCAAAACTTTCAAACAGCTTCGCGGGGAAATCGCAAAAAAACCGGTTAAGGTGACGA
>CAYXBY010000097.1:0-4354 GCA_964463325.1 uncultured Lachnospiraceae bacterium | reverse complement strand
GACATCAGCTACACCTCCACGCTCGGTGAAAAGCTGGATCAGTCCAGCGCTACCCATGAGGGCAACACCATCACCATCGACAAGATGGTTCCCGGTGACAAGATCACCTTCAACATCACGATCACGAACAACAGCAACGTGACTGTCAAATACCGCACTGTCTTCACCAAGGTTGCGGACGACGGCCTGTGGGCTGGCCTCAAGGTTAAGGTCGGTAGCACCGATTACACCGATACAATGGCAAGCGCTTGGACTGAACTTGCGCCCGGCTCTGATCCCATCACTGTTCCGGTTGAGATCACTCTCCCCGAGACTGCCGGCAACGAGTATCAGGAGAAGAGCTGCAAGTTCGCTTACACTGTTGAGGCTGTACAGGGCAATGCTGAGACCAGCGATCCCATCACGGCTGCCGGTCTGAGAGACCTTCTCTGCGATGAGAACGGCCACCTCAATTCCGAAGTCACGCTGTATAAGAGCTACTACCTGGTCGATGAGTGGACGCCCATCGACGAGTGGCTGTCGGACGGCTCTGCCGACTACCCGGATGTCGTCATCGACGGTCAGGGTCACACCATTTCCAACATGCGCGTCAGCGGCGACTCGAACATCGGCTTTATCGGCCAGACCGCCAATGTTGACCTCACCATCAAGAACCTCAACTTTGACAATGCCCAGGTCTACACCAACGGCCAGTTCGCCGGCGTTGTGATCGGCTATCAGTACGGCAACGTTACGCTTGAGAACGTCAACGTCACCAACTCTACTGTCAGAGGTAGCCTTCAGGATTATAAGAACGGTTCCCGCCTCGGCGGTCTCATTGGTGCTTCCTTCATCAATGATCCCCACACGACTCTGTACCTGGATAACTGCTCCGTTTCTGACAGCGTATTTGCAGGTTGCCACACCACCTCTGCTCTGGTCGGTATGCTCCGCGAGTACGGTCAGGATGCGCAAGCTGGCAAGGGGCGTGTTGAGGACTGCGAGGTCAACGGCTGCACCTTCTACTGGAACCAGGCTGACGGCAGCAAGAACTATGCGATCGCTCCCGGTAAAGTCGCTCAGGATCCTGATGATTACACCACCGCTCCCGGCACGACCGTGACCAACTGCACGGATACCCAGCTCAGCTTCACCACCGGTCTGCGCAATTATATCAACTCCGGCGTTGAGGAGATCAATTTCGTCTCCGATCTGAGCATCGATGTCAATGCGAATGGCTTTGACGGCTACAGCGCAATTAAAGTTAATGCAACCCGCGACGGCGCGGCCGATGTGCTGACTCTCAAGGGCACCGCAACTGTGACCAGTAACCGGTTTGTTGTGTGGGCAAGCACAGGCTCTAAGGTTATTATTCAGAGTGGTACCTATAAGTCAACATGGAATCAAGGCGGTGAGGATGATTATCTCCTGTATGCAGGTAATGGCGGCCGAATTATCGTCGAGGGCGGTACGTTTATCCGCGAGGAGAATGCTCGCTTCACAAATATCTATAATGAAAGACCAGGTGCCATTATCATTAAGGGTGGTACATTCTCGCACGACCCGAGGGACAAGATGGGACACGGAAACGATAGCTGGAATGAGGCTACTCAGACCGGCATCAAGATCGAGGACGGCTACAAGGTCGTTACGATCGACATCGACGGCACGACTTGGTATCAGGTTGTTCCGGAATAATCATTAATTAAAAATTCGCCCAAGGCCGCAGGCCTTGGGCGATCTTTTTTATTTCTGCCGCTCGCGGGCGACGGAGAGCATAAGCTTGATGCGGTTGAGCTGGTTGACCTCGCTGGCGCCGGGATCATAGTCCACAGCGGCGATATTGGCCTCGGGGTAGGCGGTGCGCAGCGCCTTGATGACGCCCTTGCCCACCACGTGGTTGGGCAGGCAGCCGAAGGGCTGTATGCAGACGATATTTGGTACGCCGATATGCAGCAGCTCGACCATCTCGCCGCAGAGGAACCAGCCCTCGCCGTACTGATTGCACAGCGAAAGGAAGGGCTCGGCATAGGAGGCGACGGTCTTGATATCGACCGGTGGCTCGAAACGGCTCGAGGCGGCCAGCGCACGTGCGGCCGGTGCGCGCAGACGCTCCAGCGCCTCAACGCCAACGGCGGACACTATGCGCCGCGAGAGCGCCCCGCCCAGCCTACGCTGGCGCACTCCGCGCTCGTAAAACATCATTGACATAAAATCAAGGAAATCCGGCACCACGGCCTCGGCGCCCTCGCGCTCCAGCAGCTCGACCAGGTGATTATTCGCCAGCGGCATATACTTGACCAGTATCTCGCCCACAACGCCGACGCGCGGACGGCGGCAGCTGTCGTCGATGGGCAGCGTGTCAAAATCGTGGACGATGCCCTCGCATATCTGACGGTAGGAATAGCGCTTTTCGGTGCCGAGCAGCGTGTCCTGACATATCCTGCGCCACTTGGCGTGCAGTGCGTCGGCGCTGCCGGGCTCGAGCTCGTAGGGACGCACGCGGTAGAGGCAGCGCATGAGCAGATCGCCCCAAATGAGCGCACGCATGCCGTCCATCAGCATGGGCGGCGTTATCTTAAAGCCGCTGTTGCTCTCGAGGCCGCCGGCGTTGAGCGAGATGACGGGGATATACGACATGCCAGCCTTGTCCAGCGCCCGACGGATAAAGCCGACGTAGTTGCTGGCGCGGCAGCAGCCGCCGGTCTGCGTCATGATCAGCGCCAGACGGTGCGTGTCGTAGCGCCCCGAGGTCACTGCCTCCATCAGCTGCCCCACCATGATGATGGAGGGGTAGCAGGCGTCGTTGTTGACGTATTTCAGGCCGATGTCGACGGCTGCGCGGGTGGCGTTGTTGAGTATCTCGACGTGAAAGCCGTATTTGCGGAAGGCCGGCTCGACTAAGTCAAAGTGTACCGGGCTCATCTGCGGCGCGAGGATGGTGTAGCCCGCCTCGTACATGTCCCGCGTGAACTCGGCGCGGGGGTAGTCGTAGGGCGTTTGCGAGGCGTTGCAGCCGGTCTTGGCACGCATGGCGGCCAGCAGACTGCGTATGCGGATACGCGCCGCGCCGAGGTTGTTGACCTCGTCAATTTTGAGCACGGTGTACAGCTTGCCGGCGGCACTCAGTATGTCGTTGACCTGATCGGTGGTGACGGCGTCAAGGCCGCAGCCAAACGAATTGAGCTGCACCAGCTCGAGGTCGGCGTTGCGGCTGACGAACTCTGCGGCGTCGTACATGCGCGAGTGGAACGTCCACTGGTCGAGCACGCGCAGCTGACGGCCGCCCTCGGTGTGCGCCGGAACGCTGTCCTCGGTGAAGACGAACAGCCCAAACGAGGCGATCATCTCGGGGATGCCGTGGTTGATCTCGGGGTCGCAGTGGTAGGGGCGCCCGGCCAGCACTATTCCGCGCTTGCCCGCTGCCCGCATGCGCTCAAGCATGGCAGCGCCCTCGCGGCGGATGTCCTGCTTAGCGGCCAGCTGCTCAAGCCAGGCCGCGTGCGCCGCGGCGCGTGTCTCGGCGGCGGGAATGCTCCATTCGCGCTCACACAGCTCGATGAGCTGGCGGGTCAGTATTTTTTCGTCGGTGAAGGAGACGAAGGGCTGAACCAGACGTGCGCGCCCCGAGGTGATATCCTCGACGTTGTTTTTGATATTTTCGGGGTAGGCGATGACCATGGGGCAGTTGTAGTGATTTTTGGCACATTCGGTCTCGCAGCGCTCGAAAAAGACGCTGGGATAAAAGATGGTGTCGATGCCGTGGTCGATCAGCCACTGAACGTGCCCATGCGCCAGCTTGGCGGGGTAGCATTCGGACTCGGATGGGATGGATTCCATGCCGCGCTGATACAGCTTGCGGCTGGAGAAGGGCGAGAGGCGCAGCTCAAAGCCGAGACGGCCGAAAAATGTCGCCCAGAAAGGATAGTTTTCGTAAACATTCAGCACGCGCGGTATGCCGAGGACGCCGCGGGGCGCGGCGGTGGGGGCGGGGTAGTCGAAAATGCGGTGCAGCTTGTAGTCGACCATGCTTTCGCCGCGCTCGGTGCCGTTTCCGCCGACGCGACGCTCGCAGCGGTTGCCGGTTATGTATTTGCGGCCGCCCGAGAAGGTGTTGACGGTCAGCAGGCAGTTGTTTTCGCAGCCGCCGCAGCGCGTGGTGACGCTGCTGTATTGCAGTGCGGCGATTTCGTCAAAGCTGAGCATGCCGCCTGGCGTGCCGCTGTAGCGCTCACGCGCGATGAGTGCGGCGCCAAATGCGCCCATCAGGCCGCATATGTCGGGGCAGATGACCTCTGTTCCGGCGATGGTCTCGAGCGCGCGCAGCACAGCCTTGTTGTAAAAGGTGCCGCCCTGGACGACGATGTGCTGCCCC
>CAYXBY010000096.1:0-4373 GCA_964463325.1 uncultured Lachnospiraceae bacterium | reverse complement strand
GCCGCCCGCAGGCGGCGAAAGCCCCCGGCCGCCCGCAGGCGGCGAAAGCCCCCGGCCGCCCGCAGGCGGCGAAAGCCCCCGGTGGGGGTGTCGGGGGAGGCGGCCTGCGGCCGCCTCCCCCGACAAGAAAATAAAAATCCCCCTCTCCCCGGGGAGAGGGGGCAGGGGGTGAGGGGGCAATGAAGTATGCAATACTTCAAAAAGCGCCACAGTCGCCACCGCAAAAGAGCAGTGCGGCATGCCGCGCCTCAGAAATCCCACCCCCGCAAAAAGCGATCCCGGCACACATTGTGTACCGGGATCGCTTGCATCACTTATTTCTTAGAAAAACAGTCGCTGCAATAAACAGGACGGTCACCGCTCGGCTCAAAGGGAACCTTGCAGGCTGCACCGCACTCGGCGCATACGGCATCGTACATCTGGCGGGGTTCGCCGTTCTTACGATTGTTCTTGCGAGCGTCGCGGCAAGCCTTGCAGCGCTGGGGCTCGTTGGTGAAGCCCTTCTCTGCGTAAAATTCCTGCTCTCCGGCAGTGAAAGTGAATTCTTGTCCGCATTCCTTGCAGACGAGTGTCTTGTCAGTATACATGTAATACCTCGGATAAAAATGTAATGCAGGCGGTTTGTCTTGCATTTAACTAATTGTATCACATAAAATATTAATTGTCAATATTTTTTGTGAATATATTTCAAATAATCTTCATTAAATCTTCCGATTTTATTCATATAGCCCTCAACAACCTCGCTTTGCCATCCTCGCCGTCCTCGCGCACCTCCGCCGCATCCGCAAAACTGCATAATTTGCTCGCACGATATTTCATAAACCATGTGGCTTATGGTGAAAATCAGCTTTTTTCAGCTTTTTTTGCTCAAACGGTTGACTTGCGCTTGCAAAAAGTGTATAATATATCTCAATATTATTTAATTTCGTGCGTTAAATTTTTATCAATAATCAAATCTGATCTCAGGAGGTCATTTATGAACAGAGTTTATAATTTTTCCGCCGGCCCCTCCATGCTTCCGCTGCCTGTGCTCGAAAAAGCCGCCGCAGAGCTGATCTGCTACGGCGATAGCGGCATGTCGGTCATGGAAATGTCCCACCGCTCCGCCGACTACGAGCCCATAATCTACGGCGCCGAAAAGCTGCTGCGTCAGCTGATGCAGGTGCCGGACAACTACAAGATATTGTTCCTTCAGGGCGGCGCGTCCACCCAGTTTGCCGCCGTCCCGCTCAACCTGATCGGCCGCACCGGCAAGGCTGACTACCTCGTTTCGGGTCAGTTCTCGGGCAAGGCCTTCAAGGAGGCGCAAAAGTACGGCGACGTCGTCGAGGCCGCCTCGACCAAGGCCGACAACTTTACCCACGTGCCGCACGTCGGCCGCGACGCCTTCCGCGACGACGCGTCCTACGTCCACATGTGCTTCAACAACACCATTTACGGCACCAAATTTGACTACATCCCCGACACCGGCGACATCCCGCTGGTGGCTGATATGTCCTCCTGCATTCTGTCTGAGCCTGTCGACGTCTCGCGCTTCGGCGTGATATATGCCGGCGCGCAGAAAAATATGGCACCCGCAGGACTGACCGTCGTCATCGTCCGCGAGGATCTGCTGGGCGGCGCACTGCCCATCACGCCCGCCATGCTCGACTGGAAGCTGGCCGCCGACAACGACTCAATGTACAACACCCCGCCCTGCTACACCATCTACATGGCCAAGCTGGTCTACGAATATCTGCTGTCCATCGGAGGCCTTGAGGCCATGGCCGCGCTCAATCGCGAAAAGGCCGCGCTGCTTTACGATTACCTTGATTCGCAAAGCTATTACCTCGCGCCCGTCGAGCCGTCGTCGCGCTCCATGATGAATGTCACTTTTGTCACCGGCGACGCCGAGCTTGACAAAAAATTTGCCGCCGAGGCCGCCGCGGCCGGGCTCAAGAACCTCAAGGGTCACCGCTCAGTCGGCGGAATGAGAGCCTCGATTTACAACGCTATGCCAAAAGAAGGAGTCGAGAAGCTGGTTGAATTCATGCAGCGCTTCTCGGAAAATAACCCCAAATGAACTATACCACCGGCAACCGTAAGGTCGCCATAATCGGAGCGGGCTTTGTCGGCTCGTCCATTGCCTATGCACTCACGCTGCGCAACCTGGCGCGCGAAATAGTGCTTATCGATATCGACTACAACAAGGCGCGCGGCGAGGCGCTGGATATCCAGCACGGTATCCCATATATGGGCACCTCGAGCGTTTACGCCGGCGACTACAGCGACTGCGCCGGCTGCGATCTCATCGTCATCACGGCGGGCCGCAACCGCCGCCCGGGCGAGAGCCGCCTCAACCTTATCGGCGACAACAGCCGCATACTGCGCGAGGTCGTCGAGCACATCAAAAAATACTACACACGAAGCGTGATACTGGTCGTTTCCAACCCCAACGACATGCTGACCTACCTCTGCGACAAGTGGATGGGACTGGAAAACGGCATGGTGTTCGGCACCGGCTGTGTGCTGGACACCTCGCGTCTGGTGCGCTGCGTGGCTGACTACGTCTCGCTGAGCACCGAGGTCGTCAAGGGCGTGGTTGTGGGCGAGCACGGCGACTCACAGATACCCATCTGGAGCCGGCTGGCCATTGCCGGCGTCCCCATGGACGAATACTGCCGCAATGTCGGCATCGCCTGGGGCGACGAGCAAAAGGAGCAGATCGCCCGCGAGGTCAAGACCATGGGCGCGACCATAATCGCCGCCAAGGGACGGACGCATTACGGCGTCGCCGCCTGCGTCTGCTCGGTGGCGGACGCGGTGCTCAACCAGCGCCTGACCATCGCCTCGGTCTCGACCACGCTGACCGGCGAATACGGCATCAGCGACGTCGCGCTGAGCATACCGTCCATCATCGGCGTCAACGGCGTCGAGCGGCGGCTGGAGGAGACCTGGACGGAGGATGAGCTGGCTGCCTTCCGTCGCAGTGCGGTCACGATACGCGGCAAGCTGGATGAGCTGGCCGCTGCCAAGCCGGATATCATTTCAAAGGAGATATTCTTGAAGGATGAAGAAGACTGTTAAGCTGCTGAATAAGATCGCCGCGGTCGGCACAAATGAGCTGGCGCGCGACTATTACGAGGTTGGTGCCGAGGTCGAGGCGCCGGACGCCATCATGGTGCGCTCGGCCGTCATGCACGACATGCCGCTCGGCGACGAGCTGCTGTGCATCGCCCGCTGCGGTGCCGGCGTCAACAACATACCCATTGAGCGCTGCTCCGAGAGGGGCATTGTCGTTTTCAACACGCCGGGCGCCAACGCCAACGGCGTCAAGGAGCTGACGCTGTGTGCGCTCTTCCTGGCCTCGCGCCGCATTACCGCCGGCGTCGACTGGGCGCTGACGCTGAAGGATGATCCCGACGCGGCCAAGACGGTCGAGAAGGGCAAGGCTGCCTTTGGCGGTGTTGAGGTGCAGGGCAAGCGACTGGGCGTTATAGGCCTGGGCGCCATCGGCGGCATGGTGGCCAATGCCGCGCTGGGACTGGGCATGGACGTCATGGGCTGTGACCCGTATCTGTCGGTCGAGGCGGCCTGGAGCCTGTCGCGAGAGGTGCGCCGTGCGGCGTCGTACGAGGAGATATACCGCGATTGCGACTACATCACGCTGCACATTCCCGCCACGCCGACCACCAAAAACACCATCAATGCCGAGTCGCTGAGCCTGATGAAGGACGGTGTCCGTATTATCAATCTGGCGCGTGCGGATCTGGTGGATGCTGCGGCGCTCAAGGCCGCGCTGGCGTCCGGCAAGGTTGCCGCATACGTGACCGATTTCCCGACACCCGAGCTGATCGGGGTGGAGGGTGTGATAGCCATTCCGCATCTGGGTGCTTCGACCGAGGAGGCCGAGGACAACTGCGCCGTCATGGCGGCGCGTCAGCTGGACGATTATGTTCGCTATGGTAATATCAAGAACAGCGTCAATTATCCCAATGTCAGCATGCCGCACAGCGGCGACGTGCGGCTCTGCCTGCTGCACGCCAACGTGCCGTCCATCATATCGCAGATCACGGCGGCGCTGTCGGCCGAGCAGCTCAACATTGAGAACATGATCAACCGTTCCAAGGGTGACAACGCCTACACGCTGCTGGAGATCGGCGGCGAGGTGTCGGAGGACACTGTTGAGCGCATCCGCGCGATCGAGGGCATGGCACGCGTTAGGGTGATTTGAAGCATTGCATGCTTTGGCGCTGGGGGGATGGCTTGACTGATCGTCAGCTGTGATCGATGATTTGTACTTTTCTGTCTTCTGACAGAAAAGTACCAAAAGAACAGCCCGCGGGGGAGGAACCCTTAGTTCCTCCCCCCGGACCCCCCACTTCTGCTTAGTA
>CAYXBY010000095.1:0-4406 GCA_964463325.1 uncultured Lachnospiraceae bacterium | reverse complement strand
CGAGACAGAAAGTACAAAGAATCGTCTTACCGCTGACAATCGGTCAACCCAGCCCCGAGGCTGCAAGCCTCACCAGCCCCGAGGCTGCAAGCCTCACCAGCGCCGAAGTATGCAATACTTCACCTCATCAAAACCCCGGTGAGAAACGCCGCCCCGGCGGCGCCCAGCGCCACCACTATCAGCGAGCGGTCGAAAAATGCCAGCACTATCGCCACCAGCAGACCAACCGCCGCCGTTACGATACTGCCCGTCGAGCTGAACACCGCCGGCAGCACCATGGCCGAAAGCACCGCGTAGGGCAGATAGTACATCATGCTGCGGATAAAGCGCGAGCGGATCCGGCGCCGGAAGGCCACCAGCGGCACCGCACGAATGAGGTAGGTCACGCCCGCCATGACCAAAAGATAGGCGCATATCATGAGCGTTTCATTCATGATCGGTCACCTCCTCACCGTCCTCGTCAACCTCGCGGCTGTCCTCGTCAACAGGGAAGAGCAGCGCCGCCACGGCCGAGGCCGTAAGCGCACATATGATAATGCTGAAGCCCGAGGTTATAAAATCAAAAAGCGGTACAAACGCTATAATGCAGGACAGCGCCGCTGCCACCGCAGCCGCTATCGCCGTCCCCTTCTCGCGCCGCACGACCGGCACCACTATGGCCACAAACATACCGTAAATGGCAATGCCCAGCGCGTTTTTGACCGACACCGGCAGTATATTGCCCGCCACGGCGCCCAGCAGCGTCCCCAGCGACCAGCTGACATACGGCAGGCTGATAAGGCCGTACATATACCGCGCGCCAACCACCCCCGGCTTGGATACCGCCACCGCGAATATCTCATCCGTCACGCCAAAGCCGACTATGGCGCGGCGCAGACTGTTCATTCCGGCGTCCAGCCGCTGCGTCAGCGAAATGCTCATAAGCGCATAGCGCAGATTGATGGTCAGCTGGGTCAGCGCCATCTCAATGAGGCCTCCGCCCGCCGCCATTATCGCCACGCCCGCTACCTGACCTGCCGAGGTCATGTTGGTCAGCGAAATGAGCACCGCCACCAGCGACGGCAGCCCTGACGCCACCGCCGAGACCCCAAAGCCAAAGGCCACCGAAATATAGCCAAGTCCAATGGGCACACTGTCACGCAGACCGTCCCGAAAGCCGTAGCTACTCTTTATTTTTGCATGTTCCACACTCAATATCCTCACGTCTCACAATACTTTTCAGCCTATTTTACCGCGCCCCGGAGGCTTTGTCAAGGGGGCGGAAGAGCTATCGTCAAAATCACCAATAACCATGGCATAATTGACAGCAAATTCATCGTGTCGACGTGCTTTGGCGGTTGACTTATGTGTCGAATTATGCTAAAATAACGTAACTTTTAACCCCGGCAAATATTATCCGAATAACGGAGGACAGTATGGATATTCTCATTAACCGGCAGCTCAAGCCTGAGTTGATGGCCAGACTGCAGGCCGCCGCAGGCGCGGACGGTCCCATTCTCTTCACCATCGTCGGAGAGCTTTCGGCAAAGGCGAGCTACTCGCATGTTGCCCTTGTCTTTTGCGCCGACAGCTTCTTTACCTACAGCTTCGACACCGACGAGCGAAGCTGCTCCTATCGTATTGCCGATGTTGACGAGATCTATAACAAGCGCATGTACGGCAACGGCGTCATGCGCGTGCGCTTCCGCGACGGCGAAGCAAAGGATGTCTACCGCTTTACCTTTGCGGTAGCAGCGCTTTGTGATGCCGCCGTATTTTTCGTCAAGTCGGTGCGGGACGGCATGCCGCTCGAGGAGGCGCTGGGCAGCATTGAGGCAACGTACGAAAAGCAGCTGTCCGTCTGTCCCAAGTGCGGACGCACGCTGTCGGCGCCCGGCGTCAACTGCATCAACTGCGAGAGCAAGAGCAAGATAATCGGGCGACTGGCCAAGTACATGAAGCCCGAAATAGGCGTGCTGGTCTTCTCAGTGCTGCTGTCCGTTGTGACGACGGCGCTGGCGCTGCTGCCGCCCTTCCTCACACGCACGCTGGTGGATGATATACTCGTCCCCGGCAACCTCGCCGGCACCGAGATCAAGCTGTTTGGCGAATTTGACCTCAATGTGCAGAGCAGTCTGGTGCTGATCGGCATCATGCTGGCCGCCACATATGTGGTGAGATACGGCCTCGGCGCCGTCCGCGGCTACATGCTGCGCGAGGCGGGCGACCGCATAGTCAAGACACTGCGCGACGACGTTTACGAGCACGCCCAGCACCTGCCCATGCGCTTTTACGACAAGACCTCGACCGGCTCGGTCATCAACCGCATCTCGGGCGACAGCTCGACGCTGCAATCCTTTATGCTGCGTATCACGCAGGAGGTTGTGGTGCAGTTCTTCAAGATGGTGGGCATTATCGTCATAATGCTGGTCATGAACTGGCGGCTGGCCATATATTCGCTCATCCCGGTGCCCTTTGTCGCCATCGGCGCGCGCATTTTCTCCAAAAAGATAGCGCCCTTCTACCGCCGCATTTGGCGGCGCTGGTCGGCGGTGTCGTCCGTGCTGACCGATACAATTCCCGGCATCAGGGTCATAAAGTCGTTCACAAATGAAAAAAATTCTACCGAAATGTTTGAGCAAAAAAACGAAGAGTGGTACGAGACGGACATCAGCGCGGGCAAGATACTCAACATCTACCCCGCCGTCGTCAACTGCTTTGTCAGCTTTGGCTCGGTGGTCATCTGGATGCTGGGCGGCATGGCCGTCATCGGTGCGACCAACGCCTCGGGCGTGCTGACGGTCGGTCTGCTGGTCTCCTTCATCACCTACGCCTCCATGTTTTATGAGCCCGTCAACTTCTTCGCCAACCTCAACGACTCATATCAGCACGCGCTGTCCTCGGCCGAGCGTATTTTCGACATTCTCGATGCCGAGCCCGAACACGATTTCGGCAAGGGACACAAGCTGCCCGAGGTGCGCGGTGAGATTGAGTTCCGCCATGTTTCGTTCTCGTTCGACCGCACCAAAAAGGTGCTCAAGAATATCAATCTCAAGATCGAGCCGGGTGACATCGTCGGCATTGTCGGCACGACCGGCTCGGGAAAATCGACGCTGGTCAACCTGTTCCTCCGCTATTACGACCATTACGAGGGCAAAATACTGCTGGACGGCGTCAATATTCGCAAGATCGACATGGAATTTTTCCGCTCCAGCATAGGCTTTGTGCAGCAGGAGCCCATGATGTTCCATGACACAATATTCAACAATATCGCCTATGGCGACAAGCGTTACACCGTCGACGACGTCATCCGCGCGGCGGATATCGCCAATGCGCATGAGTTCATCGTCCGCCAGCCGGACGGCTACGACTCAGTGCTGGGCGAGCGCGGCGTCGGACTTTCGGGCGGCGAGCGGCAGCGGCTGTCCATCGCTCGCGCGGTGCTCAAAAACCCCTCGATATTAGTGTTTGACGAGGCGACGGCGTCCGTCGACTCCGAGACCGAGCACCTCATCCAGGAGGCCATCGAGCGGCTGATCAGCGGACGCACCACCATTATGATCGCGCACCGTCTTTCGACGCTGTCCAAGGCCAACAAGATAGTGGTGGTGGACAACGGCGAGATCATCGAATGCGGTACGCCCGAGGAGCTGCTGGCCATGAAGGGCAAATATTATCGGCTGGTTCAGATCCAGACCATGTCTGACAAGCTGGCGCACGATAAGGAAAAGGAGAGATTTGACTGATGGCACGAATATATGTTGACCGCACCTGCGGCAAGCTCGAGCGCACGGATCTGTACCTTGTGCGCCTGAGCATGACAGACGGCCGGGTCTTTGAGGATCTTGAGCCGCGGCGTCTCTTCCCGCTGACCGACACCGAGCACTACATAACGCTGCTGGACAGCAAGGAGCGCGAGGTGGCGCTGATCAAGTCGATGTCCGAGCTGGACGACGACTCCCGCGCGGCGCTTGAGGGCTGCTTTGAGGAATATTATCTCATTCCACACATCACTCAGGTGCTGGGCATCGAGGACAAATTTGGCACGCTGACATTTCACGTTATGACCGACCGCGGCGAGATCAGCTTCCGCATTCGCAACCGCCACAGCGACATCAAGATGCTGTACGGCACCACGCGCGTGCTGGTTCGCGACGCGGACGACAACCGCTACGAGATCCCGAATTTTGATGCGCTGGACAGGCATTCCAAGCGGCTGTTGTTTAGCTATGTGTGAGGCCTGCAGCCTCGGGGCTGGCTCGAACGGTTGTTATATTTACTCTATGACGTTATGAACGGAAAAGCGGCATGATCACTCATGCCGCCTTCCCGAAAACTTTATTATACTGTTTTATTGGACCGCACCCGAGAGGGGGTGCTTTTAACGCCGCGGAGAGATTTTGAACTCAGTTTTGCGGCGTCGTGCG
>CAYXBY010000094.1:0-4607 GCA_964463325.1 uncultured Lachnospiraceae bacterium | reverse complement strand
TTTTTTATGTTTTCAATCTTACTTTTCCCCCCACACCCCCTGCCCCCACCCCCCCGTTTTTGGGTAAATTTTACTAATTGCGGGGGGGCGGGCCTGCGGCCGGCACCCCGGCACCCCGGGCTTGGAGCCAGAGCTCGCCGCTCTTCCCGAGGCACTGCGTGCATTAATGTTATTTGTGTGCACTGCCTGCGGCCGGTGCCTGCTCCCATGCAACCTGGCTTGGCGCTGAAGTGCGCTGGCTTTGCCGAGGCTTGGCATACCCCGCTTCACCATCATCCTCCCCTTGTTTGAAAGTTTCGCCCGCCTTTTCAAAGGCGGCGCGGGTCCAGCGCCGCGTGGCGCTGGTCGCCGCCCGCAGGCGGCGAAATCCCCCCAGCGGCACTGCCGCAAAAGCGCGCCGAGGCACGCAGCACCTCAAAAGCCTCACCCCGCGCCAAAGTATGCAATACTTTCTCTCACCCCTATTGCAATTCTGCCCAAAATGTAGTATAATAAACTGAGTCATTGGAGGCCGCGCCTCCCTGGCACCCATTTTTGAAAGGTAACAAGCATGCAAAAGCATAAAAAAAGCGTGCGCCGGTATACAACGGTGCAGTCCATGAAGCATTTTACCCAAATACTTCGCACTCGAGACGATAAAATTCTTTATATGTGGTACGATCATGAGCGCGTACTGCACGAAATGACCTACCGCGAGATGGCCGACACCATCGTCCGCCAGGCGGCCGCCTTCGAGGCGCTCGGCTGGAAGGGACGCCACATTGCCGTCATCGGCGAGACCTCCCCCTATTGGGTCGCGACCTACGCCGCCGCGGTGGCCTCGGGCAACGTCGCCGTCCCGCTCGACCGCGAGCTCGATGTCGAGCAGCTGGAGGGCTTTCTCAGCTTTGCCGAGGTCGACGCAATAGTATACTCCTCCGCCTTCAACGAAAAATTCCGTCACGCCATCGAGACCCACCCGACTGTGACGCTGTTTGTCCCGCTGGAGCCCGGCGACGAGGTCTATGACCTCGATCCCGCCTCACCTCGCTGCGTCCTCCCCTATGCCAAGCTGCTGGAGCTGGGCAGCACCAGCCTCGGCGCTCCGCTCGATCAGCCACTGCCCGACAGCATCACGCCCGACCTTTTGCCCGAGCCCGAGGATCTCGAGCGCATGGCGGTAATGCTGTTCACCTCCGGCACGACCGGCACGAGCAAATGCGTTATGCTGTCTGAGAAAAACGTCATCAGCGCGCTCAACTCCGCCTGCGAAACGGTCGAATTCTTCCCCGAGGACACCATCGTTTCGACGCTGCCTATTCACCACACCTACGAGCTGTGCTGCATGCTCGCAGCCATGAATTACGGCATGCGCATCGCGATAAACGACTCGCTCAAGCGCGTCATGCGCAATTTCACATACTTCCGCCCGACCGGGCTGGTGCTGGTTCCGCTGTTTGTAAACACCATGTACAAGAAAATTTGGGACGAGGCACACAAAAAGAAAAAGGACAAAATGCTTCGCACGGCGCTGAGCGCGTCGGGTAAGCTGCGGCATGTCGGCATCGACCTGCGCGGCGTGCTGTTTTCGGACATCAGCGGGGCATTTGGCGGCAGACTGCGCAAGATAGTGTGCGGCGGTGCGCCGCTCAACCCCGAGATCGCCGAGCAAATGGAGCAATTCGGCATCACCATCACCGAGGGCTACGGCATCACCGAATGCTCGCCGCTGATCGCCGTCAACCCCTACTATGCGCCAAAGCGGGGCTCCGTTGGGCCGTCGGTGCCGTCCTGTGAGGTCAAGATCGATGTCGAGCGCGTCAACGACGCCGGCTTTGACGAGGGCGAGATACTTGTGCGCGGCGACAACGTCATGCTGGGCTATTACAAGCGCCCCGAGGAGACCGCCGAGGTCTTCACACCGGACGGCTTCTTCCGCACCGGCGACGAGGGGTATATGGACAAGGACGGTTATATTTTCATCACGGGACGCAAAAAGAGCGTGATCGTGCTGGAAAACGGCAAAAACGTCTTCCCCGAGGAGATAGAGGAATACCTGTCACGGCTGGAATGCGTGGGTGAGAGCGTGGTGGTCGGTCGCCAGAAGGAGGGCAGCGATGCTGTCATTCTGACGGCGGTGATTTATCCCGATCCGGCTCACTTCCCCGAGGGCAGCGACATGGATGCCATCGCAGCGACTGTGCGCGAGCAGGTCAACGCGCTCAACCGCACGCTGGTCAGCTACAAGCAGATCCGCGCCGTCGAGATACGGCGGACGGAATTTGAAAAGACCACCTCCCGCAAGATCAAACGTCACCTTGTAAAATGAGACTTCGAAGAGCATTATGGGGGTCCCGCCCAACGTCCCCTGCCACAAATCTTTCTAAAATGGGTTGGAATAATATGAAAAAAGTCCTTGCTATACACGATCTGTCCTGCTTCGGCCGCTGTGCGCTGACCGTTGTCATGCCCATCCTCAGCGCTATGGGTCATCAGGTCGTTCCACTGCCGACGGCGCTGCTATCAACTCACACCGGCGGCTTCGACGACCTCCACTTCCACGACCTCAGCGACGACATGGAGGCCATCGTTCGTCACTTTGAGCGTCTCGAGCTGCGCCCCGACGCCATATACAGCGGTTTTCTCGGCAGCGCACGTCAGATCGAAACGGTCGAATATGTGATCAAGCATTTTTCCGGAGACGACGTTCCTGTCGTGGTCGATCCCGTGATGGGCGACGACGGCAGCCTATATTCAACGTACAACGACGAGCTGGTCGCCGGCATGGCGCGGCTTTGCAGCCTGGCCGACGTCATCACTCCCAACCTCACCGAGGCCTGCTTCCTCACCGGCCACCCGCAGTGCGGCACGTTTGAGGATATGAGCCAGCTGCGCGGTGTCGCCGAAACGCTTTGCAACGAGCTGCAACGCATGTACGGAGTCAAGAACATCGTCATCACCGGGATGTGCACCGGCAGCACGATCACAAACGCCTACCACACCAACGGTCGATTGTCCTGCATATCAGCTGATCGCCTGCCGCGTAATTTTCCCGGCACAGGTGAGGTGTTCACCTCGGTGCTGGTCGGCTGCCTGACACACGGCAGCACGCTCGAGGGCGCTGTACGCATTGCCGAGAATTTCACACTCAGCACCATCATCGCCTCACAGGACTCACCCGAGCCGACGCGAAACGGCGTCCTGCTCGAGGGGGAGCTGTGGAGGCTGGCTCATTGTCAAGGTTAATAAAAGCTATATAAAATAAAGCAGAAAGCAGGTTTTATCAAAATGAAAGCAGTAATGTACGGAGCCGGTAACATCGGCCGTGGCTTTATAGCCAAAAGATTTTATCTGTCGGGTGCGGACACCACCTTTATCGACGTCAACACCCAGCTCGTCGACATGCTGAATGCCGCCGGTCGCTATCCCATTTATGTCACCCGCGGCACCGAATACGTGCCTGAGTGGGTGGAGCGCATCAGCGCCGTCAATGGCCGCGATGCCGATGCTGTCGTCGACACCATCGCGGGCGCCGACATTCTGGCAACTGCCCTGGGCGTTAACATTCTTCCTCACGTAGCTGAGCTGCTGGCTCGCGCTATTATTGAGCGTCAGGCTCGTGGTGCGCGGCCGCTCAATATTCTCATCTGCGAGAATCTGATCGGCTCGGATACCTACCTGCGCGGTCTGGTCGAGCCCTTCATACCCGAGGGAACCAAGGATTACTTCAATAAGAACATCGGCTTTGTCTGCGTGTCGGTCTGTATCACCGTGCCGCCCACACCGCAGCGCTTCCTCGACGAGAATCCGCTGTCCGTCTGCACCGACAACCACAGCGAGCTGCCTGTTGACCTGGCCGGGTTCCGTCCTGCCGGCGCGCCGCTGCCCAAGATCGACAGCATGGTCGCATTTTCTCCCTTCAGCTTTTTTATCGAGCGCAAGCTGCTGGTGCACAACATGGGACACGCGCTGATGGCCTACTACGGCCGTCTCAAGGGCTACAACATGATATACGACATCGCCTGCGACGGTGAGATCAAGTACATACTGACCCGCGCACTGCTGGAGTCGGTGCGTGCGCTGGCCAAGCGGCACAATGTCAAGACAGACGACCTGCTTGAGTTCGTCGAA
Organism: uncultured Lachnospiraceae bacterium; assembly: GCA_964463325.1. Lineage (GTDB taxonomy): Bacteria > Bacillota > Clostridia > Oscillospirales > CAG-272 > UMGS1002. Next base: position 497 of record CAYXBY010000094.1, on the reverse strand, counting down.
AATCTGATGATCCGCTTTGAGAATCCGCTGCTGATCGACGATGTGCTGCGCGTTGGTAAGGATCCTCGCCGCAAGCTGGCGGCAGGCGACCGTCTGGGCGGTGCCTTCAAGCTGGTGCGTGAGATGGGCGGTGTTCCGGCGCACATTGGTGTTGGAATTGCGGCAGGCCTGTTGTTTGACCATCCGGACGACCCCATTGCGCTTGAGGTCTCGGGCTACACGCGCGAGCACGGTGTAGCGTCGGCGCTGGAGAAGTACTGCTCCATCACAGCGCCCGAGGATGTCGAAATGATTTCGGAGTTTTACCGCTTGCTGGACGAGCGTGCGCCGTTTGCGCAGCTGGTATCGGCGCTCAGCGCTTATAAGGGAAAGTAAAGTATTGCATACTTCGGCGCTTATGAGGCTTGCAGCCTCGGGGCGGGGGGAAGTATTGCATGCTTCAGGGCTGGCTTGACCGATTTTTATCGGTAAGCCGATGCTTTGTACTTTCTGTCTCG
>CAYXBY010000093.1:0-4671 GCA_964463325.1 uncultured Lachnospiraceae bacterium | reverse complement strand
TCTTGCACCAACTTGCTATATCTTTGATATGAACACTTGTCAGGCTGCTGCAACCTTTGAACGCCATATTGCCTATACTCGTCACGCTATTGCCTATCGTGATGCTCGTAAGGCTGCTGCAATGCTCGAACGCACAATCGCCTATACTCGTCACGCCATTGCCTATCGTGATACTCTGAAGGCTGCTACAATTGCTGAACGCCCAACCTTCTATGCTCGTCACGCCTTCAGGTATCGTGACGCTCGTAAGACTGCGGCAATAGTTGAACGCAGAAGCGCCTATCCTCGTCACGCCTTCAGGTATCGTGATGCTCGTAAGGATGCTGCAACCGCAAAACGCACTATCGCCTATGCTCGTCACGCTATCCGGGATCGTGATGCTCGTAAGGCTGCTGCGATTCCAGAACGCATCATCGCCTATCCTCGTCACCGGTTTGCCATTATACACCGCCGAAATAACGACATTTGTATCGGTGCACGTGCCGATTCCGCTGACATAATAACTCTGTCCATCCGCATTCAGCGCAAACGACAACCCTTCGCTCCATTGCACAGCCGCGTCTGGATCAACATCTCCGCATCGGGCGCAGGCGCCGTTTTCGTAGTCATGCCCCAGTGTGGAAATCGCCTTGTAGGTCGTATAATCGCATCTCGAGCAGGTCACATAGGCCTCCCAGCCGCCCTCGGTGCAGGTTGCGGCCTTGCCGGCGTGGTTTTGAGGATCATGCCCCAGCGCATTGACGTTGCGCGTCTCGTAGTGGGTGCAATTCTGGCAGGTGCGCGTTTCCACGCCGACCTCAGTGCAGGTGGGCGCCGTGGTCTGCGTCCAGTCACCGAAGCTATGCTTGATCGGGAGCGTCTCCGTGCGTATCACATGGCCACAGCGGCATATCAGGCTCTTTTGGCCGGCTTCGGTGCAGGTGGGCTGCTTTTCGGTGATCCACATCACGCCAACATGCGAATGCTTATAGCTGCCGCTGCTGCTACCGCTGCTTGTGCGGTCTCCGCAGCGCGTACAAACGCCGCTGACATAGTTATGTCCCAACGCCGGGATGGTCTCCTGCGCCTGGTATATCTCGCCGCAGCCGGGAACCGAGCATTTCAGTCCCCATGTCAGACCGCTGGAGGTGCAGGTGGGCTCAACCGCCGGCATCACCGTGCAGCCGTAGTGCTCTGAGCGGAAAACAGTGCTGGTCGTCATGCTGTGGCCGCAGTCTGAGCAGGTCATGAACAGCTTGTGTATGTAGCGGATCTGCGAGCCGTCGTCCGTGGACTCTACAGTCTCGGTTTGCGCAACCATATTGTGCACGGCGTACATGCCGGAAAGGCCGCAGTTTTTGCAAACTCTCCAGTGATAGCTGCCGTTGCTGTGATAGTCGCCCCATTCGTGGCCGAGCGAGGCATCCACGCGCGTCATATATGCGCCGCAGCGTGTGCAATAACCGTAGGAACCGCCTTCATCGGTGCAGGTGGCGCCCTCTACCGTGTGCCACGTGGAGCAGTAATGTCCAAGAGCCGGGATGGTCTTGGCCTCGTAATAATCGCAATGGCTGCAATCGCGGCGGGCACTGCCCGAGGAGGTACAGGTCGGATCAATCGTCACGTACCAGGAGCCGAGCCGGTGCCCGGTCGCGGCGACGGTGCGGAGCTCGTAATAGTCGCATTTACTGCAATCGCGGCGGGCGCTGCCATTGACCGTTTCGGTGGGAATGGTGGTGATGCGCCATTCGCCCATGTCGTGCCCCTCGGCAGGGATGATCTTGGTCTGGTAATGATCGCAATTGACGCAGTCGCGGCGCCGCTCACCGGTGGTGGTGCAGGTGGCGGCGAGCGTCTGATACCATTCGCTCATGCTGTGGTTGGCACTCGGCACAAACTGCCTCCGGCAGATCTCGCATGCAGCAGTGGTGTCGGTGCAGATGGCGGTGGAATTACGGTGCGCGCCAGCAGACTGCACAAAGCCGCAGCCACTGCGCGTGCATTTCTTCCAGTGGAGACGCTCGTCGGAGCTGTATGAGGTTGACATAATATGCCCAATGCCCTCGCGCATAAAGCATCCGCAGACCTTGCAGTGCGCGTCGATGCAGGGGCTGTTGGTGTCCGCCTCGTGCGTCTGGGACGATATTTTGTAGTCGCAGCCCTCGCGGACGCATTCCATGCTGTGCGTGGACTCGGTCAGGACCCAGTTGAGACAGTGGCCAAGCGGGTTGATTATCTCATCAGCGCCGACAATGCCGCAGTTCTCACATTTGACGGTGACATGACCGCTTGTGGTGCAGGTTGCAGCTGTGACTATGGGCTTAAAAGCATGGGGATGCAGCTCTCCACCGAACTCGCAGTCGTATTCAACGTATCCGCACGTGCCGCACACGCGCAGAGAATACTCCACATTGGCGCAGCCGTTCATCTCGACCTTATGCCACTCGCCGAAGGCATGACCGGTAGCCGGTATCACCTCCTGCGCGGCGAGCACCTTTCCGCAAAGCTTGCAGTGCCTTCCCTCGGTGAGACCCGACGCGGCGCAGGTGGGGCGTTTTTCGGCATCTATGACTATCTCGTCATGCGGGCAGGCCAGCGGATACGGCCGCGGCATCAGGGTGTGCCGCAAGAGATAGAGCGCATCGTCAATATTGACCGTGCCGTCGCCGTTGACGTCGCCTGACTGGTAGATCGCATATCTCCCCGGCATGAGAGTGTGTCGCAGCAGATACAGCGCATCGTCAATGTTTACCTTGCCATCGCTGTTCATGTCTCCGCGGACAACGGTCTGTGTGGCTGCTGAAGCTCCTATTGCCATGGCCAGCAGCATAATGATTAAGGTGGTGGCAAAGGCGACTATCGCCTTGCGCGTTCTGGCTTTTTTCATCTAATTGTCTTCCCTTCTCCGAACGTTTTAATATCTCTTCCTGATAACGATCACAAGCACCGTAATGACGGCGCCAACAACAAGCACCACCACAATAATCACCACCAGCTTTATGGTATCCATACCGGCCGGATCCGAGGGATCGTTGGGAGCGTTCGTCGACGGAGCGGTCGTGGTGTCGGCTTCGGGAGCCGTGGAGGTATCAGCTGTAGGGGCAGTCGTTGTGTCGGTGGACGGTGCTGTCGATGTATCAGTGGGGGCGGCGGTTGTGTCTGTCGAGGGTGCTGTGGATGTATCTGAAGGCGCGGTCGTGTCGGTGACGACCTCAGTCACGGCCTCAATGGTCGCCGTCTCGACGATCTGTCCACACACTGTGCACTCGCGGTGCTTGGAGCCGACTGCTCCGACAGCGGGCTGCTTGTCCACTATCCAGTCTCCGGGGGTGTGTGCCGTCACGTCGCCCTTGGCGCCGCAGGAGCACTCATGATAGTGGTTGGTGCCGTCCTTCTTCCACTCGGTACCATAGCTATGTGTGTGTCCCAGTGCAGGAGAGATAACATAACCACATTCAATGCAGGTCTGCGGGGCAGCCTCGGTAGCTGCAGCGCCGGGAATGTGCGCGGCTTCATCCTTCTTATCTGCACAGCGGGAGCATTCGTGCCAGTGGCTGCTGTTGTCGCTTGACCAGGTCGTCTTGTGGTTGTGACCAAGCGTCGAACCGCTTTCAAATGTCGTCGTGCCCTTGTCGCCGCAGGTGCAGCTGTAATAGTAAACAGCAGGCGCGGTGCAGGTGGCGCCGCTCTTGAGATAAGCGGAGTCAGTGTTGGTCTTATCGTAGGTGTGCGCAGCCTCGTCCTTTTTGTCGTGGCAGCGGGAGCATTCGTGCCAGTGTTTGCCATCGCCCGTCGACCAGGTGCTGCTATGATCATGACCAAGCGTCGAACCGCTTTCAAATGTCGTCGTGCCCTTGTCGCCGCAGGTGCAGCTGTAATAGTAAACAGCAGGCGCGGTGCAGGTGGCGCCGCTCTTGAGATAAGCGGAGTCAGTGTTGGTCTTATCGTAGGTGTGGCTCAGGGGCTGACCATATTCAAAGGTCTCGGTTCCCTTGGCACCGCAATGCTTGCAGCTGTAATAATAAAGCGCCTTGCTTACACATGAGGCCGGTTGGCTGAGGTAGTCGGTATTCTGCTGTGAGAAGTTGTGATTGCACACTATCTGAACCGTGCAGGTTGCGCTGAGATTGATGAGACCACTGTCACTATCAGAGCCGTCAGCAGTCCCGCTGTCTTCGCTGCTGCTTTCAACGCTGATGCTGACATCGCAGCCGGCCTGAGCGGCTTCGAATGCCGCGTCTCCCTTGACCCCCAGCGTGAAGGAGAATATTTCGCCATCAATATCACGAACAGTATCAAAGCAAATAACGCCATTTTCTTCCTTCATGCTGAAATCCATCAGCTGGCCGGAAATGGCCCACGCTCCGGACTTCAGCGTGAATACATCATCATATTTTGGTTCAACAGAAATGCCCCGGACATTTTTAGCGCCCGAGATGCTGACAGTGATGGTCACCGTGCCATTGCGACTCACCTCGGCGGGCACCGGACTCACGCTCATGGTCTCTCCGGCAGCATGCGCGGGCAAAATCGCCATGACCAGCATTAAAATCAAAATGATGGCCATCATAAATGCTTGTTGGAACTTTTTCATGTTTTTTGACTCCTTGCAGATCATAAAGAATTATTAATACTATGTGAGACAAGATTTGTCAAGGGTATTTTCTGCAAAAGTTATATGTAGTTCAAAAA
>CAYXBY010000092.1:0-4686 GCA_964463325.1 uncultured Lachnospiraceae bacterium | reverse complement strand
GCGCCGCGTGGCGCTGGTCGCCGCCCGCAGGCGGCGAAAGCCCCCGGCCTGCGGCGCCTGCTCCCCTGCACCCCGGGATTTGAGCCGGAGTGCGGCGGGGTTTCTGAGGCATGGCGTGTCCGGGCGCACCATCGCCATTGACCGCTCTCACGCGCTCTCAAGGAAGCATGCAATGCTTCACCTCCCTCTCCCAACCTCATTTTTTCAAAAAAATACAAAAACCCGTTGACATTGCCTTCAAAATGTATTAAAATAATTATATATTGACTATGATATAAGGTGAGAAACTATGTTCAACAGTATGACCGCCTACGGCCGCAGCCGCATGTCGATCGAAAAACTGGATATTACCGTCGAAATGCGCTCGGTCAACAGCCGCGGGCTGGATTGCTCCGTCCGCATGCCGCGCCGCTATTCTGCGCTCGAGGAGCGCGTTCGCCCCTATCTCGTCTCGCGCGGACTGACTCGCGGCAAGGTTGATGTCTATATCAACGTCGAGAGCTCGCAGGGCAGCGACACCGCCGCGCTCACGCTCGACGAGGGCGCCGCGCAGTCTTATATCGCCGCACTGCAACAGCTGCGCGATCGCTTTGGCCTGCATGATGATATAAGCGTCATGTCCGTGGCGCAAAACCGCGATATCTTCCGCGCCGCTACCCCGGACGAGGATCCCGAGCGCGACTGGGCACTGCTCAGCGCCGCCCTCGCCGAGGCTACCGACCGCTTTCTCGCGGCGTCTGCGGCCGAGGGCGCACGCCTTGAAGCCGACATGCTGGGCAAGCTGGAGCACATCGCCGCCAACGTCGAGCAGATAGCCGCGCTGTCTGCCGGTCATATCTCGGGCTACCGCGAACGGCTGGAGGCAAAGCTGCGTGAGCTGCTGGCCGACAACCGCGTCACCGTCGACGAAAACCGCCTGCTGACCGAATGCGCCATAGCTGCCGATCGGCTGGCCATCGACGAGGAGATCGTCCGCCTGCGCTCGCACATAGCATTTTTCCGCGACATATGCCGCTCTCCCGAGCCCTCGGGCAAGCGCCTCGAATATCAGCTCATGGAAATGAACCGTGAGGTCAACACTATTGGCTCGAAATGCCAGAACACCGACATTTCAAAGCTGGTCGTCGACACCAAAAACGAGCTCGAAAAGATACGCGAGCAGGTGCAGAACATCGCCTGAGCGCCGAGCTGTAAGGAGCAGATAATGAAATTTATAAATGCGGGATACTCAAATCTCGTTGCCGCTGAACGCATAGTGCTGGTTGCAGCGCCCGATTCGGCACCCGTCAAGCGCCTGATGCAGGACGCCAAGGATGACGGCCGCGCCATCGACCTTACCTGCGGCAAGCGCACACGGTCTGTCATACTGACCGACACCGAGCATATAATTCTCTCCGCCCTGCCGCCCGAGAGGCTGGCCGAGCGCGCCGCCGACGAGACCGCAGACGCCGAGGCAGAGTGAGCCACCATTCCAAGTAAAATAATCAAAGTGAGGAACATAAAATGCTTTATCCTACCATTCCCGAGCTTACCAAGGATCAGATCAACCGCTACGAGCTGGCACTCGCCACGGCCAAGTGCGCCCGCATTATAACCGATGAGTACGTTCGCCAGAGAGAGGCCGCTGAAAAGTCCTTGACCGGCAACAAGGACACCGATAAGCCGCTCATGTCCATGATCGACAGCGAGTATCGCGACGAAAAGGCCGTCAAGACGGCCATCAACCGCATCTATAACGGTGACTACGTCATAGTCGAGCGCCCGGAGGGCTACGTCCCGCCGCAGCAGGCAGAGCAGACCGAGACCGACGAGGCAGCTGAGCCCGATGAGGCACCGGCTGAGGAGCCCGTCGCAGTGGCTGACGAGGCGTCTGAGTCGCAGAACGACCAGGACTGAGCGAGGGGAGCGTCATGGCATACGAATACGCTAAGGTATGTCTGACTGATGACATACCCTATGCCCTGGACCGGGAGTTTGATTATTATATTCCTGTTCAAATGCGTTCCGGTATCAGCCGGGGCGCTTTTGTTACAGTGCCCTTTGGACGCGGCAATCGCCGCCGGCTGGGGCTGGTAATGCAGCTGAGCGACCGCACCTCCACGCCGACAAGCAAGCTCAAGCCGATAGAGTCCATCTGCCCCAACAGCATGTCGATCAGCGAGGAGCTGCTGGGGCTGTGCCGCTATCTCAAGGAGCAGACGCTGTGTACCGTCGGCGAGGCGGTGCACACCATGATCCCGGCAGCGGCCATGTCGCGGCTGATAGAATTTTACCGCCCCGTCGACGCGCAGTTTGCGCCCATGCGCCGCCCGGCGGCCGCCTCGCGCGAGGGCGAGATGCTGGCGTTTATCAAGCAGCAGGGGCGCGTCACCGAGACGGCGCTGCGAGCTCGCTTTGGCGCACGCGCCATGGAGCTGGCCGGCAAGCTGATCAAGGGCGGATACGTTGAACGCGCCGTTGACATAAAGCCGGGCGGCCAACCCAAGTATCTTGAGCGGGTCAGCCTCGGACTGCCCGAGAGCGAGGCGCGCGCGGCCGTCGATGCCCCGCCACGCACACCACCTCTGCGGACAGCGGCTCAGCGGCGGATAGTCGAGCAGCTGCTGCTGAGGGGCGAATGCGAGATAGGCGAGCTGTGCCGCGCGGCGGCGGTCAATCGTGCGCAGCTCAAGCCCATGATAAACCGCGGCGACATCACGCTGCAACGCACCGAGGTCTATCGCGAGCCCTACGCCACGGCGGGCGGCAAGCGCGTAGAATACATACTGAATGACGAGCAATCGGCGGCGCTGAGTCGTCTTGAGGAGCTGTTAGACTCGGGGCAGGCGGCGGGAGCGCTGCTGCACGGCGTGACCGGCAGCGGCAAGACCTGCGTCATGGTCAAGCTGATCGACCGCGTGCTGTCCGAGGATCGTTCTGTCATACTGCTGCTGCCCGAAATAGCGCTGACGCCGCAATCGGTGTCGATATTCTGCGCCCGCTACGGCGATACGGTGGCGGTCATTCACTCGGGACTTTCGGCTGGCGAGCGGCTGGATGCCTACAACAAAATTCGCCGCGGCGAGGCGAGGCTGGTGATAGGTACACGCTCCGCCGTCTTCTCGCCGGTGCAGGAGCTTGGGCTTATCATCATAGATGAGGAGCAGGAGCACACATATAAGTCGGATTCTAACCCCAAATATCACGCCCGCGACGTGGCGCGCTACCGCTGCGCCCACAACGACGCGCTGCTGCTGCTGTGCTCGGCAACGCCGTCCATCGAGAGCTACCAAAAGGCGGTCGAGGGCAAGTACACGCTGCTCAAGCTGCGTCAGCGCTACGGCGGCACGGCACTGCCGCAGGTCGAGCTGGCAGACATGCGCGAGGAGGCGCAGGCCGGCAATGTCGACCCGCTGGGCGGGGTGCTGGTGGATCGTCTGCGCGAGACGCTGTCCGAGGGACGGCAGGCGGTGCTGTTCCTCAATCGACGGGGATATAACAATTTTGTTTCCTGCCGCACCTGTGGGACGGCGATAAAATGTCCGCGCTGCTCGGTTGCGCTGCATTATCATGCGTCACCGGGCAATTACGATGACGGTGTGCTGGTCTGCCACTGGTGTGGGCACCGGCAAAAGCAGCCGGCGTCCTGCCCCGAATGCGGCTCGCCGCACCTGGTGCGTATGGGCTATGGGACGCAGCGACTGGAGCGGGATCTTTCCGAGCTGCTGCCCGAAGCGCGCGTGCTGCGCATGGATGCCGACACGACAGGTGAGAAGTCGGCATATGACAGCATGCTGAACGCCTTCCGCCGTCACGAGGCGGACATACTGGTTGGCACTCAGATGGTGACCAAGGGTCACGATTTTCCCGACGTCACGCTGGCGGGAGTGCTGCTGGCGGATGCCTCGCTGTATCTTGACGATTACCGCGCCAACGAGCGCACATTTGCCATGCTGACGCAGGTGGTTGGTCGTGCAGGGCGGCGCGAGACGACAGGGCGGGCGGTCATACAGACCAACAATCCTGACAATGATGTTATACGTCTTGCCTGTGCGCAGGATTACGATAGCTTTTTCGAGAATGAGATCAAGCTGAGGCGGCTTTTGGTGTTTCCGCCGTTCTGCGACATTGTGCTGCTGACGCTGACGTCGTCAGACGAGCGGGAGCTGTTATCGGGCTCGCGCGAGCTTAGCGAGCTGCTGGGCGGGCTACTGAACGAGTCATACACTGACGTGCCGACGGTGGTTTTTGGCCCCATGGAGGCGCCGGTCTACCGTGTGGACGGCAAATATCGGACGCGCATTGTGATAAAATGTCGGATCAACAAGCGCTCTCGTGCGCTGCTGAGCGAGCTGCTGTGCAGCTTTACCGGAGTCGGCCGGCCGTCGTTGAGTGTGGATATCAACCCCTCCGGGTTGTGAGGGGTGAAGTATTGCATGCTTCGGGGCTTTTTACGGCGACGGCCGCGGGGCTGGGTTGAGCGATTGTCAACGGTAATCAATGTTTTGCCGCTTTCTGCACCGCAGCAGAAAGCGGCGGAAAGAATGCGCCGGTGCAGGCGGAACGCTTCGTTCCGCCTCCCCGGAGCCCCAACCACCTCCGCGTCACTGCGACCGGCGTTTATCATGCCGCAAATGAGAATTGAACAAAATTTGCCGTGGGCATCAGCTCACGGCAATTCTCATTTGCGTCACCGGCTGTCGGAGG
>CAYXBY010000091.1:0-4823 GCA_964463325.1 uncultured Lachnospiraceae bacterium | reverse complement strand
CCGCGGGCTGTTCTTTTGGTACTTTTCTGTCAGAAGACAGAAAAGTACAAATCATTGATCACAGCTGAGAATCGATCAACCCAGCCCCGAGGCTGCAAGCCTCACAGGCACGCCGCACCCACAATGCCGGCATCGTTGCCAAGCTCCGCGATGCGAATATCCGCCAGCTCGACAATGCCCGAGCCGTACTGCTCCGCATGCACCAGCGGCGTCACGGCGTCGATCAGCGACTGACCCTCGCCCGAAATGCCGCCACCCAGCGAAATGACCTGCGGCTGGAATATATTGACGATATTCGTTAGCCCACAGGCAAGATAGCTCACATATTCGTCGTAGACCTCGCGCGCCGCTGCATCGCCCATACGCATGGCGTCACACGCCGTCCGACCCGTCACGCGGCCGCGCTGCGCTACCAGCTCGGTCATGGCAGTCGCGCGACCCGACGCCGCACACTCAGCCAGCTTTTCCTCGGTCATGCGGATCATGGCCGTTGCCGAGCTGTAGGCCTCCCAGCAGCCGCGACGACCGCAGGAGCACTGCCGTCCTCCGCGCTGAATGACGATATGCCCCAGCTCCGCGCCCGCAAAATTCGACCCCGAATACACCTTGCGGTCAATTATGATACCGCCGCCGACACCGGTGCCCAGCGTTATCATAACCGAATTATTCGTCCCGCGCGCAGCGCCCGCAACCGCCTCGCCAAGTGCGGCGGCATTGGCGTCGTTCTCGACCGACACACGGCCGACCGGGAAGCGCTCACGCAGCAGCTCCGCTATTGGGAAATGACGGAAGGGCAGATTGTTAGCGTACTCGACCACGCCGCTATCGTGATTTGCCACGCCCGGCGAGGCGATGCCCACCGCCTCCACCTGACTGCTCTCGACCCCCGCCGCCTCGCAAACGCGACGGCACAGCAGCGCGATGTCGTCCACTATCTGCTCGGGCGGGCGCTGAGCCTGCGTCGGCAGACTGTCCTTCGCCACTATCTCAAAGCTGTCATTTACCAGCCCGGCCGCAATGTTCGTGCCGCCGAGATCAATTCCTATCCTGTACATTTTCATTTTCCTCCTGAATAAATATCGGCTCCACGTCCTCGGGACACAGCCGCAGCAGGCTCACCACCATGTAAGCCGTCACCGCCAGCGCCAGGAGGACAGTAAAAATTATCGTGGGAACGTCCCACCAGCTCCCCGCCCCGAGGGTCGGGAGCAAAAAACCGCAAAAATCAAATATCCCGTGCAGCAGCGCCGCCAACCAAATGCAGCGCGTCCGCAGCGTCACAATGGCGCACATGCCGCCGATCAGGAACGAATACCCCACCTGCTGCAGCGTCGGCCAAAGCCCCGCGCCCGCGAACAGATTGAACAGGTGTATCCCTCCGAAAACGGCCGACGACGCCACCACGACCCAAAATATCTGCCGTGTCGAGGCGCGCCGCCGCTCGAGCATTATCAGCATGACGGCGCCCCTGAACGCCGTTTCCTCAAATGTACCGATCAGCAGGCACTGCAAGGCAAAAAGCAGCACGTATGACACCGGCTTGACCACCTGTGCCGCGCCGCTGAGCAACGCCAATATTGGCAGGTTGTTGACCACCACCGCCAGCGGTGGCAGGCAAAAGACCAGACTGCGCCACCCCCCGGCTGGTCGGTGCACGCGATAGCCGAGGTAGGCCAGCAGCACAACAAACATCGCCGTGCCCAGCGCCCGGGTGATCACCATTCTTATTATGTCGGTCAGCACCGCGTCGTCCGTGCCGAAGGACAGCGGGAGATATTCAAAAAGCACCATTGCCAGCGCGCACGCCCCCGCGATGCCGAGCGCCGGACGACGATCAAGCCTCCGTCGTGTCATGCTGCCCCCGTGCGGCGCTCAGTCGGCGCTCGACAAACACCAGCGCCACGCCGCAGACCACCAAACACAGCGCCGTCAGCTGAGACGGGCTCAGCCACGACACAAGGCTGCTGCCGCGGTCGTCGCCGCGGAGATACTCGATGAAAAAGCGCCAAACGCCATACGCCGCAAGGTATATCGGCAGCGCGTAGCCCCGACGGTTCAGCACTCTGACCGTCAGCAGCAGAAACAGCCCCGCCAAAAACAGTGCCTCATACAGTTGCGTCGGCAGCACAGTGTCGCCGGCATACTCCATGTACCAGCCGAGCGGCGGGTCGGCATGCAGACCGTGGCAGCAGCCCGCGCACAGGCAGCCCAGCCGACCAATACTGTGCGCCACTATGACGCTGCAGGCGCCGGCGTTGGTGACGGTCAGCAGCTCGCGGATGTGCTCGCGGTCGCGGAGGACAAAATGCCCCGCGCCGAAATACACCGCAAAAAACGTGACCACGCCGCCGATAAAGCCGCCGTAAAACGTCATGCCGGTGCCGGTCGACAGCTCAAAAACGCCGCTTGCCTGATAGTTGTATATCGCCTGGAACAGCACGGCCGAGAAAACGCCGACGATTATCGCCACGATACCCGCCGCCAGCACGAAATTCAGCAGCTTGGCCGACATGCCGAGCTTATCCGTGAGCAGGCGAAAGGCCACCAGCGCAGCAATTATGCCGCCGGCGAACAGAATATCATACATTGTTATTCCGAGAAACAGCTGTTGTGGAAGCATGGTCGATCTCCTTTTTGCTCATGCCGATGTGTTGCATATATCGTCGCTTTTGCGCGCAAAAGCCCCGATGTACGCAATACATCATCAAAAGTCAACAATGCCAACGGCCGAAGCCGTTGGCAATTGTTGTTAACCTATCTTAACGACTGGTAATTAGTTTTCCTTTTTCTTTGCAACTACAACAGCCGCAGGAATGACCAGAGCCATCAGGCTCAGCGCCACGACGGAGCCGCAGCCGCTCTTCTCGGTGGTGGGAGCAGCAGTGGTGGTGTCGACTGTGGGAGCGGCAGTGGTGGTGTCCTTAGGAGCGGGAGTAGTGGTGTCCTTAGGAGTGGTAGTGGTGTCGTCCTTCTTGGCGGTGGTAGTCGTCTTGGGCTCCTCGGTGGTAGTATCTACTGTAGCAGCAGCATCCTGCTCCTGTGCCTTAGCAAGGAAGGTAGGATTGAGCGAGGGATAGAGGTCGGTGCCGGCCTTCTGAACGAACACCTCTTCACCAGCGTTGGTGTTGAGCTTGTTCAGGATAGCGCCGTTCTTGATCTCGTCCTCGGTGCAGCGGGTGATCTTGGTGCCCAGAACGTCCTCGATCTTGATCTGCTGAGCAGCATTCTTCTCAGCGGATGCATAGGAGTACCACTCGGTGGTGTTGTTATCGCAAATGTAAACATTCTCGATGATCATGTCGAGCGTCTTAGCGCTGGAGCAGCCCATGAATACCTTCATCTGGTTGGTATCGAATCCCTCGCCCTCGAGGGTCTTGATCTCGCCCCATGCAAGGCAGTTCTGAACAGAGTTGTTAACAGAGTTGCCGTAGCCGAGGAACATAGAGGTGTAAGCGTACTGAGCGCTACCCTTTTCATTGGTAGCAGCACGGCCGCCGTAGACATTACCAACGAAAATGGAGTTGATGATCTCGGTGTAATAGGTCAGGTTAGCGCCGGAGCAGTAAGCGTAGCCGATGAAGCCGCCGCCACGGTAGTTAGCCTTGACATCGCCGATAACTGCGCAGTAGTAAACGGTGTACGGCTCATAGATGTTGTTGTTGGAAGCACCAACGTAGCCAACGATACCGCCGGCATCAAGACCGCCGGTGACGTTAGCCTGCACGGTGCAGTACTCAACGTTGAAGGTGGTGACAAGAGCGCTTCTGGCAGCGCGACCAACGATACCACCGGCCTGACCCTGAGAGCAGGAGGCGGTGACGTCGCCGTAGTTCTCGCAGAACTTAGCGTTCAGACCCTCGGCATAGCCGACGAAGCCGCCCGCGTGAGTCTCGGTGACCGTACCGGCAGCGTCGGCGTGGTCGGTGGAAACAGTGATCTTACCGTAGTTCTTGCAGTTACGGAGCGTGATCATGTTTTCGGTGTCCTTCCAGGTGTCAGCCACAAGGCCGCCGGCGTTGGTACCGCTCTTAACCGCGCCGGTCTCGTCGAGGGTGGCGCCGGTGACGGTGATGTCGACCTTATTGGTGACGTTGTAAGCCTTCATGTACTTGGAGAACAGCGTGAAGGCAGCGAGGTCCTCGGTTCCGGTGAGCTCAGCGCCGTCAAGCGTGAGGTTGGAGACCGTGCCGTTGAACTCGGCAAACAGCGGTGCAGAGATGGTGATGGTGTGACCATTACCGTCGAGCGTGCCGGTGAATTCGTCCATATACGTCTTGGAAACTGCAAAGTCAGCGTCAAGGTAGTAGCTACCGTCCGCCTTCATGGCAGCGAATTCCTCGGCGTTCTTGATTGCGGTTCCCTCGGGCGCCGCAGACACGCCAAGGCATGCCAGCGAGGCCAGCATCACAACGCAGAGAACGAGCGAAATAAGCTTCTTCATAAAAGTATTACCTCTTTCATATTTTTCAAGCCGCACGACCGAAATCGTGCCCTTTAGCTTAATAACATTATATCAAACGCACTTTTGTTTGTCAAGTCATATTAAAATTTTTATGCAACTTGACGTTTTGCACAACCAGCCTTCGCATTTTGCACAAAAATCCGCCCTCGTGCCGCCGTTTTCAAGCCCGCTTTTTGTGCTTAATTCACAACCGCCTTTGCTCCGAAAATAAATTCGCCAAGCGCAGGCTTTCTCGGGGCTCTGCCCCGAACCCCGGCAGGGGACGCTCCCCGGGGCTCTGCCCCGGAACCCCGGCAGGGGACGCTCTCCGGGGCTCTGCCCCGGAACCCCGGCAGGGGACTTTTGAAAAAGTCCCCTGCAC
>CAYXBY010000090.1:0-4856 GCA_964463325.1 uncultured Lachnospiraceae bacterium | reverse complement strand
CAAGCCCTTTTAAGTACATTGAGGGGCGGCGCAGTGCGCCGCCCCTCAGGCGTTCCCGCGCATCGCGCGGGAACGATCGATATTGATTACTGATACAGCTTGCCGTACTTGGTAAGTCTCTCGTACTTAGCCTTAGCGTTCTCGGCAGCCTCCTCGAACAGCACCTTAGCGCGATCCGGGAACTGCTGAGCCAGACGTGCATAGCGGACCTCGCTTGTGATGAAGTCAACATAGCTTGCCGTGGGAGCCTTGGAGTCGATGACGAACTTGCCCTCGCCCTCAATGGTGGGATTGAAGCGGAACATCTGCCAGTAGCCGGCCTCAACAGCCTTCTTCATCTCAAGCTGGCAGTTCTGCATGCCGCCCTTGACACCGTGCATCTCGCAGGGAGCGTAGCCGATGACAAGCGACGGGCCGTGGTAAGCCTCAGCCTCACGCAGAGCCTTGAGCGTCTGGTTCATGTCAGCGCCCATGGCGATCTGTGCGACGTAAACATAGCCGTAGGACATAGCGATCTCAGCCAGGTTCTTCTTGCCGATGGCCTTGCCGGCAGCGGCAAACTGTGCAACCTGACCCAGCTGCGAGGCCTTGGAGGCCTGTCCGCCGGTGTTGGAGTAAACCTCGGTATCAAAGACCATGACATTGACATCCTCGCCGGAGGCCAGCACGTGGTCGAGACCGCCGAAGCCGATGTCGTATGCCCAGCCGTCGCCGCCGAAGATCCAGACGGACTTCTTAGCCAGGAAGTCCTTGTTGGCGAGTATCTTATCGCGCAGCTCACAGCCGCAATCGCAGGCGCTCAGCGCAGCGACGAGCGCGTCGGTGGCCTCGCCGTTAGCCTTGCCATCGTCAACGGTGTCAAGGTATTTCTGCGTCAGCTCAGCCAGCTCGGCCTTGCCCAGCTCGACAGCCTTGGCGTTCAGCGCCTTGACGTCAGCGATAGCTCTCTCGCGGATGGTCTTCTGACCGAGTGCCATACCGAGGCCGTGCTCGGCGTTGTCCTCGAACAGCGAGTTAGCCCATGCGGGACCGCGGCCGGTCTCACGGTTGACGGTGTAAGGAGTTGCGGGAGCGGAGCCACCCCAAATGGAGGAGCAGCCGGTAGCGTTGGAGATGTACATTCTCTCACCGAACAGCTGTGTGATGAGACGTGCATAGGAGGTCTCAGCGCAGCCTGCGCAGGAGCCGGAGAACTCAAGCAGCGGCTGCTTGAACTGGCTTCCCTTAACGGTGTTGATGTTGACGATCTCGGGCTTCTCGGAGACATTCTTGACAGCGTAGTCAAAGACAGGCTGCTGGTCAAGCTGAGTCTCGGTGCGAACCATCTCGATAGCTCTCTTCTCGGGCTTGGTGGGGCATGCCTTTACGCAGAGCGTGCAGCCCATGCAGTCCAGAGGGCTGATGGCCATGGTGAACTTATAGTTGGTCTTGATGACAGGCTTTTCGGTGAACTTGGTCTGTGCGGGCGCGTTTGCAGCCTCCTCCTCGTTCATAGCGAAGGGGCGGATAGCAGCGTGCGGGCAGACAAAGGCGCACTGGTTGCACTGGATGCAGTTTTCAGCATGCCATACCGGGACATTGACGGCAACGCCGCGCTTGTCGAAGGCAGCTGCGCCCTGCGGGTAGGTACCGTCAGCGCAATCCTTAAAGGCACCGACCGTCAGCGCGTCGCCCTGCATGCCGTTGACCGGGCGGACGATCTTGTTGACGAAATCGGCAAGGTCTGCGCGCTTGTCGGTGACAAGAGCAGCAGGAGCGTCGTCCGGGCAGGTAGCCCATGCGGCGGGAACGTCGACCTTGACATAAGCGTCTGCGCCGGCGTCGATAGCGGCATAGTTGAGGTCAACTATGGCCTGGCCCTTCTTGATGTAGGACTTATATGCCATCTTCTTCATGTACTCAACGGCCTCTGCCTTGGGCAGCACACCGGCCAGCGAGAAGAAGGCGGACTGAAGAACGGTGTTCTTGACCTTTACATTACCGATGCGGGCGGCGATGCCGGTACCGTCGATGATGTAGAGCTGAACCTTGTTCTTTGCAACATACTGCTTGACCTTTGCGGGCAGCTCAACGTCCAGCTGCTCAGGCGTCCAGGGGCAGTCGATAAGGAAGACGCCGCCCGGCTTGATGTCGGTGATCATGGTCTCGTACTTATCGAGGTATGCGTGGTTGTGGCAAGCCACGAAGTCGGCCTTATTTATGTAATAAGGGCTCTTGATGGGCTTGTCGCCGAAGCGCAGGTGAGACACGGTGAAGCCGCCGGTCTTTTTGGAGTCATACTGGAAGTATGCCTGGATATACTTATCGGTGTGGTCACCGATGATCTTGATGGAGTTCTTGTTAGCGCCGACGGTGCCGTCGCCGCCCAGACCCCAGAACTTGCAGGAGATGGTGCCCTTTGCGGAGGTGTCGGGGCACTTCTTCTCAGGCAGCGAGTGACCGGTGAGGTCGTCTACGATGCCAACGGTGAAATCGTTCTTGGGATTCTTCTTGGCGAGGTTGTCGAAGACAGCAAAGATGGATGCGGGAGGCGTATCCTTGGAGCCGAGGCCGTAGCGTCCGCCATAGACCTCTGCCTTAACGCCCTCACGAGTCAGCGCGGTGACGACATCGAGGTAGAGCGGCTCACCCAGTGCGCCGGGCTCCTTGGTGCGGTCAAGCACTGCAATTCTCTTGACGGTGCTCGGCAGTGCGGCAGCCAGCTTGTCAGCGCAGAAGGGGCGGTACAGTCTTACCTTGACGAGACCGACCTTCTTGCCCTTGGCAGTCAGGTAGTCGATGACCTCCTCTGCAACGTCGCAGATGGAGCCCATGGCCACGATGACGTTCTCGGCATCGGGAGCGCCATAGTAGTTAAACAGCTGATAGTCGGTGCCGATCAGCTTGTTGACCTTCTTCATGTACTTCTCGACGATGGCGGGAAGCTTGTCATAGTAGGGGTTGCATGCCTCTCTGTGCTGGAAGAAGATATCGCCGTTCTCGGCGGAGCCGCGAAGCACGGGGTGCTCGGGGTTGAGCGCGCGGGCGCGGAACTCGTCGACAGACTTTTTGTCTACCAGCTTAGCGAGATCGGCGTAGTCCCAGGCCTCGATCTTCTGGATCTCGTGCGAGGTACGGAAGCCGTCAAAGAAGTTGATAAAGGGAACGCGACCCTCGATGGTTGCCAGGTGAGCAACAGCGCCGAGGTCCATGATCTCCTGCGGGTTAGTCTCGGCCAGCATAGCAAAGCCGGTCTGACGGCAGGCATAGACGTCGGAGTGGTCGCCGAATATGTTCAGCGCGTGCGAAGCAACGCAGCGTGCCGAAACGTGGATAACGCAGGGCAGCAGCTCGCCGGCTATCTTGTAAAGGTTAGGGATCATGAGCAGCAGACCCTGAGATGCGGTGTAGGTGGTGGTCAGTGCGCCGGCGGCGAGGGAGCCGTGGACAGCACCGGCAGCGCCGGCCTCGGACTGCATCTCGATGACCTTCACCTTGTCACCGAAAATGTTTACGGCCTGGTCACCGGTATAATTCTTGCCGGCAGCCGACCATGCGTCGACCTGCTCCGCCATGGGAGAGGAAGGCGTGATAGGGTAGATGGCCGCAACCTCGGTGAACGCATATGATACATGCGCCGCCGCGGTGTTACCATCCATAGAAATCTTCTTGCGCTTGATTGCCATGTGGTAATCCTCCTGTGTATGTTATTATTATTTCCAAAAACCACTGAGGCGGGTGCTTAGCAGTGTTGCACTATACCTCAATTTAATATAATACCACAAAAACGCTCAAAAGTAAAGAGGTTATTCCAAAACTTTCGATTAATTTGTGAAAACATTTGCCCACACCGCGCATATTTTGGTGCCCCTGCGGGCGGCGAGGTGTGCAAAAAACGCCCCGACAGCCGCCGAGGCGTTTTTGTACCCATTTTACTGCTCCCCATTGCCGCGCTCGCCGCCACGTGCTACATCAACGCAGGTCTCGCCTATTATATACGCGACCATGACGCCGACCGCGCTGATAACGGCAGCTATCTGCTGTGCGGTCATGTCGTCGGCGCCCAACACCGCGGCCAGCGCAGTGGCGAAGCCGGCGATCGCCGCCCAAAGCTTGCGGCTGGACAGCTTGGTCTTCCAATCAATTTTCTTCATACTCTATCACCTCCCTTCCGGCTCTCGGCAACTCCGGCCAGACCGGCATTTGCGGACGCCGGCGCGGTATGCGCTCGCGCTCGAGCTCGTGCAGGCGTCGGTCGCATTGGTCAAGTCCGGAGAACAGCCTTTCGTTTTTTTGCTCCTGCCTGTCGATATAATCGTTCAGGCGTTTTACTGAAATATCAAGTGCGGTCAATGTTTTGTTAACCTTGATCACCACCTTCATCACCCCGCAGAGGGCGGACAGCATGGTGAAAAGTCCGACCGCTATCTCCCATGTCATAGCATTGTATTCCTTTCTTTGTAGCGTCACGCGGTGTTTTGTCATCCCGAGGTTAATTATAGCAGCTGCGCTGCGGCTGTGACTGACAGGATTTTGTCAGTGGGGGGGAGGCTTGCAGCCTCGTGGCTGGATTGACCGATCGTCAGTTGTAAAACGATTATGGGTACTTTCTGTCTCGTGACAGAAAGTACCAAAGAGCACGCCGGTGCAGTCGCCCCCCAACCACCTCCGCATCACCGGGGCCGGCGTGGAGTTCGGCGGACATAGGTGGCGTAAGGTAACATCAATAGGGATATTGTTTGGCGGGGAGCGATTGAGATTTTTTGGGGGGAGTTTGTCCGATTATTTGAGGCTTGGTAGGTACCATTGCACTCCGGCTCAAATCCCCTGCATTAAGTAACTTTTCCCCTCTCCCCGGGGAGAGGGGGCAGGGGGTG
>CAYXBY010000089.1:1638-4869 GCA_964463325.1 uncultured Lachnospiraceae bacterium | reverse complement strand
AGGAAGTGCCCGGCCGCCGCGGCTATCCCGGCTACCTGTACACCGACCTTGCCACCATGTATGAGCGCGCAGGGCGCAAAATGGGCTCGGAGGGCTCCATCACCATGATCCCCATCCTGACCATGCCCGAGGACGACAAGACCCACCCCATCCCCGACCTGACCGGCTACATCACCGAGGGGCAGATAATTCTGTCGCGCGAGATGTACCGCAAGGGCTACATGCCGCCTGTCGACGTGCTGCCCTCGCTGTCGCGACTCAAGGATAAGGGCATCGGCGCGGGCAAGACGCGCGAGGATCATGCTAACACCATGAACCAGCTGTTCTCGTCCTACGCGCGCGGCAAGGAGGCCAAGGAGCTGATGGTGGTGCTGGGCGAGGCGGCGCTGACGCCGGTCGACCGGCTTTATGCCAAGTTTGCCGACGAATTCGAGGCGCGCTATATCAACCAGGGCTTTTACGAGAACCGCACCATCGAGCAAACGCTGGATCTCGGCTGGGAGCTGCTGCGCATACTCCCGCGCAGCGAGATGAAGCGCATCAAGCCGGCTCTGCTGGATAAATATTGGGATAAAAAGGATTGATCCCGAGGCGCCCGAGGCCGCGAGACCGGACAAATGTTGCGGTGCGGGTGGCTTTAAGAAAAATCAAAAGAGAGGGGTGCGCTAATGGCACAGCTCAGAGTCAATCCGACGAGGATGGAGCTCAAAAAAATACAGGCTCGCTACGAAACTGCGCGGCGCGGTCACAAGCTGCTCAAGGACAAGCGTGACGAGCTGATGAAAAAGTTTCTTGACGTCGTCCGCGAGGATAAGCTGCTTCGCGAGCGCGTTGAGGCGGGACTGGCAGGGGTCTACGGCAGCTTTGCGGCGGCGAGTGCCGTCAGCAGCCCGCAGACACTGGTCGAGGCGCTGATCTGCCCGGGACGCGAGGGGCATATCGACGTTGGATATAAGAATATAATGAGCGTTACGGTGCCCGAGTTTACCACCCGCTTTTCGGGTGACGGCGCCGGCTCCTGCAATTACGGTCTGGCCTTCACCTCGGGTGAGCTGGACGCATCACTGCGCGAGCTTTCGGGGCTGCTGGAGGATCTGGTTCGCATGGCCGAGCTTGAGAAGACGGCGCAGCTGCTGGCGCAGGAGATAGAAAAGACGCGGCGGCGCGTCAACGCGCTGGAATACATCATGATGCCGCAGTATCTGGAGACGATGAAGTCCATCCGCATGAAGCTGGACGAAAACGAGCGCGGCAACACGACGCGCCTGATGAAGGTCAAGGACATGATGCTCGAGGCCAAGATACAGGCGCAGAGGTCAGCGGAGGAAGAAGACGAAGAGGGGTGAAGCATGTAATGCTTCACCCCAATACTACCCCACGATCCCGCCCGCCGAGATCCCACAGCACCTCGACGGAGAGACCCTGCTCGGCGCCCAGCGCCGCCAGTGACGGCGTCTGCCCGGCGCCACATTCAAAAATCATGCTCCCGCCCGGCGCAAGCAGCGCAACCGCCCGCGGGATGATGGCACGGTAGGGCGCAAGCCCGTCCGCGCCGCCGTCCAACGCCGTCACCGGCTCGAAGCTGAGCTCGGGCGCAAGCCCCGCAAGCTCGCCTGTCGGGATGTAGGGCGGGTTCGAGATCACTGCGTCAACGCCCGAAGGCGCCAGCTCCCGCAGCTCGCGCCAGGTCGTCTCGGCGGTGAAATCGCCCGCGCGGACGCACAGCCGATCCGCTACGCCCAGCTTGACGGCGTTTTGCTCGGTCAGGCGCAGCGCCGACTCCGAAATGTCCAGCGCGATGCCCGTCACATCCGGCCGCGCGGACAGTATCGTCACGCTGATGCAGCCGCTGCCGCAGCCAAGATCGACAAACCTGCCGCCCGTCGGCAGTCGGCGGATCGCCGCCTCAACGATCACCTCGGTGTCCGGCCGCGGAATCAGCACCCCCGGATTAACGTCAAACTCGCGCCCGTAAAAGTCCCAGCTGCCGAGAATGTATTGCAGCGGCGTGCGATTGCGGCGCCGCTCGAGCGCACGCTCAAGCTCGGGCGAGCTGAGGTCGTCGTCCCGGTGCAGCGGCAGCGCCGCCGCGCTGATGCCAAAATAGTGCTCGATCAGCAGCGCAGCCTCGGCATGTGGCTCGGGAACACCGGCGGCGGCCAAAATATCACAGATATCCCTGTATTTCACACACAACCTCCGAGTAAAATTAATGATCGCATTAATTATATCAAATTTTTGCTATAAAATAAACCCCCGACGCGAATTTTTTCGACGTTCACCGGATTTTCACAAAAATTTGAGAATAAATTTACAAATAATTCATGGCTTTCTCGAGCGAAATGTGTTATAATATAGGTGTGAAATAGTACTTTCAAAAAAATTACCCTTAAGGAGGTTTTTGATATGTTCAGATGCTGGAGAAGAGAGCCTGAGCGCCCTAATTATGGCAAGGTTGTTGCAATTACGCTGACGGTCGTAGCGACAGTCGCGGCTGCTGCCTACGTGGCCTACAAGGTATTCAACAAGTATTTTAAGCTGGTTGAGGTTGACAGCGAGGACTTTATCGACGACGGCTGCGATGACTGCGATGTTTGCATCGAGGCTGAGTCTGACAACGACGAGGACGTTGACGTCACCGTTGAGGCTGCTGAATAATTTTCGGCGGCAGAGCGACCCGACGGCGGCTTGCCATGTGCATTCGCTGCGGGTCGCATTTTATTTCGACAAAAAGGAGTGATACATATGCCCGGAAGACCCGGAGGTGGTCATAGCGGCGGCCCTCGTGGCGGCGGCGGATTTGGAGGCGGCGGAGGCCCGCGCCCCGGCGGTGGTTTCGGCGGTGGTCCTCGCCCCGGCGGCGGCTTTGGCGGTGGTCCTCGCCCCGGCGGCGGTTTCGGAGGCCCTCGCCCCGGCTTTGGCGGACCGCGCCCCGGTTTCGGAGGTCCGCGCCCCGGCTTTGGCGGACCGCGCCCCCCACACGGCCCGCACGGGCCGAGATGGGGACGTGGCTGGCATCGTCCGCCCCCGCCCGGCGGCTACTATCGCGGTGGCTGCCTCGGCTGCATGCTGCCCATACTTGGGACGATCGCGGCCGTCGCGGCGGCCGTCGTGCTGCTGATTGGGTGATATTTTGCGGGGCTCTGCCCCGGACCCCGGCAGGGGGACTTTTGAAAAATACCCCGACACCCCCCAACAATTTTAAAAAAATAGCGGGGCCGCCCAAAAGAA
>CAYXBY010000089.1:0-1628 GCA_964463325.1 uncultured Lachnospiraceae bacterium | reverse complement strand
CCCCGGCAGGGGACTTTTGAAAAAGTCCCCTGCACCCCCAAAACTTTTTAAACAGCTTCGCGAGAAAGCGAAAGAGAACCGGTTAGAGTGAAGAACGCTTGAGACGTTTTTGAGTTAACTGGATTTCTTTTTTCTAAAAGCTTCGCGGCAGCCCCTAAAAAAACGGTTAGGCCAAAAATGCTTTGCGCATTCTTTGAACTAACCGATTTTCTTTATTCCTAATTGTTTGAAAGTTTTGCGGGGTCTGGGGGGCTTTTTCAAAAGCCCCCCAGCTCATGCAGGGAAGAGCCCTGAATAAATCCCTCAAATCTTAATCCCGCGGCGCTGCATGAGGTCGTCAACCTCGGCGGCGGTCGGCAGCGAGGTATAGGCGCCCGCACGGCTGACAGTCAGACTGCCCACCAGATTTCCATACTTTCCGGCGCGCTCAACGTCGCCTGAGCGCAGATATTCCAGCGTAAAGGCGGCAGTAAAGGCGTCGCCGGCGGCCGTCGTGTCGACGACCTTTGTGTCGTAGGCGGGGAGACAGTGGTAGTAGAGCCCGTCGTAGATATAGACGCCGCGCCCGCCCAGCTTGAGCACGTAGTAGTGCGCGTTGACCAGCTTGGACAGCGCAATGGCCGCCCGCAGACAGCTGTCAGGCGTGCTCGGCGCAATGCCGGTAAACAGCTCGGTCTCGGTCTCGTTGGGCGAGAAAACCTCAAGCGGCGGCAGGCGATCAAGCGGGAAGGACTTTGAAGCCGGTCCGGCGTCGATAAATATCGGCACACCCTGCCGCGCAGCTGCGCCGGCGGCGTAGATAATGGCCTCGGGATCGATCTCCAGCTGCATAAATAGCGCGTCGGGATAGCAGGTCATGGCGTTGTCGATGTCGTCGGGCGTTATGCGCACGTTGGCGCCGGGGTAGACGACAATGCGGTTGACACCGTTTTGCTCCACCATAATGGCCGCCAGCCCGGTAGGCGCTTCGCGGTCGCGAACGATAAATCTCGTGTCGATTCCTTCCTTATTATATAGGGCGCTCAGTATGTCACCGTTGGCGTCCTGACCCAGCCGCGCGCAAAAGACGCAGTCGCCGCCAAGGCGACGGATGGCCACGGCCGAATTGCCGCCCTTGCCGCCGGCCACAAAGCTGTAGCTGCCGTAGTCGATGACCGTCTGCCCTGCGGAGGGCAGCGCGTGCATGTTCATCACAAAATCCATGTTGGCTGAGCTGACCACAAGTATACGTTTTTCCATTTATTCAAACTCCTTTCGGCGCGGGACGCAGATGCGACACCGCCGCGCGATCGTTGATCAGATATATTATAGCGCAACCGCGCCCACAAATCAAGTCGCGGCCAAAATTTTTTGCAATTTTGCTCGACAAAATTTCAAAAACCCCTTGACAAAGGCACAACAAAGTGGTATTATAACTGAGCCGTCGGGAGAGCGTGGGATTTTAGCCTGGTTTTCGTGGCGGCGCGAGAAAAAACTCGAAAAAAATTAAAAAACTTTGCAAAAACCCCTTGACAAAGGTGTGGTGGTGTGATATAATAGTCGAGCTGTCACCTCAAGAGGGTTGATTGCGAGCCGTGCGAAGCGAGAGCTGTGGCACGGCATTGGATCATTGAAAATTGAACAACACA
>CAYXBY010000088.1:0-4873 GCA_964463325.1 uncultured Lachnospiraceae bacterium | reverse complement strand
CCCCGCCCGGCCCCCCCCCCCCCCCCCCCCCACACAAAAAAAAAAAAACCCCCCCCGCGCGGGGGGGTGGGGGGGGGGGGGGGCGCCCCACGCCGAAGTACGCAGTACTTCAAAAAGAGCAGCGGCCGCTGCCGCAAAAGCGCACCGAGGCGCGCAGCGCCTCATAAAATCCCACGCAGCTCCGCCAGATCGTCAATGCGGTACTCCGCCTTGAAATCCGGGTAGTAGTGCCCGGGGTCGATCAGGCAGCCGCGAATGCCTGCATTGTGCCCCGCCTCGACATCAATGTCGCGGTCGCCGATAATTATCGCGCGCTCGGGATCAATGCCGCAATGCTCAAACAGAAAATATAACGCGTCCGGAGCCGGCTTGCGCGGATAGCCCGCCGAGGCATCCAGAACATAGTCAACGTACCCGCTCAGCTGCATTTTGTCCATCATTTCAAACGCAAACTTGCCGGTGTGAGTGTAAATATAGTTCTTTTTGCCGCGCTCGACCGCATACCGCAGTATGTCCGCAGCGCCCGGGAAGGCTCGCATGCTGCTCCGCGCTAACTCATGATAAATATGATTAAACTCGCGCGACAGCTCGGTCATCGGCTGTCCAAAATCAAACGCTCGCAGCGCATGCCCAACCGATACCTTAAGCAGCGCATAGCATGTCTCGCGCTCCGCCGAAAGTCCGTATTTTTCCAGCAGCTGCATCAGCGCGTCGGTGTAGACCGGGTAACTGTCCGACAGCGTGCCATCGAAATCGTAAATAATAAAGTCGTACATTATTTCTTTTTCCTCTCCTTTTTGTCAGGCCGCTCCGGGCACTTGGCGCGGAAAAGCGGAGTAAAGCAAATGTCATGCAGGCCAAGGTAATAGCTGACCGTCGAAACTATCAGCGCGGGCGCGATTATGGCAAAATACAGCCAGCTTGGCGCCACACCGCCGCCAGCGACGGTGATAATTATCCCGGCGTACATGCCCTCAATTATAATGCCGAACGCGCCCACTCCGACGCCCAAAAGTATCAGCACCGCGAAAATAAAATTGAGCGAATTGGCCAGCAGCGAGATAAAAAGCCCCATCAGCGGATGCGTGACAATATGCCCATGCCCCTCAGCCAGCTTGTCGCTATAGCCCAGCTCCCATGTCATGTAGTAGATCAAAAACAGGTAAAACACGACCGAGCATATGCTGGACACCAGTTGCCCTGTCGTCGATTCGGCGCGGCTGAACACACCGGACAGTGTAAGACCAAAGAGTGAGACGGCAAACTGACAAAGAAACATCTTAACTGAATAAAACGAGTAATTAACAAAAAACTTTTTCATTTAAGAACCGTACTTCTCCGTTTCATTGTATTTCACTTCAATTATACACTATAAATCACATTTTTGCAATAGCAGACTCGTGAAATGTCAATTATTTGCCCCGCGCGTGGTTGACAAGCGTCGGCACATCGTGTATAATTATAATGTATAATTGTGAAAGCTGAAGGATGTGATAAAATGGCGGAGCTTATCGGGAGCGCCGAGCTACCGGAGCTGTTAAACGAATTTGCCTCGTACAAGCTGGCAATACAGGGCTGCTCGCGCAAAACTGTTAACGAATATCTGCTCGATCTGCGCACCTTCACGCGCTATATCATTGCCCGCCGCAGCGGCATGTCACCCGACGACGAGGCCTTCGATGAGCTGAGCATCCTCGACGTCACCCCCGAGCTGTATCAGTCGATCAAAACGACCGAAATATACGATTTCCTTATGTACACCGGCACGGTGCGCCAGAATATGTGGGCCGCCAAGGCGCGAAAGCTGTCGGCAATCAAGGCACTTTATAAGTACATGATCGTCAAGCGCGGCATGGATTTTGACAACCCCGCCGCCAATATTGAGTCACCAAAGCCTAAAAAGACACTGCCAAAATTTCTGTCGCTCGAGGAATCGCTGCTGCTGCTCGAGGCCATCAAAAACGACACCGAAAACAAAAATCGCCTGCGCGATTACACCATCGTAACGCTGTTTCTCAACTGCGGCATGCGTGTCTCAGAGCTGGTCGGCATCAACCTCAACGACCTCGACCGCGAGCTGCGCTCAATGCGCGTCGTCGGCAAGGGCAACAAGGAGCGCGTAATATATCTCAACTCGGCCTGCCGCAGCGCACTGGCCGAATACCTCAACACGCGCTTAGCCGAGGGCGCGGTCGAATGTCCCGACGAGCGCGCACTGTTTTTGAGCAGCCGGCACCAGCGTATCAGCGTCAAAACGGTGCAGTGGCTGGTCTACAAGCATCTCGGCGAGGCAGGACTGTCCGCCAAGCACTACTCAGTGCACAAGCTGCGCCACACCGCCGCCACACTGATGTATCAGTCCGGCGAGGTGGACGTCCGCGTGCTCAAGGACATTCTCGGCCACGAGCAGCTCAACACCACGCAGATATACACCCACGTCAGCAACGCTGCCATGTCCGAGGCCATGGAGAAAAACCCGCTCTCGGGACTTTCGACCGACGAGGAGCTGTCAGACGGCGGCGCTCCAAAGCCCGACAGCGATGACGAATAATCACAGATCAAAGAAAGGCACCTAAAAATGGATCTCACAAATTTCAGCCTGCTGTACCCCGATATCGAGACTCAGCGGGCGCACTCGACCGGCGAAGCCGTGCCGAATATAGATATGTTCGTGCTGGAGGAGCTTGGGCTGCTTGAGGTGTTTGACCTCAAAAACACCCGCCTCTCGGACTATTTCACCACCGATCCCGCCGTCATGCGCTACCGTATGGAGGCCTTCCAGGATATGCTGGACTGCCCCATCATCTCCAAAACGCTGGCGCGGCTGATCCCCATTCTCAGCGACATTCTTGAGCTGCGCCGGCTGGACGCCGACAGCGGCGACACCGCCTCCTACCTCTCCAGCCTCACCGAGATAGAGCTGTACATCTCCAGCATCGAGGTGCTGCATTCGGGCTTTGCGCAGGTGCGCTCCAAGCTCAAGAGCCGCGCCTTTATCGCGCTGGCCGACCGCATAATCGAGCTGGCGGAGAGCGATTATTACCGCGAGCTCAATGAAAAGCTCAACGCGCTGACAGCGCGTGTGCGCGACATCAAGAGCGTGACCATCGGCGTCAATCTCGACGCGCAGCTGCGCCCCTCAACGGCGGGTGTGCTGTCCATCAACCCTGAGCCCTTCCGCTCGGGCGACGTGCTTGAAAAGATACTCCGCCTCAATTTCAAGGACGACGAATACACCTGCATCGCAAATCTCGTTCCATTTGGCAAAAAGCAGTCTGACAATCAGAAAATGGCGCTGTCTCTGGCCTTTAATTCGGCCATAAACGAGGTCTACAAGTCGTCGCTGCACTCCTGGAAGAAGATAGTGCAGCAATATGTGCTGGACAACACCGATTTTCTGCTCAATCTCATGCCCGAGATAGAATTTTTCGTCAAGGGAACCGAATTTCAGCAGCGGCTGCTGGAGCGCGGCTGCCGACTCTCCATTCCCGACATCGCACCGGCGGGCGAGCGCGTTTTTGTGGCGACACACCTTTACAACACCCGCGTCGCGCTCAAGATCGAGGGTGAGATAGTCGACAACGACATAAGCTTTGACGACCGCGCCCGCGTCTATGTGCTGACCGGACCCAACCGCGGCGGTAAGAGCGTCATCACCTGTGCGGTCGGGCAGGCGCAGGCTATGATGCAGCTGGGCATGTACGTCCCGGCCGAGACGGCGCGCATCAGCCCGGTCGACGCCATATTCACGCATTTCACCACCGGCGCCGACGACACCATAGATAAGGGCCGTCTCGGCGAGGAATGTGCCCGCATGCGCGACATGTTCGATCTCATTACGCCCTTCAGCCTGGCGCTGCTTGACGAATCCTTCTCGTCGACCGGCGCATACGAGGGCTCGTATATTGCTGCCGAGGTGCTGACGGCCTTCAGTCGCATAGGCTGCCGCTGCCTGTTTGCGACGCACCTGCACGAACTGGCCTCGCGGTTGGACGACATCAACGCCCGCGCGCAGGCCGACGGCGGTGGGTATATAGATTCGCTGGTCGCCGGCATCGAGGGCGAGGGACGCCGCTCCTTCAAGATCTATCGCGCCCGTCCCGACGGCAAGAGTTATGCCCGCGATATCGCCGAAAAGTACGGTCTGACATACGAAAACATTACTCAAAGATTTTAACCCGAGTCACTGCCCCGGGACCCCGGCAGTGGACTTTTGAAAAAGTCCACTGCCCCCCAAAGCCTTTAAGCAGCTTCGCGTGGGGGAGCGCAAAAATACCGGTTAGGATGAAGAACGTCTTAGACATTCTCAAACCTAACCGGATTTCTTTTTTCTTAATGGTTTGAAAGCTTTTTTGGGGGGCCAAGGGACCTTTTTCAAAAAGATCCCTTGGTGTGTACATACAATTAAAATTTGATCTTGTTTTCGATGTACTCGCGCAGTGCGGAGACGGGTATGCGCTCCTGCTCCATGGTGTCGCGGTCACGGACGGTCACGCAGCCGTCCTCGACGGACTCGAAGTCGTAGGTGATGCAGATGGGAGTACCGATCTCGTCCTGGCGGCGATATCTCTTACCGATGGAGCCGGCGTCGTCAAAGTCGAGGTTGAACTCACCCGAAAGGCTCTCGAATATCTCCATCGCCTTGTCGGAAAGCTTTTTGGACAGCGGCAGCACGGCGGCCTTGACGGGCGCCAGGAAGGGATGCAGGTGCAGCACGGTACGAACGTCGTTCTTTTCGGCATCAATGACCTGCTCGTCATATGCGTCGCACAGCACGGCCAGCACGCTGCGCTCGACACCCAGCGACGGCTCGATGACGTAGGGGATATAGCGCTCGTTGGTCTCGGGATCAAAATAGGTAAGATCCTTGCCC
>CAYXBY010000087.1:0-5114 GCA_964463325.1 uncultured Lachnospiraceae bacterium | reverse complement strand
TGTTGCTTGAGGGTAGCGCCCAAGCCAAGCTTAAAAACACAAAAAGATATACAATAGATGCCGACTTGTGCGAATTTTAACTTGATTTTTGTGGGTTTGTGTGATATAATATCATCATAACACGTCCCTTCACCGCCGCCTCGGCGATCCGTAGTATCGTTTTTCAAATGATGATTTGAGATTTGAGGTTTGAGAGTGGTGTAATTTTATAAGGGACTCAAACTTCGTGTTCGACACGGATGACGGTGGTAGAGTTTGAGAGTGGTGTAATTTTATAAGGGACTCAAACTTGCACTTCTATGTCTATGTAATAAGCTCGGTTTGAGAGTGGTGTAATTTTATAAGGGACTCAAACCCCCATCTCATGCGCCACTTGCCACTGCCTGTTTGAGAGTGGTGTAATTTTATAAGGGACTCAAACATTTGTCGCCGCCGCCGCTATTATTATCGCGTTTGAGAGTGGTGTAATTTTATAAGGGACTCAAACATGGATCTCGTTAACCAGATTGGGCAGAAGGTTTGAGAGTGGTGTAATTTTATAAGGGACTCAAACGCTGATGAAACGCCAGACCACTGCCACCCCAAAAATGAGAGTTAAGGTAAAACCGAGCAATATCTCGTGAAATGGGGGGATATCTTGCGTTTTTAGCCCATTTTTTCGAATTGCGAGAAAAGCTTTCGAAATAACTATGAACTGTTTAATCGTGAATATGCACCGATTTGGTGCATATTTTTTGCACTAAGATTCAGTGTCTCAGACGGAAAGCGATAGAGGCGGACGAGAAACGGCAGAATAAACAAAAAACGAGCCAAAATCTTTCGATTTAGCTCGTTTTTTTGTGCATTTCGTTAAAAATGCTGGTCTGAGTGACAAGACTTGAACTTGCGGCGCACTACCGGGAACTCCCAAAGCTCGCGGGCTCGCTTCGGGGAACCCCGACCACCCCTCTGTGCCTTTGGCACAGGGCGTGTTCTCGGACACAACTTCAAAATTTTGCATTTAAATAAGAAAAAGCAGGACAAACACGAGGTTTATCCTGCTTTTTCTGGTCTGAGTGACAAGACTTGAACTTGCGGCCTCTACCACCCCAAGGTAGCGCGCTACCAACTGCGCCACACCCAGATAAATGCGGTTTCTTAATTTCGCCCGATCATTATACCACAGGCTTTGTAAAAAGTCAAGTCCTTTTTAAAAAAAATATGCAATGTTTGCTCAGCGATACAAATTCCGCGCCGTCGGCATGCCAAAAGCGCGCAAGTAGCCCGCCATCTGCACAATTATTCGCCCCCCTCTTGACAATCGCTCGCCGCTTGCGTATAATAAATATCCGGACATGTATCGTCGGCGCCGGCTGTGGTAAATGGCTTGATACCGTATAAATTGACGTCGGCGAGGCACTGTGTCTGAAATATGAGCAGAGGAGACGGGGAATATGGCAGTCGGAATGCCGGGCGGACAGGCGTTGCAGATCATAATATTTGATCAATATGGTCGCGTTTTGATTGATTATCCGCACCGCAGGACAGTGAGACGGCTCGACAACCTATGCCCCGCGGCCGAACAGGTGCTCAGGCTTGCTCGCGCCTCCAATCGCGTTGGTGCATATCTGCCTGCAATGCCACCCATGGAAAAGAGCCGCAGCGTGCTGTTTTGCGGCATGAACGGCTTTAGTGGCATGCATGCGCTGCTGTCGGACGATATTGAGCCGGATCAGCTGGCTGAGCAGTGGTATTGCGGCGGCACGCCGGTCGAGGCCAGCTGCCCGGAGCTGGCCTGCAACATTTTGGCAGAGCAGGATTGCTTACTGATGGACATCAGCGCAGGCGCCGAGGACGAATATTGGTGGCCCGGCGACGTTGCTTGTGAAAAAGATACCGCGCCGCAGCCGGACGATTGTGCAGCCGATGGGGATGAGCCCGACGACGGTTGCAGCGATACTGTCAGGCGGGCGCTTATAATATATGGAATGACAATGTCTCAGATGATGGATGTGCGCATGCTGGCTAACGCCGTGGCGCAGCTGGTGGGGCTGGACATCGGCATACCGCGACGAGTGGTGAGGCAGTCGGCTGCTGTCGTGTGCAGGCTGTCACCGACGGCTGAACCGCAGTCTTGGGCAGCCGGGCTTTCGGTTTGGCTGCTTTTGAGCTTTATGGCACTGCGGCTATGTGGCGTGGATCGCATACTGATGCGTCAAAGCTCCTCCTCTCACCACCTTGTGCTGGCGTGTCCATCCTTCAGCACGGAGGATCTTCCGCCGGAGTATATTGAGATATGCAAACGGCTTTCCGAGGAGCAGAGCCTGCTGCTTAAGCTGCTGTATGAGTCCGGCGGTACGACGCAGCTTGTGATCGATGCGCCGAGGCAGGATGCAGCTGTGCTTAGCATCAAGCGTGAGACCGCGCTGGCGGATTAGTCCGGCGGCAATCAAGGTGGAAGAATAACGGTGCTATTGGTGCGCGATATTCATGATGATGGCGACAGGCTCGAAATGCTGCTCGATGGCATCTTGCTCCGAGTGTGTACAAGCTGCCGGCCAACTGAAGCGCCGACACGCGGTAGAAAAGCCCCCCAATGGGGCCTTTTTCTTTATTCTGACGTAAAATGACGTATATTTTTCGAAAAAGCAAAAAAATATCCCCACGAGGGCTTGACAGACGCAAAATATTGATGTATAATAATAAACTGCATTATAATCGCTCAGAATGTATATTTGAGCGTATTCCATTATTTGCCGGACGGCCGGAAAAGTCCGGCATTAAAAGCTGAAAAGCACACACTGCACTTCCGAAACGTGCCCCGCGAGGCACGACTAATACATTGAATGGAGTGATTGATTTAATGGTCAATGTAAAAGAGCAGAAGCTTGGTAAGAACACAAGAATGAGCTTTTCCAAGACTCGTTCCACCCTTGAGCTCCCGAATCTGGTGGAGATCCAGACAAAGTCCTACAAATGGTTCCTCGAGGAGGGACTTATGGAGGTGCTGCGCGACGTCTCCCCGATAACAGACTATTCGGGCAATCTGTCAATCGAGTTCGTTTCCTTCTCGCTTGACTCAAAGCCCAAATACCCTGTGGAGGAATGCAAGGAGAGAGACGTTAACTACGCCGCCCCTCTCAAGGTGAATGTGCGTCTTTCCAACAAGCAGACGGGCGAGGTAAAGCAGAACGACGTCTTTATGGGCGAGTTCCCGCTTATGACCGACAACGGCACGTTTGTCATCAACGGCGCCGAGCGCGTCATCGTTTCTCAGATAATCCGTTCCCCCGGTATGTATTATGCTACCGAGATGGACAAATCGGGTAAGAGAACGTATGCCGCCACAGTCATACCCTACCGCGGCGCCTGGCTCGAATACGAGACCGATATCAACGGCGTCATTTATGTCCGCATAGATAAGAACCGCAAGCTGCCGATAACCATGTTTATCCGTGCGCTGGGCATCGAGACGGATGAGGACATACTTGAGATGTTCGGTAACGAAAAGGTGCTGCTTTCCACCTTCGAGAAGGATGAGACGGCTACCTTTGTTGCTCAGAGCTCTACCCCCACGACGCTGAGAGTCGAGGCACTCAAGGAAATATTCAAAAAGCTGCGTCCCGGTGAGCCGGCTCAGGAGGACGCCGCCGTTACACTTATTAATAACTTCTTCTTTGACCCCCGCCGCTATGACATAGCTCCCGTGGGTCGGTATAAGTTTGACAAAAAGATGGCGCTGCAGCCCCGTATCCGCAATCGTGTGCTGGCGGAGGACGTCGTCAGCCCGCTGACAGGCGAGCTGCTGTGCGAAAAGGGAAGCGTTATCACCCCCGAAATGGCAGACACCATCGCCCACAACGCGGTGAATGTCGTTTATATCGAGCTTGACAACCATCAGGTCGTCAAGGTGTTCTCCAACAACACCATCGAGCCCGAGTACATCCTCGGCTTCGACCTCAAGGACTGCGGCGTCAACGAAAAGGCGCGCATTCCGGTGCTGCTTGAGATCGCCGAGGCCTGCGGCGGCGATGTCGATGCCATCAAGGCTATGGCACGCGAGCGCATTGCCGAGCTCTGCCCCAAGCATATTACCAAGGACGATATTTTTGCGTCCATTGGCTACCTTATAAATCTGACCAACGAGGTCGGCAGCTTTGACGATATCGACCACCTCGGCAACCGCCGCATCCGCTCCGTCGGTGAGCAGCTTCAAAACCAGATGCGCATCGGCTTCTCGAGAATGGACAAGATCATCAAGGAAAGAATGACCACGCTGAGCTCGCAGGACAACGAAAAGATCACCCCGCAGTCGCTTATCAACATTCGCCCTGTTGTGACCGTTATTCGTGAGTTCTTCGGCTCCTCGCAGCTGTCGCAGTTTATGGATCAGGCCAACCCGCTGGCCGAGCTGACGCATAAGCGCCGTCTCTCGGCGCTGGGTCCCGGCGGTCTGTCGCGTGACCGCGCGTCGTTTGACGTTCGTGACGTTCACTACACGCATTACGGCCGCATGTGCCCCATCGAGACGCCTGAAGGACCTAACATCGGTCTGATCTCCTACCTTGCAACATATGCACACATCAACGATTACGGCTTTATCGAGGCGCCCTATCGTCGCGTCGTGCATGAGACTGCCGAGGATGGCACCGTCATCAGCCGCGTCACCGACGAGATACGTTATATGACCGCTGATGTTGAGGATAACTACATCATCGCGCAGGCCAACGAGCCGCTCGACGAGAATGGCGTCTTCCTCTCCAACCGTGTTACTGCAAGAGATAAGACTGAATTTATTGAGATAGACCCCGCAAAGGTCGACTACATCGATGTTTCGCCTAAGATGGTGGTGTCGGTGGCGACGGCCATGATCCCCTTCCTTGAGAACGACGATAACTCGCGTGCTCTGATGGGCTCCAACATGCAGAAGCAGGCAGTGCCGCTGATGGTGACGGATTCGCCTATCGTCGGCACAGGTATGGAATACAAGGCAGCCGTCGACTCGGGCGTCGTTATCGTTGCCCGCGAGGCCGGCCGCGTCGAGCATGTCGAGGCTAACAAGATAGTCATCGTCCGCGATGACGGTCAGAAGGACGCCTACGAGCTGCTCAAGTTCAAGCGCACCAACCAGGGCA
>CAYXBY010000086.1:0-5561 GCA_964463325.1 uncultured Lachnospiraceae bacterium | reverse complement strand
TCTGAACGGTTACTTCTCTGTCACGAGACAGAAAGTACAAAGCATCGGCTTACCGCTGACAATCGGTCAACCCAGCCCCGAGGCTGCAAGCCTCACCCCACACCGAGGTACGGTCACCTTATGAGCGCCGAAGTATGCAATACTTCACCCCCCATATTCCTCCACCCTCACCAGCAGCACCGACAGGTCATCGCAGCTGCCGCCATGATTGCCCACAACACTCTGCGCCCGCCCGACAATGCGCCGCGCCATGACCTCAAGATCGTCGTCCCACTCGAGGCTGAGCACATCCTCCAGCCATTCAGACGAAGCGCCAATGTCCTCGTCCGTCGCGGCTCTGCCCTGCGGCACGGCTGCATCGCTGACGCCGTCACTGACCATTATCACCACATCACCACACACCAGCTCAAGGCTCGTCCGCCGCGCGTCCAGCGCACCGAGAATACCCAGCGGCACCGTCTCGGCGCCCAGCCGAAATACGTCGCCGCCCCGCCGCACATATGTCGGCGCCGCGCCGCTTTTGATGACCGACGCACGCCCATTCAAAAGATCCAGCGTCAACAGATCGACCGTCGCTGAGCATTCGGCGCTCCAGCCGCCGCCCTTGGAGCGCAGCACGCTGTTGAGCATGCGCAACGAGGTCTCAACCCCATTGCCCGCCGCCAGCATGCGCTCGAGAAACGTCGTAACCAGCCCCGAACAAAATGCTGCCTCGCTGCCACTGCCCATGCCATCGCTCAGCAGCGCATAAAAACGATCGCGGCCGTCCTCAAACATGCACATGCTGTCACCGCAGGGGGAACCCTCCTCGGCCGACACGCATAGTCCCACTCGCGCGACGGAACAGCAGCGGCGCGTCGTCAGCGTGGCCGTGACGCGACCGTCCGACACCTCAAACACCGGCTCCTCCAATCGACAGCCCACCGCCGCCTCAAGACACCGCCGCAACTGTCCGCCGTCGAGGTGCGCCCGCTCGACGGCGAGCCCCAGCCTTATGACGCGCCGCCGCCCGCCATACACCATCAGCTCGCCCGACAGTCCCATCGCCTCCAAGGCCCGACTGACCGCCACTGTCAGCTGCCCGGCGTGGCTGTATTCCTGCCGCTGCTCCTCGACCGCCTCGCACAGCAGCCGCGACATGGCCTCATAATCTAACGCAAACAGCCCCAGCTTCTCGCTGCGCAGTGCCGCCTCGGTCAGCTGTCCCACCTCGGTATTGGCCTCGCGGCAGATGACCTCGATATCGCGGCAGCGCGTCCGCAGGCGCGGCGCCAGCTGCTCAGGGGTGACGTGACCGTGATCACTCAGCGCGGCCGCCAGCTGTGCCACCAGCTCAAGACTGAGTCCGTATTCGATGCCCCAGCACAGCTCCCGCCTCGGGCAACCCGGGCAGTGACGGTCAAGCACGCTATCGCATACCCGGCCGAGATCAAGCCGTCCCGGGCGGCGGACGCGGTCGCTGAGCTCGTAAAACACACGTGACAGCGACTCAAACGCCGCCGACATGTTGCGCAGGCGAGCCTCACTCTCGCCAAGGCGCACCGCAGAGCCGTCCAGCACCGTCATATGCGGTGCCAACGCCTCGTCCGACGCGTCGGTGCCATCCGCGTCAAGCCAAAAAGTCTCTCCGCGCTCAAGCCAGCCGACTCGCGACGCGCCGCAATAGGCCGAGGCGGCCAGCACCAACCCGGGCAACAGCTGCGTCAGCGCCGACAGACCGTTCATATACAGCCCCCACAGCAGCGCCGCACCGAGCGCCGTGCCGACAGACAGCAGCGTTGAGAGCGGTCCCAGCAGTCCATGAATTATGGCCGCCAGCACGAATATCGGTGCACAGACGGGGTCAAAGACCACCCCACAGGCCAGCCCGATCGCCGCGCCGTGCACCGTTCCGCGCCGTGCGCTGATATACAGTACAGCAAAAAACAGCCCAAACACCGCCACCGAAACGCCAAACACCGCCATAGTGCGCAGTGAAAATGTAAGCGCGCACATAAGCGCCCCGCACCCGAGTGAACGCCGCCATCCACTGCCGTCAAGGCTATAACACATGGCAAGAACAGCTGCCGGCGTGAAAAGTATCGAGAAAACGGCGCCAAACAGATCATAATAATGGAATCCACCGCCTATAAGGCCGAAAAGGCTGACCAAAAAGCCGCATACCGCGCCCGCCGTCATGCGCAGCTGCCAGCTCTCGCCGAGCGCCGACACGGCAAAAATACGCATGCGCTCAGTCGGCGTGGCGTCCTCAGGTATGGAGACGCGGTCAAGCAGCAGACGCGTCAGTAGGCGCAGCGCCAGCGCAATAAGATATGCACCCGTCAGCAGCCCGCCGCGATCGGTCAGCGCAAATGCCGACGCGACAGCGCCGATCACGACAGCGATCCCGCCGCCGGGCACCGCGCAGACGGCCGCCACGCCAAGCGGATATGTACCAAAGGCCATCCGGCAGCCGCCAAGCACCCAGCCAAGCATGACATAGAGCGTTCCGCGCACGGCACGACGCAGCAGTCGACGCCTTTTTTGTTCAGCGGCCGACGCGACGACTTCTCCACCGACCTCTGCTGATAATCGGCTCATGGTGTGATCATTTTGTGTGTCCTGCATTTTTGTTCCTCCTCGGGCGCCCCGCGCCACATTGACGTTTAGTATCAAAATAATACTACATCGGCGGCGCAAATGCAGTCGAAGGCGGGCTGACGTTTTGAGGCGGCTCGTTGCTTCAAATGTCATGAAATGGCACCATCCCGCCAACTGTGACGTGTCGCGCGGCAGGAAAACAGCGGAAATAGCAGCGCGGCGTGAGTCCTGTCGGGGTATGACGCATACTTTTTTTAAAAATTAATTCACAAAGTGGGCACAAACGGCAAAATATATGATATAATAGTAAGCAATGTAGCTGACCATAAGGAGACTGTCATGAACGATTCACGTATTTGTTGTTTTACCGGCCATCGCGACATACCGCACGATGAAGCTGATCAGCTGGTCGCTAATGTTCGACAAACTATACGCAGCCTGGCCGGCGAGGGCATATTGACATTTCGCGCCGGCGGTGCCCGCGGGTTTGACACCCTGGCGGCCCTGTGTGTGCTTGAGCTGCGCGACGAGCTCGGACTGCGACTGGAGCTATTTCTGCCCTGCCGCGATCAGACACGCGGCTGGTCGTATCGTGATAAAGATTATTACAACCATATATTGTCAAGCTGCGATTTTGTGCACTATGTCAGCGACACCTACAGCAGCCAGTGCATGCTGGAGCGTAACCGGCAAATGGTCAACGGCAGCGAGGTCTGCGTCAGCTATTGCCGACGCTCGCACGGCGGCACTGTGTTTACAGTAATGTATGCACTGCGGCAGGGGCTGCGGCTGGTGGAGCTTTGACGGAGCTGCGCACCGCAAGCTTGAACAGATCATCGGCCGCCGCCTGACTCTCCTCCCCCACGCCCCGGGCGAAAGAAATGGCGAAAGCATGCAATACTTCATCACCTCCACAAAAAATCAACAAAAAATCATTGACAACCGCAAAAATATTTGTTATAATATTAACGCTAATACTCAAAATAATAAAAAGGAGGATTTGAATACGGTTATGAAATTATTCACCCGTATAATGACACTTGTGCTGGCTCTTCTCATGATCAGCGCAATGGTGATTGCCTGCGCCAATCCCAGCGACGATTCCACGGACACAACCACGTCCGATCAGCAGCAGGGCAACCAAGGCAACAACGACCCCACCGGTGACAACGTTGATTCCAATCTTGATGAGAACGGCTTTATCAAGGACAACCTGCCCGACTCGATTAACTACAAGAACGCTGAGGTAATGGTTCTGCACTGGAACGCCGAGCGTGACGAGTTCACCAGCGAGGGCATCTCCGGTGACAACATTCTGGACGCCATTTGGGAGCGTAACCTCGCCATCGAGGAGCGCCTGGGCGTTCGTCTTGCATTCGAGGAACAGAAGGGTAACTCCAGCAACGTCAATAACTTCGTACAGTTTGTCAACAACAGCTTCCAGGCTGGCGACAAGACCTACGACATTATTGCAACCTACTCGCGTACTGCGGGTCAGCTGGCTTACAAGGGCTTCCTGGCAGATCTCAACTCTGTCGAGGACAGCTATCTTGACCTTGAAATGCCCTGGTGGCCTGCTGCACTGGTTGACACTGTCGGTGTCGGCGACGCGCTCTACTACGTCTCCGGCGACGCATCCGTCAACACCATGCACTTCATGTACACTCTCTACTACAATCAGACCAAGCTGCTCGACCTCGGTCTGACTGATCCTACCGAGTATGTCGAGAACCACACCTGGACCATCGACAAGCTGATCGAAATGACCAGCGACCAGTACGCTGACCTCGATCAGAACGCCAAGCTGTCCGATGATGACCAGTACGGCTTTGCTACAATTTACTACGGCGCTGACGCCTTCTACACCGGCTCCGGCCTCAAGCTGGTCGAGCGCACAGATGACGGCAGCCTGCTCAAGATCTCCGACGATTACTACAGCGAGAAGACCGTCTCTCTGGTTGATAAGCTGGGTAAGTGGATGACCACCGACTCCTGCTACATCAGCCGTAACGGCGCTGCTGTCAGCGGCTGGCAGGTTCCGTTCGTAAACGGCAACTGCCTGTTCATCCAGAACCGTGTTTACATGGCTGATAACAAGCACAACTCCGGTCTGAACGCCGTTGAGTGGACATACGGTCTCGTTCCGACTCCTCTTTACGATGAGGGTCAGGACGATTACATAACCGTTGTCGGCAACCCCTTCACGCTTTACAGCATCATGACCGACTGCACCGAGCAGTCCATGATGACCGCCGTCCTCGAGTGCTGGGGCAGCGAGGCTTACCGCAGAACCTCTCCCGCACTGTTCGAGACCAACATGAAGTACAAGTACTCCAAGCTGGATACCGCCGCAAAGATGTTTGACATCCTGCGTGACACCCAGTCCTACGACCAGGGTCGTCTGTACTCCAGCACACTGGGCCCGTACATTTCTGAGATTCCCTCCAAGTGCGCCACCACCGGCAACAGCTGGGCATCCCAGGCAAGATCTCTCAAGAAGACGCTTCCCAAGCAGCTCGACACTATCATCGAGTCCTTCCAGAAGATCCAGGCACAGAGCTGACATAATAGCAGCTCCCCCGACGCGTTGCGTCGGGGGAGCTTATTTATTTCACAAGACGTCACTCCTGCGCCGGGGAATGCCGCGCCGGGCTCGCCGTATGATATTCCGCCAGCACGCTGTAAACAGTCTTCTCGTCACCAGCAAGAATGACCTTGTTTTCGCCTCTGTTATCGTCAAATGTCATCGTCAGCCCGCAGCACTGGCTGTGTCATGTATGCAAATATGTATGCATCGCGCTCCCATTTTTGATTTTTACCATCCAAAAATGATAATAATCAGTCAAAAACATATTTTCGCAAAGACACAAAAAAGCATTGAGCCGCAAGGAAATTCACAAATCTCCTTGCGGCTCAATGCTTTTCAAATTTGGAGCGGATTACGGGGCTCGAACCCGCCACCTCCACCTTGGCAAGGTGGC
>CAYXBY010000085.1:0-5639 GCA_964463325.1 uncultured Lachnospiraceae bacterium | reverse complement strand
GCTTTTTGACATCATCGGCCCCAAAGGATGGGGCCGAACCCTCCGACAGCCGGTGACGCAAATGAGAATTGCCGTGAGCTGACGCCCACGGCAATTTTTGTTCAATTCTCATTTGCGGCATGATAAACGCCGGTCGCAGTGACGCGGAGGTGGTTGGGGCTCCGCAGCACCGGCGTGTTCTTTGGGTTCAGACCGCCTTTGGCGGTCTGAACGGTTACTTCTTCTGTCAGAAGACAGAAAAGTACAAAGAATCGGTTTACCGATAAAAATCGGTCAAGCCCGCCCCGAGGCTGCAAGCCTCACCCCGGCGCTGAAGCATGCAATGCTTCACTTTCCCAGATACCCCTGCAGCACAAGCAGCGTGTTCATCACGCCGTCCACATGGCTGCGTTCGTAGCCATGGCTGGCGTAAACACCGGCGCCGATCAGCCCGTGACGAATATCATTGCCCGCGCGCAGCGTCGCCTCGACATCCGAGCCGTAAAACGGATAAACATCCACCGCATAATCCGCGCCGGTCGCCTCGGCCGCGGCAATCAGCCCCGACACGACCTCATAGCTGTAGGGACCGCCCGAATCCTTCGCGCATATCGAGACCTGCCGCTCGGTGCACTCGACACCGTCGCCGACACAACCCATATCTACGCTTATCGCCTCCGTCACGCCGGCCGGCACCGAGGCCGAGCCGCCATGACCCACCTCCTCGTAGACCGTCACATGCACGTACACCCGCCGCTTCGGCGTGATGCCGCCGTCGCGTATGCACTTGGCCAGCGCAAGCAGTATGCCGACCGACAGCTTGTCGTCGAGGAACCGACTTTTTATGTATCCGCTTTCAGTCACGCGGGCGCGGGGCTCGAAG
The DNA here is from genome assembly GCA_964463325.1 of uncultured Lachnospiraceae bacterium. Classification (GTDB taxonomy): domain Bacteria; phylum Bacillota; class Clostridia; order Oscillospirales; family CAG-272; genus UMGS1002. Next base: position 4,777 of record CAYXBY010000085.1, on the reverse strand, counting down.
CAGACGATGTCGCCCACTCGAATACCCAGTGCGCGAACATCCGCCGCCCCTGACACCGGTTGGTCAATGACCACCTCGGTCGTGTCAAACGAACGATCCGCGCTGCCGTAATTCTTATTTACATGCACCGACGCATTGCACAGCTGTAGCGTCCCCTCGTAGACCGCGCCGCCGCGCGTGTATATGCGCACGTTCTCGGCCTCGCCGTTCTCGGCACGCATGCCGCCAAGCGGCGTGACGCGCAGACGACCGTTACCCTTGATCTCAGCGACCATGGCGCCCAGCGTGTCCGTGTGTGCCTCAAGCAGCAGCGCGTTTTCAGCGTCTCCGCCGCCAAGATCGGCAATGACACCGCCCTTTTGCGTCAGCCACGCCTCAAAGCCAAGCGCGGTCAAGGCGTCGCGCACCCATTCGGCCGCGCGGGCGGTGAAGCCGCTGGGGCTGTCGATGGCCAGCAGCTCAAGCGTCTGAGCTACCGCATATTGTGCATAATCCTTCATCATGTATACCTCAAATAATTTTAATTGGCTTATTCAGGGCTCTGCCCTGCACCCACTTAAGGTGCTTTTTGAAAAAAGCACCTTAAGGATCCGCAAAAACTTTAACAAAGGTGGGGGGATAAAGCTGTCGGGCTCGGCGTTTTTCGTCCAAGCCGGCGCACTTTCGCTTTGCCCGCGAAGCTGTTTGAAGATTTTGCGGGGCTCGGGGGGCTTTTTCAAAAGCCCCCAGGATATAAATAATTAATTTACTGTGTTATGCCGCCCAGAGCGTGCAGGCGGTCGAGCAGCGTCTCGAGATTTGGACGCGCCATGTGGATGTCGCTCTTGCCCGCCCGCAGCGCCTCGACGTAGCAGTCAGCCGCCACGCCGGCGGCCTGTCCCATCGCCATGCAGGTTGCCTGCACACGTATCGAAGCAAACGGCACCGGCTCAGCCGACAGACAGCGCCCGGCGCATATCACGTTGTCGCACAGCGGCGACACCAGGCTGCCGTAGGGGATCTGCCCTGCGCGGCTCAGCGAGGTCAGCTTTTGCGAAGCGTCCGTCATGCTGTGTATATCGACCGGATGTGCTGCCAGCGCAATGCAATCGGGCTGGTCGACGCCACTGAAAAATTCCTCCTCGGTCAGCACATGTGCGCCACGAATGCGGCGCGTTTCGCGCACTCCGGCCACCGTTGCCGACGAAACGATGCGCCCATTTTTGAACTCGGGGTAGACCTCACGCATTTTGTTAAACAGTGCGAACATATCCTCGCGCAGGCGTAGCTCAGCCGCGCACAGCTCGCGGTTATTGCAGGCGTCTGCCGCCGCGCGCGTGACGTTGACCGTCACCAGGTCGCCGTTCTCCAGCGAATTGAACCAAGGCCCGCCAAACTGCGGCACCTCACCGGCCTCATAGGCCTCACTGAGCATGTCGCGTATGACCTCGTTGACCGAGCGCGGAACATGCCCGTCGTGGTGGATGCAATCGCGCAGCAGCGGCGTGGTCAGGTCGACCCCGCTGATAACAAAGCACATCGACAGCGGCTGCAGGCCGTCCTCGGATACCGGCAAAAACTCCACACCCGCCATGCGGCAAAGGTCGCCGTCGCCCGTCGCGTCGACAAAGCAGGCCGCGCGCAACGCCTCGGCGCCGTTTTTGTTTTCCATCACAAGCTCGGAGACGTGCCCCGCCTCCACCGTGCAGCCGGTGATATAGCTGTTGGTGTACAGCGCCACACCCGCCTCGAGCAGCATACGCTGCGCCACCAGCTTGTATATCTCGGGGTCGAACGAGACATGCCCGCGCGGATATTCGATGCGCGCGCCGCCGAGCGCCTCCATGCGCCCGATCATCTCAAAGGGAATGCCACCGACGACCTGCCGCCCCTTGAGGAAAAATCCGCTGATAGGTGCCACAATGCCGCTTATAGCCGTTCCGCCGAAGAAGCCCTGCCGCTCGACCAGCGCCACTCGCCGCCCCGAGCGAGCCGCCGCAATGGCAGCAATCAGTCCAGCCGCGCCACCGCCGCAAATCACCACATCATATTCGCCCACCACGGGGGCGACTCTCGTTAAGCTTACAGTATCCATTACGATCACCTCGTCGCTTGAAATTACTTATATTGTATCACATTTGTTTGACCGTTGCAAGTAGTGGATGATTTTTTATTGACAAATCTCCGCGGCGGTGCTATAATGGAGGTGATAGAGCGCGTGCTATACAATGTCACGCAAATTAACCGCAAAGGAGCACCTCATGCTAAACATTTCACATCTGACCAAGCGCTACGACGGCAAGCTGGCAGTCGACGACCTGTCGCTGCACATTGCCCCGGGCGAGATATACGGCTTCATCGGCCACAACGGCGCCGGCAAAACGACGACGCTTAAATCCGTCGTCGGTATACTGCCGTTTGAGGAGGGCGAGATAACCATCGGCGGCGTGTCCGTCGCGCGCGATCCCATCGCCTGCAAGCGTCAGCTGGCCTACATTCCCGACAACCCCGATATCTACGACTACATGACCGGCATCAAATACCTCAATTTCATTGCCGACATATTCGCCGTCAGCGCGGCCGAGCGTAGTGAGCGCATCTCAAAATACGCCGACGCCTTTTCGCTGACCGACGACCTCGCGCAGCCCATCTCGGCCTATTCGCACGGCATGAAGCAAAAGCTGGCCATCATCTCGGCCTGGCTGCACCAGCCGCGGCTGATAATCATGGATGAGCCCTTTGTCGGTCTTGACCCGCATGCCGCGCACACGCTCAAGCTCATGATGCGCGAGCTGTGCGACGACGGCGGCGCGATATTCTTCTCCACTCACGTGCTGGAGGTGGCCGAAAAGCTGTGCGACAAGGTCGCCATCATCAAGGGCGGCCGCCTCATTCGCAGCGGCACGATGGAGGAGGTCCGCGGCGATGAATCGCTCGAGCAAGTCTTCCTCGAGCTGGAGGACTGAGCATGCTTAAAACACTCATCAAAAAGCAGCTCTACGAGCTCAATCGCAGCTTTTTCTACGACCAGCGGACAGGGCGTCTGCGCCCGCGCAGCTCCAGCATAGCCTTTATCGCGCTTTACGCGCTGCTGCTGGGATTTGTCGGTGTCGCGCTGTTTGGTATGGCGGGGCTGGCGCTCGGCAGCATATTGCACGACGCCGGACTCGATTGGCTTTATTTCGCAATTTTCGGAACGATCGGCATCGCTTTCGGCGCATTCGGCAGCATTTTCAACACCTTTGCCAGCCTTTATCAGGCCAAGGACAACGACCTGCTGCTGTCGCTGCCCATCCCGGTCACGGCTATACTCGTGATGCGGCTGTCCGGTGTCTATCTCATGGGCGCCATGTTCTCGGGACTGGCGATAGTGCCGGGTGTCGTGATCTATTGCGTGACAGTCGCCTGCACGCCGGGTGTGGTGATCGGTGGGGTGCTGCTGTTTGTGGTTTGCTCGCTCATCGTGCTGGTGCTGTCCTGCGGACTCGGCTGGGTCGTCGCCAAGATCAACGCCCACCTAAAGCACAAGAGCCTTATCTCGGTCATAGCCTCCATCGCCTTTATCGCGGCGTATTACTACATATATTTCAACGCCTCGACGCTGCTGAACGAGATCGCCGCCAATGCCGGGACGCTTGGAGACAGCCTCGGCATGGTCTATCCGCTCTATCTGCTGGGGCGGCTGGGACTCGGCGACCCGCTGGCGATGCTCATTTGGCTGGTCGGTACAGCGGCGCTGGTGGCGCTGGTCTGGCTGCTGCTCTCGCGCAGCTTTTTCAAGCTGGCGACGTCAACAGGCAAGACTGCGCGCGTTGCTGTGCAGGGCACGTCCGGACGGTCGCAGCATCTGCGCCGTCCATCGGTAGCACTGCTATCTCGCGAGGCGCGGCGCATTGCCTCGAGCGCGACCTGCATGCTCAACTGCTACATGGGCACGCTGCTGATGTCGGTCGGTTGCGTTGCGCTGGCCATCAAGGGGCGCGACCTGATCGCCTCACTGCTGGGTGCTGTCGAAGACGGCATCGCGCCGCAGCTGCCGCCGGTGCTGCTCACAACAATTATCTGTCTGCTGGTCAGCTTGAATACCTGCCCGGCATCTACGATCTCGCTTGAGGGGCGGAGCATGTGGCTGCTTCAGTCGCTGCCCATCTCGCCCTGGCAGATGATACGCGCCAAGCTGCAATTTCACCTGCTGACGACCTCCGTACCGGCGCTGGCATGCTCGGTGTGCATGCTGTTTGTCACCGGCTGCACAGACCTACCGCTGGCGCTTGCCGTGCTGCTTGTGCCACAGGCGACGGCGCTGTTTATGTGCACGGTCGGTCTGGCGCTCAACCTCAAGCGGCCGAATCTCACCTGGGTAAACGAGACCGCGGTGGTCAAGCAGGGCATGAACGTGCTGCTGGTGATGTTGATCGGGACGGTATTTTCGATCGTGTTCATGGTTTGGGCGATGATAGCCTGCGCGCTCGTCAGCGCGGGACTGACATGGATGCCGGCGGCAGCCGTATTTGTCTTTGTGCTGATCACGCTGCTGGCCACACTGCCGATCTATCGTTGGCTGCGGCGGCGCGGATGCGAGATAGTTTCCACGCTGTGAGGGGTGAAGTATTGCGTACTTCGGCGCTCATGAGGCTTGCAGCCTCGGGGCGGGCTTGACCGATTTTTATCGGTAAGCCGATGCTTTGTACTTTCTGTCTCGTGACAGGCTTGACCGATTTTTATCGGTAAGCCGATGCTTTGGTACTTTCTGTCTCGTGACAGAAAGTACCAAAGAGCACGCCGCGGGGGAGGAACC
>CAYXBY010000084.1:0-5847 GCA_964463325.1 uncultured Lachnospiraceae bacterium | reverse complement strand
TTGATACCACTATTGTACCAAATCTTGCGGGGTGGAGTCCATAAACAAAAAACGGCCAGAACTCGAACGCTTTCGGCGTTCTTCAGCCTGACCGTTGTTTTTGCGCATACGCGCGAAGCTGTTAAAAGTTTTGGGGGTGCAGGGGACTTTTTCAAAAGTCCCCTGCCGGGGGTCCGGGGCAGAGCCCCGGGCGGATGCCCCCCTGCCGGGGTCCCGGGGCAGAGCCCCGGGAGAGTGCCCCTGCCGGGGGCTTTATAATTACTTTATGAGCTGGATAGTGCCTATGATCGGCAGCATTTTCGACTCGCCGCCGGCAGCGTGAACAATACCAACGACCATAAACGCGACCGTCACGAGGTAGAGTGGAAGAGCTATGGCGAGGCTGAGTATCCAACCGATGCCGGGCAGTATCCACAGCACGGTGCTCAGTATCGCGATCAGTACCTCACAAAGGAAGAGCACACACCCCTGATTGACGTGGTAGCGAACAAAGCGCGAGCTGTTGTCGGCAAACAGCGGTATCAAAAACAGCAGCCCGAGGTAGGCGAATATCGCCATCAGACGCTCCTGAGTCGAGGCGTCAGCGGCGGGCTGAGCTGCGGGCACAGCACCGTTATTTGAGTCAAGCAGTGCGCCGCACACAGGGCACACCTCCAGCGCGTCGTCAACGTCCGCGCTGCATTTGAAGCATTTGGACATTTATCATAACCTCCCGATCATCAAGCCGCAGATGCCCCGCAGCTTGCAATTATTATATCACAAAATAAAATATTCGTCAATACGCAGTGATGTATTTTTTATTTTGATGCAGCCGTCACGGTGCACTCGGAGTCTGAGCCGTCCTGACTGCCGGAGCCCTGCCCGCCCGATCTTTTCTTGAGCAAATGCAGGTAGAAGATCCAGCTGAAAAGATGCACGAGCGCCGTCAGTGTCCACGAAATTGGGTAGGAGATGTACAACACGGTCGTCGTCGAGTAGGCCTCAAAAATGGTCTTGATCCAGACGATCCTAAACAGGCAGGAGCCGCAGAGCGACACCACCATCGGCGTGATCGAGCTGCCCATTCCGCGCATGATGCCACACCCAACATCCATCAATCCACAAAGGAAATACGGTGCACCAACGATGATCATACGTCGCAGACCCGCCTCGATGGCAGGCTCGTTGCCGGGGGCGTAAAGCCCCAGCAGCTGATGCCCGAACACAAGCGACAGTGCGCTCATGGTCACGCCAATGACCGTGACCACAAGGTAGCAGGCACCCGCAATACGCGGTATGCGATCGTATTTTTTGGCGCCGACGTTCTGCCCCACAAAGGTCAGCGCGGCGTGATAAACAGCGTTCATGGCGGTGTAGATAAAGCCGTCAATGTTGGCGGCCGCCGTGTTGCCGGCCACCACGGGACGCTCAAAGCCGTTGACCGCCGACTGTATCATGACGTTCGACAGCGAGAACAAGCAGCCCTGGAAGCCAGCCGGGATGCCAAAGCGCACCATCTGCCACAGCTTGTCGCCGTAAATATGCATTTTTTTGAACTCAAACCGCATGCAATTGTGCGTTCTCAGCATAAAGCTGAGGATAAGTATCATGGAGAGCCAGGTTGAAACCGCGGTCGCAATTCCAACGCCAAGCGCGCCCAAGCCAAATACTATGACCATGAGAAGGTTGAGCGCTATGTTCACAACGCCGGATATCGACAGAAAAATCAGTGGGTGCGAGGTGTCGCCAGTGGAGCGCAGCATGGTGGCACAATAATTGTAGACCAGGCTGGCGGGCATGCCCAGCATGTAAGCGCGCATGTAGGGCGCCGCCTCGGCGAGCACGCTTTCCTCAACACCAGTCCAGATCAGCAGCGTCTCGGCTGAGAAGTAGCCGAATATGGCCACCGCCACGCCCAGCACTGCCGCCGTTGGAACGGCAGTATGCACTGTTTTGCGGACGTCGTCATAGCGCTGTGCACCGTAGCTCTGCGCCACGCAAACGCCGGCGCCAGTCGCCAGCCCCAAAAACAGGTTGACTATCAGATTGATCAGCGCACCGCACGAGCCAACCGCAGCCAGCGCGGCCTCGCCGTCGGCAGACCAGCGCCCGGCGACAATTGTGTCGGCTGCGTTGTAGAGCAGCTGGAGTACACCGGTCAGTATCAGCGGGACGGAATAAACGATTATCTTGCCAAATATCGGCCCCTCAGTCAGGTCTCCCTTTATTGCTTTGCTGTTTGTCATTTCATCTTCACATTCCTATTGTATTCTATAAACATACTGATTATAGCACACAATGTGGGTGGTGTCAATCATTCATTTCATTTCCTTTGTTTTTCACAAAAAACGACGTTGCGCGGACTCGGTTTTGTCTATTTATCTCAATAAAGAAAATCAAATGGCCTGCCCACTTTAAGGTTTTTCTTAGGCAGTGGAGGTATAATTGGGGCATGCTAATGGTAGGAGGATGCTTATGACAGGCTTTAAGCAAAGATTTGAACGGCTGGAGCAAAAATATCTGCTCACCGACGCGCAGCGCAGTGCGCTCGAGACAGTGCTTGACGGTCGTTTTGTGCCGGACGAATACGGCGAGAGCCGCATTTGCAGCCTTTATTATGACACGTCGGAGTATCGGCTCATCCGCCGCTCGCTCGAGCGGCCGCCCTACAAGGAAAAGCTGCGGCTGCGCACCTACGGCGTCCCCAGCAGCGGCTCGATGGCATTTGCCGAGATCAAAAAGAAATTTCGCGGCGTCGTCTACAAGAGGCGCATAGGCATGACCTACGCTGAAGCGCTGCGCTATCTCGGCAGGGACGCTCCACCGCCCGAGATAACGCAGATATCGCGCGAGATCGACTGGATGTTTGAGCTGTATCCCGGCCTTCGCCCGGCCATGCTAATCGCCTACGACCGCACCGCGCTGTTCGGCGCCAACGACCCCGAGTTGCGTCTCACCTTCGACCGCGCCATCACCTGGAGGACGGACGACCTCGACATCTCGCACGGCGCTGACGGGCAGCAGCTGCTGCCGCCGGGAATGTGCTTGATGGAGCTCAAGGTACCCAGCACCGTGCCACTTTGGCTGGCGCACGAGCTTGACAGACTTAGGATATACCCCACCTCGTTCTCAAAATACGGAGAGGCATATCGCCGCGTGATGGACGGCGCCGATGCAAAAACTACATCACAAAACAATAATACATGCCGAAAGGATATTAACTATGCTTGAATCTGTGATCACAAACGGGAATATAACCGTCGCGAGCTTTGCCATGTGCACGGCCGTCTCGATCGTCCTCGGGCTGCTGCTGGCGCTGGCGTACATGTTCAAAAATCGCCGTTTTTCGTCGGGGCTGGTGCTCACGCTGGCGCTGCTGCCGGTGACAGTGCAGGTGGTCATTGCCATGGTCAATGGCAACCTGGGCGTCGGAGTCGCGGTGGCGGGAGCCTTCAGCTTGGTGCGCTTTCGCTCGGCACCGGGCAGCGCACGTGAGATATGCGCTGTCTTCGCCAGCATGACGATCGGCCTTGCGACTGGCATGGGCTATATCGGTGTGGCAGTCATATTCACAGCGGTGGTGTCACTGCTTTTTGTGCTTTACACGCTGCTGCGTCTCGGCGAGCCGCGTCGGGAGCTGAAAACGCTCAAGCTGACCATTCCCGAGAGCCTCGACTACGAGGGCGTTTTTGACGACCTGCTTGAACAGTACACCAGCTTTCACCGACTTGACCGCGTCCGCACAAGCGGCATGGGCAGTCTGTACCAGCTTACCTACCGCATTTCCATGCGCGACAAAGCCAAAACGCGCGAGCTTATCGATCAACTGCGCTGTCGTAACGGCAATCTCGAGATAAGCCTTGGTCGCATTGACAGCGACCGCGAAGAACTGTAGGCAGCAGGAGCTTGTGGGGTGATAAAACATGAAAAGACTTGATCCTCTTAAATATTTCGCATGCGCAGTTGTCTGCGCGTCACTGCTTTGCGGTTGTGCAGCACTGCCGAATACCGATGCTTCCGCCGACACAACGCCGAGCGATTCTCAGCCGTCCCCGGACGGCAGCGCCGTCAAGCTGCCCGACATTGACGAGGTCAGCGAGGCGGTGGTTGGTGACGACGTCACCGTGAGCACGGACGGCAGCATTACCTTCGGGCAATCGGCGGCTACGGTCAGCGGCGTCGGGCTCAGCGCCAACGGCACGACGGTGACGGTGGCGTCAGCGGGCACCTACACCGTGACCGGTGAGTGCGAAGCGGGACAGCTGATCGTCGATACTGCCGACACCGAGAAGGTCAAGCTGATATTCAACGGCGTGCGGCTGAGCTGTCCCGACAGCGCGGCGATATACGTCGCCAATGCGCCCAAAAAGGTGATACTATACACGCAAAAGGGCTCGGTGAACGTCATCAGCGACGGCGCCACACGACCCGAGGCTGACGACATCCCGACAGCTGCAATCTACAGCCGTGACGACCTCAAGCTTGACGGCGAGGGAGCGTTGTACGTCACCGGCAGCTATGGCAAAGGCATATTCAGCAAGGATGACCTCGAAATATGCGGCGGCAGCATTTACGTCACATCGGTCGACGATGGTATACGCGGCAAGGATTCGGTCGAGATGAGCGGCGGATACGTCGTCATAAGCGCGGGGGCGGACGGCCTGCGCTCGAGCAATGACAGCGACACGTCCAAGGGCTATATCAGCGTCCTCGGAGGCGAGCTGCACATCAGCGCCGTGCAGGACGGAGTACAGGCTGAGACCGCGCTGACGGTCAGCGGCGGTGTAATCAATGTTGTAAGCGGCGGCGGCGCGGGCGGCGCGTCGCAAGGAACTGCACCTGATGGCATGGGTGGCGACATGCCGTCGAGGCCAGGCGATATGGGCGGAAATATACCGTCAAAGCCAGGTGATATGGGCGACGACATGCCATCGATGCCATCGGGGAGCGATCCAGGCCAGGGACGCGGCGATGGCGGCGGTTTTGGCGGCTTCGGTGGTTTTGGAGGCGGCGGTAGGCCTGGCGGCAATCGCCCCGGCAGCAATGACACCACGTCAGCGGACACCGTCAGCACCAAGGGGCTTAAGGCGGGCACTGCGCTGACGATCAGCGGCGGGTTGATAACGGTCGATTCCGCCGACGACAGCATACACTCAAACGGCACTATCGACATCAGCGGTGGCGAGTTTAGTCTGTCCTCGGGCGACGACGGCATCCACGCTGACGAAACTCTGACGGTAAGCTCCGGCAGCATCACCGTGCTGCGCAGCTACGAGGGGCTGGAGGCGCTGACGCTCCGCATAAGCGGCGGCGTTATTGACGTCACGGCCTCTGATGACGGCCTCAACGCGGCCGGCGGCACGTCGAGCGGCGGCTTCGTGCGACCGGGTGGCGGCGGGTCAGTGTCGGATTCTAACGGTCTGATCGAAATCACCGGCGGCAGGATCACCGTTAATGCGAGTGGCGACGGTGTAGATTCAAACGGCAATATTCGCATGAGCGGTGGCGAGCTGATAGTTTACGGCCCGACCAACAACGGCAACGGCGCACTGGACTTTGACGGCAGCTTCAGCATGTCGGGGGGGACGCTGCTGGCTGTTGGCAGCGTCGGGATGGCACAAAAGCCGACGGGTAGCAGAAGTGTGCGCGTGCTTTCGCTCAACAAAACGGTTAGCGCGGGTGGAACGGTCAGCGTCATAGACTCGAGCGGCACAAAAATCGCTGTCTTTACGCTACCAAAGCGTGCGTCGTCTATCATTTACGCGGCCGACGGCCTTGACAGCGGCGCCAAGCTCGTGATTGAATGATAGTCTGGGGGAGCTTCCGTGGCTCTGCCCCGGCCCCCGGCAGGGGGGATGCTCCCCGGGG
>CAYXBY010000083.1:0-6174 GCA_964463325.1 uncultured Lachnospiraceae bacterium | reverse complement strand
CGGCATGATAAACGCCGGTCGGGACGTACTAAGCGGAGATGGGGGGCTCCGGGGGAGGAACTAAGGGTTCCTCCCCCTCGGCGTGCTCTTTGGTACTTTCTGTCACGAGACAGAAAGTACAAAGAATTGGATCACGGCTGACAATCGGTCAAGCCAGCCCTGAAGCATGCAATACTTCCCCCCAGCCCCGAGGCTGCAAGCCTCACTCGCGCCGAAGTATGCAATGCTTCACCACCCCTACTCATCCCCCTTTTGGCGAATGATCAGCTTTATCGGCGTGCCCGCGAAGCCAAACGTCGAACGCAGGCAATTTTCAATATACCGCTGGTAGGAAAAATGGAAAAGCTCCACATTGTTGCAGAAAATGACAAACGTCGGCGGCGCGACAGACGCCTGCGTCATGTAGTATATCTTGAGCCGACGCCCCTTGTCGGTCGGCGGCTGCGTGCGCATGGTCGCCTCGCTCAGCACGTCGTTCAGCATGCCGGTCGAGACGCGCAGCTTGGACTGCTCGTTGATGTAAACTATGCGCTCGAAAATGTTGGTTATACGCTGCCCCGTCTTGGCCGAAACGTAAATGATCGGCGCGTAGGGCATGAAGGCCAGCTCGGTGGCAATGTCGCTGTTGAATTTTTTGACCGTGTCGTTGTCCTTCTCGATCAGATCCCACTTGTTGACCACTATGATGGACGCCCGCCCGGCCTCGTGCGCAATGCCGGCGATCTTGCTGTCCTGCTCGGTGATGCCCTCGGTGGCGTCGACCATTATCAGGCAGACATCCGCCCTCTCAACCGCCGTCTTGGCACGCAAAACGCTATATTTTTCAATCACATCCTTGACCTTGGCCGAGCGGCGTATGCCGGCCGTGTCAATAAACGTAAACCGTCCATATTCATTCTCCACGCGGGTGTCGATGGCGTCGCGCGTGGTGCCCGCAATGTCGGAAACTATGACCCGCTCCTGCCCCACCATGCGATTGACGATGGAGGATTTGCCCGCGTTGGGCTTGCCAATGACGGCAACCTTGATGCTGTCGTCGTCCTCCTCCTCGCCGGCGTCCTCGGGAAGCGCTTCAAGCACGGCGTCCAGCAGGTCGCCGGTGCCGCTGCCGTGGACAGACGACAGCGCGATAGGCTCATGCGGAAAGCCCAGCTCGAAAAATTCGTAAAATTCCAGCGGCGGTGCGCCCACGCGGTCACATTTGTTGACCACCGGTATGATCGGCTTGCCCGAGCGGTTGAGCATGACGGCTATCTCGCGGTCGTCGGCCACCATGCCGCACTGCACGTCGCAGACAAAAACGATAACATCGGCCATGTCGATGGCTATCTGCGCCTGCATGCGCATCTGACGCAGTATGACGTCGTTGGTCTTGGGCTCGATGCCGCCCGTGTCGACCAGCATCAGCCGTCTGCCGTTCCACTCGACGTCGCCGTAAATGCGGTCGCGCGTAACGCCGGGGGTGTCCTCGACGATGGAGCGGCGCTCGCCTATCAGCTTGTTGAAAAGCGTGCTTTTGCCCACGTTGGGGCGGCCGACTATTGCAACTATAGGTTTCATTTTGACTCCTTTCAAAGCCCGAGGACGTCGCGCACAAAGCTGCCGCCGTCGTTCTCGGAGGGGATAACGGCCACGCCGCCGAGCGACTCGGACAGCCAGGCCGGGGTCTTGTCGTCTAAAAATACCGGCTCGTCGGAGCGACGCAGCGCGACAGCGGGTATCATAAGCGCGTCGCCCAGCTCAAGCTCCTTCAGCTGCGCGACGATATCGGTGGCGGTCAGCAGACCCGCAACGGTCACGCCGCCGCCGAAAAAGTTGTTTTTGACCGCCACGACCTGCACCCACAGTCCCGGCACGGCCTCGCACAGGCGGCGCGCCATGTGAGATATGGTGGGGTAGGCGGCCTCGCCGGTCGCGATGGTGACGCGGCGGGCGGAGGTGGGCGGCAGCTCGAGGTCCTCGAGCGCGTAGTCAAAATCCTCAAGCAGCGCGGCGATCAGCCCAACGCCGTCCTCCAGCTGGTCGAAGCCCTCGTAAAAATCGGCCTCCGGCAGCGGCAGACCCGCTCGGATATACAGCTCGTCGGCGCAGAAAAATATCCGCCGTCCATACTGCTCGCGGCACATCTCGCCACGGCGCTCGACCTGCGCTATCACCTCGCGCGCCTCGGCGGGCGTGTAGGGCGAAAGTGGGTAGAGGCCGTCGCGGTAGCGCGTCAGCCCGGCGGGAACGATGGAAACGCTTTGCAGCGCCGGGAGATAGTCGCACAGGTCGCGCATGGTGCGCTCGAGCGCGGGGCCGTCGTTTATGCCGCGGCAGAGCACGACCTGTGCTGAAATATCGATGCCGGCGTCGGCGACGCGGCGGATATAGCCCAGCACCTCACCCGCGCGGGGGTTTTTCATCATGCGGACGCGCAGCTCGGAGTCGGTGGTGTGGACGGAGACGCGCAGCGGCGAGATGTGCATTTTGATGATGCGGTCGATGTCGTCGTCGTGCAGATTTGTCAGCGTGACGTAGTTGCCGTGCAGGAAGGAGAGGCGCGAATCGTCGTCCTTGAAATAGAGCGTGTCGCGCATGCCGGGCGGCAGCTGGTCGATGAAGCAGAAGATGCACTTGTTGGCGCAGCGGTGCTTGTTATCCATGAGCGGGGTATCGAAATCCAGCCCGAGGTCGTCGTATTCTCCCTTACGGACGCGAACCTCAAAGGGCTGGCCGTCGCGGGTCAGCGCGAGTGTGAGACGCGGCTCGGCGAGATAAAAGCGGTAGTCGAGGACGTCATGTATTTCGTGCCCGTTAATGCTGACGAGCACATCGCCGGGTTTGATGCCGGCGCGCGCGGCGTGCGAATGTGGCTCAACGGCCGTTATAAGCGTCATGCGACTACCTCCTGTTTATTTATTTTAACATTATATCATATTTTCATGCGCTTGTCAAATGGTAGGGGTGAAGTATTGCATACTTTGATGCTTTTACGGTGGCGGCCGCGGCTCTTTTTGAAGTATTGCATACTTCATCGCCCCCTCACCCCCTACCCCCTCTCCCGAGGGAGAGGGGGATTTTTATTTTTCTTGTTGGGGGAGGCGGCCGCCTCCCCCAACAAGAAAAATAAAAATCCCCCTCTCCCTCGGGAGAGGGGGTAGGGGGTGAGGGGGCGATGAAGTATGCAATACTTCAAAAAGAGCCGCGGCCGCCACCGTAAAAGCATCAAAGTATGCAATACTTCACCCCTACCATTTGACAAGCGCATGAAAATATGATATAATGTTAAAATAAATAAACAGGAGGTAGTCGCATGACGCTTATAACGGCCGTTGAGCCACATTCGCACGCCGCGCGCGCCGGCATCAAACCCGGCGATGTGCTCGTCAGCATTAACGGGCACGAAATACATGACGTCCTCGACTACCGCTTTTATCTCGCCGAGCCGCGTCTCACACTCGCGCTGACCCGCGACGGCCAGCCCTTTGAGGTTCGCGTCCGTAAGGGAGAATACGACGACCTCGGGCTGGATTTCGATACCCCGCTCATGGATAACAAGCACCGCTGCGCCAACAAGTGCATCTTCTGCTTCATCGACCAGCTGCCGCCCGGCATGCGCGACACGCTCTATTTCAAGGACGACGATTCGCGCCTCTCCTTCCTGCACGGCAACTACGTCACGCTGACAAATCTGCACGACGACGACATCGACCGCATCATCAAAATGCACATCTCGCCGCTGCGCGTCTCCGTCCACACCACCGACTCCGAGCTGCGCGTCCGCATGATGAAAAACCCCCGCGCGGGTGAGGTGCTGGGCTATATCCGCCGCGTCGCCGACGCCGGCATCGATATTTCAGCACAGGTCGTGCTCTGCCGCGGCATAAACGACGGCCCCGCGCTCGAGCGCACCATGCGCGACCTGTGCGACTATCTCCCGGCGCTGCAAAGCGTTTCCATCGTTCCCGCCGGGCTGACGCGCTACCGCGACGGCCTCTACCCACTTTCGCCCTACACGCCCGCCGAGGCGCGCGAGGTGATAGCGCAGGTCGAGCGCCGTGGCGAGATGTGCCGCGAGCAGTATGGACGGCGGATATTTTTCTGCGCCGACGAGCTGTATATCCGAGCGGGTCTGCCGCTGCCGGAGGCCGATTTTTACGAGGGCTTCGACCAGCTGGAGGACGGCGTTGGGCTGATCGCCGCGCTGCTTGAGGATTTTGACTACGCGCTCGAGGACCTCGAGCTGCCGCCCACCTCCGCCCGCCGCGTCACCATCGCGACCGGCGAGGCCGCCTACCCCACCATATCTCACATGGCGCGCCGCCTGTGCGAGGCCGTGCCGGGACTGTGGGTGCAGGTCGTGGCGGTCAAAAACAACTTTTTCGGCGGCGGCGTGACCGTTGCGGGTCTGCTGACCGCCACCGATATCGTCGCGCAGCTGAAGGAGCTTGAGCTGGGCGACGCGCTTATGATACCCGCTGTCGCGCTGCGTCGCTCCGACGAGCCGGTATTTTTAGACGACAAGACCCCGGCCTGGCTGTCCGAGTCGCTCGGCGGCGTGGCCGTTATCCCCTCCGAGAACGACGGCGGCAGCTTTGTGCGCGACGTCCTCGGGCTTTGAAAGGAGTCAAAATGAAACCTATAGTTGCAATAGTCGGCCGCCCCAACGTGGGCAAAAGCACGCTTTTCAACAAGCTGATAGGCGAGCGCCGCTCCATCGTCGAGGACACCCCCGGCGTTACGCGCGACCGCATTTACGGCGACGTCGAGTGGAACGGCAGACGGCTGATGCTGGTCGACACGGGCGGCATCGAGCCCAAGACCAACGACGTCATACTGCGTCAGATGCGCATGCAGGCGCAGATAGCCATCGACATGGCCGATGTTATCGTTTTTGTCTGCGACGTGCAGTGCGGCATGGTGGCCGACGACCGCGAGATAGCCGTCATGCTCAACCGCTCGGGCAAGCCGATCATACCGGTGGTCAACAAATGTGACCGCGTGGGCGCACCGCCGCTGGAATTTTACGAATTTTTCGAGCTGGGCTTTCCGCATGAGCCTATCGCGCTGTCGTCTGTCCACGGCAGCGGCACCGGCGACCTGCTGGACGCCGTGCTTGAAGCGCTTCCCGAGGACGCCGGCGAGGAGGAGGACGACGACAGCATCAAGGTTGCCGTCATTGGCAAGCCCAACGCGGGCAAATCCTCCATCGTCAATCGCATGGTGGGGCAGGAGCGGGTCATAGTTTCCGACATTGCGGGCACCACGCGCGACGCCATCGACACCCGCGTGGAGAATGAATATGGACGGTTTACGTTTATTGACACGGCCGGCATACGCCGCTCGGCCAAGGTCAAGGATGTGATTGAAAAATATAGCGTTTTGCGTGCCAAGACGGCGGTTGAGAGGGCGGATGTCTGCCTGATAATGGTCGACGCCACCGAGGGCATCACCGAGCAGGACAGCAAGATCGCCGGCATTGCGCACGAGGCCGGGCGGGCGTCCATCATAGTGGTCAACAAGTGGGATCTGATCGAGAAGGACAACGACACGGTCAAAAAATTCAACAGCGACATTGCCACCGAGCTGGCCTTCATGCCCTACGCGCCGATCATTTACGTTTCGGCCAAGACGGGGCAGCGTATAACCAACATTTTCGAGCGCATAGTTTACATCAACGAGCAGTCCAAGCTGCGCGTCTCGACCGGCATGCTGAACGACGTGCTGAGCGAGGCGACCATGCGCACGCAGCCGCCGACCGACAAGGGGCGTCGGCTCAAGATATACTACATGACGCAGGCGTCTGTCGCGCCGCCGACGTTTGTCATTTTCTGCAACAATGTGGAGCTTTTCCATTTTTCCTACCAGCGGTATATTGAAAATTGCCTGCGTTCGACGTTTGGCTTCGCGGGCACGCCGATAAAGCTGATCATTCGCCAAAAGGGGGATGAGTAGGGGTGGTGAAGCATTGCATACTTCGGCGCGAGTGAGGCTTGCAGCCTCGGGGCTGGGGGGAAGTATTGCATGCTTCAGGGCTGGCTTGACCGATTGTCAGCCGTGATCCAATTCTTTGTACTTTCTGTCTCGTGACAGAAAGTACCAAAGAGCACGCCGAGGGGGAGGAACCCTTAGTTCCTCCCCCGGAGCCCCCCATCTCCGCTTAGTACGTCCCGACCGGCGTTTATCATGCCG
>CAYXBY010000082.1:0-6642 GCA_964463325.1 uncultured Lachnospiraceae bacterium | reverse complement strand
GGCTCGACCTTCGCGCTGTTCACCAGCGAGAGCACGGTCAACGTGGCTGTGACCTCCGGTAAGGTCAATGTGACGGCGATTGTCGATGATGATGACCTCACTGTTTGGTCGACTCTTGGCACACCCGCTGCCGGAGAGGACGCGCCCCGCGGCCTTGGCAGTGCGAATATGGCGTTCACTGCGACCACCGGCACCACCAACATCACACTTACAAACATAGTCCCCGGTGATTACGTTGAGTTCCCCATCACCATCCACAACGAGAGCAACGTGACCGTCAAGTATCGCACTGTGTTCGTTTCTCCGACTTCCAACGCGCTGTTCAACGCGCTCAAGATCACTGTGGTTGATCCCACGGCAGATGCCCCCTCAACGGCAGCTCTGACCGGGGAAGATTCCGCCTCCGCGGCTCCGACCATCGCTACGCCTGAGGGCACGATGGAGCCCGGCTGTGACGACATCGTTCTGCTCGTCAGAATCGAGCTGCCCGAGACCGTTGGCAATGAGCTGCAGGAGAAGAACTGCACCTTCAGCTACAAGGTCGAGGCCGTCCAGGGCAATGGTGAGTTCCCGGCCTCTGTCACTACTGTTTCAAACATTGATGATCTTCGCGCGGCGATAGCAGCCAATGATGGCAAAAAGATCGTTCTTGCTGCTGATATTGACATCACGGATGCACAGAAGGACACGACGTATAACTCTGCTTTTTCTTGTATACTGAAGATCAACAAGAGTATCGACCTGGATTTGAACGGTCACAAGATTGCCTATTCCGGCGGTGCAAAGTGCGCAATAGGTCTGTATGTTTGTGAGGATGCAACCCTCAATCTGTACGATTCATCTGCTGATAAGACCGGTACCGTTACGGGTAACGATCCTGAGGGTGGATGGATGGTCTTTGTGAACGACACGGCAACCGCAAATATATACGGCGGCAATTTTAAGTCGTCAAGCGGTTGTGTTATCTACAAGCATACGAGTGGATCTACTCTGAACTTCTACGGCGGCAAGGTTGAAGTTCCCGGAAGCGGTTCGACAGACTTGCTCAATGTTAGGGATGGGAACGGAGTGATCACTATCTCCGGCGGCTCATTCAAGAAATTCCAGCCTGGCACGCACAACTCTGGCGAGGTCGTAGTCGCTCCCGGCTACAAGGTAGTCCAGGATGGCGACTGGTACAACGTTGTTCCAGAATAATTTAATACATCCACATGGGGCAGGCCGCAAGGCCTGCCCTTTTTGCACCAAACAAAAAAGCTCCCCCGCTTACGCGGGAGAGCCAATATATCAAGTCATTTCTTAAGCAGCTCGTCGACCTTATCAAAGGCGGCGGTCTTGTCGGTGGCGGTCAGCATGACGTAGACCACGTAATTGCCAAATATGCGCACCTCGGCGTTCTCCATCTTGGGATGCTCGGAGGCGATGTAGTTGGCCTGCGCGACCCAGCGATCCTTCATGGTGCTGATGTACTGCTCGCACAGCGTCTTTATGGCCTCGGCTTCGCCGTCCTTGACCTTGAAAATGCCGAACTGATTGATATTTGTGCTGGTGGCCGAGAATTCGATGACGTGCTCGGCTACCTTGCCATCGGCGCCATCGAAATAGAAGCCGAGATAGTCGCTGTCGGCGGCGTAATAGCCGTCGGGGGTGGGGAGCAGCGTCTTGAGTGCGGTTGAAATATCGGCGACGGCGACGTCGTCACGGTAGTTGGCGCCCGAATCGCAGCCGACGAGGCAGGGCAGCGCCAGCGCGGCCAGCAGGCAGATGCAGATGAGTCTTAAGGTGATGCGTTTCATGTGTTTTCTCCTTTATTGTTTGGGATATCCGTGTGTGCGGATGTAGTTCAGAATAACATTGAGGCCGGAGGTGTTCATGTGCAGGCCGTCACCATTTTGATAGCCTGATTTGAGATAGCCGTCATCGCCCTTGAGCGCTGAGTTGGTGTCGAGGTATTTGAGGCCGTATTCCTCTGCAAGACTCTCGACCCAGCCGTTGGCAACGTCGATGCGCGGGTTGGTTATGTCCTTATACTCGCTGTTGGCGGCGACGGGGTAGATGGACTGCAAAATAATTTTGGTCTCGGGTGACGCGGTCGTGACGGCGTCCAGCAGCATGCGATAGTACTTTTTGAATTCGCTCTCGCCGCAGTAGGGCACGCCGTAATTGACGCCCAGCGTGATGACCATGTATTCCGGCTTGGCAAGCGCGGCGGCCTCGGCAACGGTCAGCTCCTCGCCTGTCGGCGGGTAGACGATCTTATATGTCGCGACCAGCGCGTTGAGCGAGTAAGTACCGCTTTTGGGCGTCCACACCTGTGTGGTGTTCTTGCCGCCCGAAAGCACACCGTAGGCCTTGAGGCCGTATGTCGTGCTGTCGCCGACGAATATCAGCTTGTCGAGATATTCCTGGCCGTAGTCCGCGGTCTCGGGCAGCCGGGCGGGGGTGGGCGTCGAGATGACAGGCGTGACAGATGAGGTATCGGGAGCGGGGGAGGTCGACTGCGAATCGCCGCCGGGGGTGGTCTGCGAATCGGCCGGGGGCGGGGTGGTGTCGGCAGGAGTACCGCCGCGCTTGACCGACAGCACTATGATCTCGGTCAGGCACACCAGCACCAGCAGTGCGATAATGGCCAGTGCGGCGACTATGGCGCGTGTCTCACGCCCACCGCGCAGCTTGACGTTACTGTATTTTTTGTTCATTTTTCAGCCTCTTTAGTCTTACTTTTTATAAACCGTGGTGTAATCGGCCTCGCGATTGGCCTTTTTGGCCACATTGCTGCGGTGCAGCAGGACTATCACTGCCACCACTGCGTACAGCACAAAATAAATGAGCAGACCCATCAGCTCGCCCGAGCCCTCAAGCTGCATCGGCTTGACCAGGCACAGCCAAAAGCCCAGCGCGGTGACGGCGCCGTGCAGCACTATGCGCAGCGCCCGATTGAGGCGCTCGGCGCGGAAGAGCGTGTTTGCGGTTGCGAGGATGAGCGCAAAGACAAAGAAGAGCAGCACGCGCAGCGAGGACAGCGCACCGCCGTTCGAGCTTTGACTATATATCGCGTAGACGCCGACGGCATACAGCAGCGTCAGCAGCGTGAAATACCCGCAGGCGGGCAGCAGTATTCTGTTCCAAAATGACTTCATTTGAGCTTTTATCCTTAAATCATGTCAGCCGCGAGGGCTGTACATATATATTATCACATTTCGGCAATATTTGCAAGACGTATTTGCAAGGATTTACAATTTTTCGGCGTCCTCATTGTCGCAGAGGTGTAAAAATAGTATTGTAAAAGACAGCGGGACTATGCAGCCTAAATAATTACCTGCTGCCGGGTGAAATTATAAAAATATACATGGAATTCAGGAAAATATTCATTTTTGACTTGACTTTATACCGTCAAAATTGTATAATAGAGTATCATGGAGTATTGTTGTCGGCAAGACGCCGCGAAAGGAAGACCTATGACAAGACGAGAAGCAAGAGAGGCAGTTCTCGGACTGCTGTTTGAAACGGATTTTCACCCGCAGGACACGCCCGAGGGCATATATGAGGTGTCATGTGACAACCGCGACGTCGGCGAGGACAAGTATGTTCGCGCCGCCTATTTTGGCGTCATGCAGCAGCTTGAACGGCTGGATGCCGTCATTGAGCAGCATTCGCGCGGCTGGAAGGCCTACCGCCTGTCCGGCATATCCCGCGCGGCACTGAGGCTCGCGGTCTGGGAGATGCTGTATGGTGACGACATACCGCACAATGTCTCTATCAACGAGGCGCTTGAGCTCGTCAAAAAGTACGACGACAGGCGCGTGCGCCCCTTTGTCAACGGCGTGTTGAACGCCGTCAAGGATGCGGTGGAGTCGGGAAGCCTGAGCGCAAATGAGTGAGCTTCGTTTTGTTGGCATAGACACCAGCAATTATACCACCTCGGCGGCGCTGTGCGATGGCGAGGGCAGGGTGCTGGCCAATCTTAAGGCGCCGCTGCCGGTGGCCGAGGGCGGCCGCGGACTGCGCCAGAGCGAGGCGGTATTTGCGCACATCAAAAATCTGCCCGACGTGCTTAAGCAGCTGAAGCAGGCGCTCGACGGTGCACACGTTACCGCGGTTGGCGTTTCGGCGACACCGCGCAGTGCGGCGGGCTCCTACATGCCCTGCTTTTTGCCCGGCGTGGCGGCGGCTGAGGCGCTGGCAGTCGGCGCGGGAGCGCCGCTGTACCGTTTTTCGCATCAGGATGGCCACATAATGGCGGCGGGCTATTCGTCGGGGGCGCTTGAAACGCTGCTCGGCGCACCCTTTTGTGCTTTTCACGTCTCGGGCGGAACGACGGAGCTGGTGCACGTTGAGCCGCGCGGCGAGTCATTTGACATAACGCTGCTGGGCGGCACATGCGATCTCAATGCCGGGCAGGCCATAGACCGTGCCGGTGTCGCCATGGGGCTGCGTTTTCCCTGCGGACCCGCGCTCGAGGCGGCGGCGCGCAGCTACGACGGTCGTGTCCCGCGACCGAAGGTGTGCGTCAGAGGCTTTGAGTGCAATCTTTCGGGACTTGAAAATCTGGCGGCGGGCATGTACCGCAGTGAGGACGATCTGCCGCGGACGGCGGCGTTCGTGCTCAGCTTTGTTGGGCATACACTGCGTCAGCTGTGCGGCAATGTCAGAGCCGCATACCCGGGTGAGCCGGTGCTGTTTGCGGGCGGAGTGATGAGTAATTCCATCATTAAAGATATAATAGGCCACGACGACGGTATTTATTATTCTGAGCCGGCCTTCTCGGCTGACAACGCCGCAGGAGTGGCGCTGCTGTGCCGCCGCGCCTGGATGGCGCAGGAGGTGTGCCATGGCTGAAAAGCTTATGCTGAGCGTCAGCCAGGTCAATGAGCTCGTCAAAACGCTCATTGACAGCACGCCGGCGCTCTCGAGCGTGCTGGTGCGCGGCGAGATATCCAATTTCAAAAATCACTATGCCACCGGCCACCTGTATTTCACGCTCAAGGACGAGGGCGCGGCGCTCAAGGCGGTCATGTTCCGCTCGGCAGCGGGGCGACTTGGCTTTGTGCCGCGCGATGGCATGAAGGTCATCGTCGGGGGGCGGATATCCGTTTTCCCGCGCGACGGCGTCTATCAGATATACGCCGAGGACATGCAGCCGGACGGCATCGGTGCGCTGTATTACGCTTATGAGCAGCTCAAGCGCAAGCTGGAGGCCGAGGGGCTGTTTGACCCGGCGCGTAAGCGCCCCATTCCCGCCTTCCCGACGCGCCTGGGAATCGTTACATCGCCGACCGGCGCGGCGGTCAGAGACATGATCAACATCATCACCCGGCGCTACCCGGCGGCCGAGGTGTTTATTTATCCGGCGCAGGTGCAGGGGCCGTCGGCTCCGCCGCAGCTGTGCGCGGGCATTGAATTTTTTAACAGCAGCTGGCCGGTCGACACCATAATTATCGGTCGCGGCGGTGGCTCGCTGGAGGATCTTTGGGCATTCAACAACGAAACGCTGGCGCGGGCAGTCGCGGCCTCGCGAATACCCGTCATTTCGGCGGTGGGGCACGAGACCGACTTCACGCTGTGCGACTTTGCCGCCAACCTGCGGGCTCCAACGCCGTCAGCAGCAGCTGAGCTGGCCGTCCCCGACCGCGCGACGGTTGCACGGCAGGTGGCCGGCATGGCACTGCGGCTGGACGCGGCAGTGTCGCGCACGCTTGAGGTGCGTCGCACACGGCTCGCCGAGCTGGCCGCCTCGCGCATACTGACCGACCCCGCCCGCCTGACCGACGATCGCCGCATGGCGCTTTCGTCGCTGGCTGAGCGACTGGACGGTGGCGCAGATCGAGCGCTTGAGTCGGCGCGGCTGCGCCTGAGTGCCGTGGCGCGGCACCTCGGTGCGCTTGACCCATTTAGCATACTCAGCCGCGGTTATTCGGCGGTGTTTGCAGGTGGGGCGGCGGTGACATCGGTGGAGCAGCTGCATGCAGGCGACAGCGTGGTGCTGCGTCTTGCCGACGGAGAAGCTACTGCTGACATCACAAATACAAAGAAGCTGGTAAAAAAAGATGAAAAAATTAAGCTTTGAGCAGTCGCTTGAGCGACTGGAGGAGATAGTTAAGCTGCTGGAGACCGGCAGCGCACCCCTGGAGGAATCAACCAAGCTGTACGAGGAGGGCATTGCGCTCATCCGCGTCTGCAACGGACAGCTGGAGCAGACCGAGGCGCGTATACGCCTGCTGCGCAGTGACGGTGAGGGTGGAGCGGTGGCCGAGCCCATGCCCAAAAACGGGGCGGAGGCGTAAGCCAGCCGCATCGATAAAGTCAAAGGTCAAAGGAGAGAGCCATGATAACAGACAATAAATATTGTGAGGCTGAGATGCTTGCCATGCTTAGCGAGAACGCGCAGCTGACCGAGGAGGCGCTGCACGGCTATCTCGCGGCCAACGATGTCTATCTTCAGGTGCTTTTTGACGCCGAGAGATACAGCGTTTTTGCCGGCGGCAAGCGCATACGTCCGACGCTGGTGCTGGAATTTTGCCGTCTCTTTGGCGGCGACGTGCGTGCCGCGCTGCCGTTTGCGGCGGCGGTCGAGATGATCCACACCTATTCGCTGATCCACGACGACCTGCCCTGCATGGATGACGACGACATGCGCCGCGG
>CAYXBY010000081.1:0-6780 GCA_964463325.1 uncultured Lachnospiraceae bacterium | reverse complement strand
CGGGCGAAGTCTGCGATATGAAGTTTTTTACCACGCTAAACATAGAGAAACAGCCGAGCTATGACTTGTATGGTAAAACCGCAATGGACTGCCTAACACGCAGAATGCAGCCGGAGGATGAGGGTGTTCCGCAGCTTTGGCAGTTGTGGCTTGAAGTGAAACAGGAGGTATTTGCGAATGAAACAGTATAAAACGCTTATCAAGAAGAATTTTGGGAGTATAGTTGGGGTTGCGTTTCTTAATATTCTTATGTCTTTTGCAATGGTATTTGCAGGCTACTCGCTTTCTTTCCTATACACCGCTTATGAGTACAAAGGTGATAAAGTAAAAGTTCTGCTTTATACCTTTGCAATCGTTTTATTCATCTGGCTGTTAGCAATGTTCATGTACTACATTTCTTTGGTGGCAAAATCGAAGATTCAACAAAAGCTCAAGAATGAACTGCGTTGTATGGTTGGTCATAAAATCGGCTCGTTATCTTATTCCGATTTCGTGGGATGACACCAATCCTCGGATTCAGCTGGAGCCCAGCGGCACTCGTGGGTATGTGGATCTGCGAGCAGTGAAGCGTACTGTATAACAAAAAGCGCTGCAATCTTCATTCCGTGCGGGATGCAGGTTGCAGCGTATTTTTATTAATTGGTAAACTTAGTCAAAATATCCAAGACGGAACAGCAGCTCAGCGATCAGCACAGCGCCGCCGGCGGCACCGCGCAGCGTGTTGTGCGATAGACCGACAAATTTGTAGTCAAACAGCGTGTCAGGGCGCAGACGACCGGCGCAAACGCCCATGCCGCCGTATATGTTGCGGTCGAGCTGGCACTGCGGACGGTTGTCCTCGTCAAAGTAGGTGATAAACTGCCGGGGGGCGTGCGGCAGCTCGAGTTGCTGAGGCAGACCGCTAAAATCGCGCCAGGCGTCCAGTATCTGCTCGCGGGTCGGTTTGTCCTCAAAGCTTATGAAGACGGCGGCGGTGTGACCATTTGTGACCGGCACGCGGATGCACTGCGTGGTGATCAGCGGGGCGTCTGCCTTGACGATGACGCCGTTCTCAACGTGACCCCAAACGCGCAGCGGCTCCTGCTCGCTCTTTTCTTCCTCGCCGCCAATGAAGGGAATGATGTTGTCCTGCATTTCCGGCCATTCGCGGAAGGTCTTGCCGGCGCCCGAGATGGCCTGATAGGTCGTGGCGACTATCTGAGTCGGCTTGAATTTCAGCAGCGGCGTCAGCATGGGGACGTAGGACTGAATCGAGCAGTTGGGCTTGACGGCGATAAAGCCGCGGCGGGTGCCGAGGCGGGCACGCTGAGCCCCGATGACGCTCAGGTGCTCGGGGTTTATCTCGGGGATGACCATGGGCACATCGGGCGTCCAGCGGTTGGCAGAATTGTTGGAGACAACAGGGATCTCGGCCTTGGCATAGGCCTCCTCCAGCGCCTTGATGTCCTCCTTCTTCATGTCGACTGCGCAGAACACCATGTCGACCAGTCCTGCCATGGTGTCGATGTCGGCGGCGTCGATGACGGTCATGCGACGCGCGTACTCGGGCATGGGAATGTCCAGCTTCCAGCGGCCGCCGAGTGCGTCCTCATATGCCTTGCCTGCCGACCTCGCCGAGGCCGCCAGGGCGGTTACTTCAAAATACGGGTGGTTCTCCAGCAGCGTCAGAAATCTCTGACCTACCATTCCGGTGGCGCCGATGACGCCGGCTCTTAGCTTGCTCATGTGTGCATCCTCTGTTATTATTTGATTTGTAAAAGCATTTTATTGTAATATGATAGCACATTATCACGCTAAAGTCAATTGTCTATATTGGACAATTATTTCTTGCCGATGAAGTGCTGATATATGTCATTTTTAGAAACTCCGCGGTCATGCGCTACCGCTTTTATGGCGTCGCGCCGCTCGAGCCCGCTGTTTATATAGTATTCAAAATGCTGCTCGACGGTTAACTGCTGCCAAAAGCAGTCGTCGGGCGCCTCGGCACCCTCAAGCACCAGCACATATTCGCCGCGCGGCTCGTTTTGCGAATAATATTCGACGGCGCCATCAAGCGTCAGCCGGAGCACCTGTTCGTTGAGCTTGGTCAGCTCGCGGCAGAGCGAGATACGCCGTGAGCCGCCCAGCTCGCGGCACAGGTCTGACAGCGTCCCGCGCAGCTTGTGCGGCGCCTCATGCAGAATGACGGTGCGAGTCTCGCCGCGCAGCGCCGCCAGACGCTGCCGCCGCTCGTTTTTCTCGACTGGCAGAAAGCCCTCAAAGCAAAAACGCGCCGTCGGCAGCGCCGAGACGGTCAGTGCGCATATTGCCGCGCAGGCGCCCGGCACCGAAATGACCTCCACTCCGGCCTCGGCGCACAGCTTGACGATGTCCTCACCGGGGTCGCTGATGCCGGGCGTGCCGGCGTCGGTTATCAGTGCGCAGGTCTCGCCCGCCTGCATACGCGCGACCAGCTCGCCGCCGCGCTCGCGACGGTTGTGCTCATAGTAGGACACCATCGGCTTGGAAATGCCGAAATGTGTAAGCAGGCGAAGGGAATTGCGCGTGTCCTCAGCGGCGATGAAGTCTGCCTCAGAGAGCACCTTGAGCGCCCGCTCAGATATGTCGGATAGGTTGCCGATGGGCGTGGCGACGAGGTACAGGCACCCGCGGCGCAGCGCGTTTTTTTCGGATCTATCTAAAAAATGCTTGTCTGACATTGGTAGCTGCCTTTCCCGGGACACCGTCGGGCGCCTCGGTGAATATACTTTATACTGTAGCTTGTGGCCGCTCGCATAGCGGGCAGCCGGAAACAGAGAGGTGCATATGGCCATAAAAATTTACATAGACCAGGGGCACAACCCGGTCAATCCCAATGCGGGCGCGGAGGGCAACGGCCTGCGCGAGCAGGACATAACCTACACTATCGGTCAGGCGCTGGCGCGCCTTTTGCGTGCAAACAGCAATTTTGAGGTACGCCTGTCCCGCCCGGAGGCGACCACGCAGCTGGGAAGCTCTAACGCAACCAGCCTCAGCGCTCGCGTCAATGCGGCGAACGCATGGGGCGCCGACTATTTTTTAAGCTTGCACACCAATGCATCCGAGCAGACCTCGGCCTCGGGCAGCGAGGCGCTGGTCTATTCGACCGGCAGCACGGCAGCAGGTCTGGCACGGCGCATATTATACTGGTTAAATCAGATCACAGGTCTTCAGAATCGCGGTCTTGTGGCGCGGCCGGGACTGTACGTTTTGCGGCGGACGCGGATGCCGGCGGTGCTGATCGAGCTGGGGTTTATCACAAATTATTATGACGCAACGCTGATGAGCACGCAGCCCGAGCTGTTTGCGCAGGGCGTGTACTACGGCGTGCTTGACTATGTGGGGCTTATGTAGCGTCGCCCTTGACGCGTGACGCGGCGATCAGCCGGCGCGTCGCCTGCACGGCGACACGTATGGCGGAGCCGGTGTCGTGATATTCGTCGGCATCGCTGTCAAGGCCGGCATTGACGCGCTCCTGATTCCAAACGGCGGTGAATACCGAGCCTGTCCGCAGCCCGAGGGCGGCGCCGACTGTGAAAAGCGTTGACGACTCCATCTCGCTTGCCAGCACGCCGAGTCGCTTCCATGCTTCCCATTTTGCCTGAAGCTCATAGCTTATCGGCATGCGCGCGGGGCTATGCTGACCGTAAAACGAATCCTTGCACTGTACCACACCGGTGTGTGCGGTAAAGCCCAGCTCAGCGGCGGCCTCGCGAAGGGCGATCAGCGCTTCGGTGTCGGGCACGGCAGGGAACTCAATAGGTGCGTATTCACGGCTGGTGCCCTCGTGACGTACCGCGCCGGATGCGATAACGACGTCGCCGCAGCGCACCTTGAGCGAGATGCCGCCGCAGGTGCCGATGCGCAGCATGGTGTGAACGCCGCAGGCTGCCAGCTCTTCTACCGCAATGGCGGTCGAGGGGCCGCCGATGCCGGTCGAGCAGACCAGCACTCGCTCGCCGTCCAGCGTGCCGCGCCAGATGTTGTATTCGCGGTTGGTCGCCACATGGACGGGGTCATCGAGCAGCTGTGCTATCTTGGTGACGCGCCCCGGGTCGCCTGGGAGAATGGCATAGCCGGCAGCGTCATCGGCACAGATGCCTATGTGGTATTGAAGCTTTTTGGACTCAAGCA
Source organism: uncultured Lachnospiraceae bacterium (assembly GCA_964463325.1). Lineage (GTDB taxonomy): Bacteria > Bacillota > Clostridia > Oscillospirales > CAG-272 > UMGS1002. The sequence goes on along the minus strand of CAYXBY010000081.1, from coordinate 2,628 downwards.
TGGAGGTAGATTCCTTTCATGATAATAATTGTCTGGACGAGCGGCGGCGGTGCGCTGTTAAAACCGCTGGCCCGTGGCATAATATATATGGATGTCAGTTAAAGCTTACGGTATAATCAAAGCTGAAGCTGTCGCCGCTTGACAGGCGAAGCATGTCGGCCTTGTCGGCCAGATCCTCGATGACGCCCTGCGGGCTGGGCAGTCCCAGCCATGGCTCGATGCAGATAAACGGCGCATCGCTACCGTTGGTGTGCCACAGGCCGATATATCGAGCCTGCGGGCAGCACAGTGTGACGGAATGGCTGTCGCGCTCAGATATCAGCCGAACGGTCGACGGCACCTTTTCAAAAAACATGGCGTCGTTGTCGAACAGGCTGTGCTTAAGCTCGATAAAACGGCCGTCCTTGAGCGGATATGGCGTTGGAGCGCCGCCGACAAAGCCGTCCGGCGTTATGCTGATGCGGCTGAGACGTCCGATTGGGCCGAAATCCAGCCGATAGTCCTCAAAGCTGGCGGAGCCGGAGAGTGGAAGATTGAAGCCGGGGTGTGCGCCCAGCGTAAACGGCAGTATGCTGTCGCCGATGTTAGTGACGCAGAGGCGGCAGGCGAGCCGCTCGCCACTCAGCCGATAGCTGATGCGCAGACGGAAGTCGAAGGGGTAATTCTCGCGCGTCGCGTCGCTGCTGACCAGCTCAAAGCAGAGCGTGGAGGCGCCGCAGGCGTCCTCGACCGGGACAAATTCGGCTTCACGCGCCAGACCGTGGCAGGGAAGTGAATATTCGCGTCCGCCTGAGGTGTACTTTCCGCCGAAAAAGCGCCCACAGTTGGGAAAAATGTTAGTGGCGCGCCCCTCCCAATAGCGGGGTGAGCCCTGCCAGAGATATTCTGTGCCGTCATTGCGGCGGATGGAGTGGAGCTCGGCGCCGAGCGTGTCCGCGCTGACGCTGAGAAGATGATTGTGGATCTCATAAAGCATGGCGGCGTACCTCCTTGGCTGTACTGAAAATAAATCGCCAACTTTAGTATACCACACTTTGTGCTGAAAATCAAGTAAAAAGGAAGATACTGCATTGAATAAAATAATAAATCTGGATGCCGCCGTCGTCGCCTCGGCCTCGGCAGTCGGCAAGCTGGAATCAAGCGGCCCGCTGGGCGAATTTTTTGACATACACGACGAGACGGACAAGTTTGGCGAGGACAGCTACGAGCATGCCGAATCCGCCATGCAGCGCGCAGCGATGAACACTGCCATATCACGTTCGGGACTGGACGAGCGGGAGCTCGGGGCGATATTTGCGGGGGATCTGATGAACCAGTGCACCGGATCGGCGTTTGGCATGCTGGGCTTTGAGGTGCCTTATTTTGGACTTTACGGTGCCTGCTCGACGGCGGCCGAGGGGCTGCTGCTGGCGGCCATGGCGGTCAGCGGCGGCGCGCTTGAGACGGCGGCGGCCATTGCGTCGTCGCATTACTGCACGGCGGAGCGGCAATATCGCACGCCGCTGGAGTACGGCTCGCAGCGCCCGCCGACAGCCCAGTGGACTGTGACCGGCGCGGGAGCATTTATCGTCGGGCATAAGGGAAAGGTGCGTATAAGCGGGGCGCTGCCGGGTATTGTGCGCGAGATGGGCGTGCGTGACGCCAACAATATGGGTGCGGCAATGGCGCCGGCGGCGGCCGACACCATTTTGCGGTATTTTGAGCAGTGCGGCGACTATCCGCCACCGCAGCACATTGTGACCGGGGATCTGGGGCACGAGGGCAGCGCGATACTGCGTGATCTTATTTCGGATCGCGCCATTACTGACCGTCTGCTTGACTGCGGCGAGCTGATATACGATTCGTCGCGGCAGGATGTACACAGCGGAGGCTCGGGCTGCGGCTGCTCTGCGGTTGTGATGGCGTCGCATTTTATTCCGCTGCTGGCGCGGCGGGAGCTGAGACAGGTGCTGTTTGTCGGGACGGGCGCTATGATGAGCCCGCTGACGGTTCAGCAGGGAGACGGCATACCGGCGATCGCGCACCTTGTGCGGCTGGAGAGCTGACGGAGGTGAGAAAATGATAATGGATCTTGTTTTGGCGTTTGTATTTGGCGGACTTTTGTGCGTTGTGGCGCAGGTGCTCATTGACCGCACGCGGCTGACGCCGGCGCGGATACTTGTCGGCTATGTGGTGGCGGGGGTCGTGCTGGGAGCCGTGGGACTGTACAAGCCGTTTGTCGAGCTGGCGGGTGCCGGCGCGACGACGCCGCTGACCGGCTTTGGGTATCTTATTTCAAAGGGTGTGGCGGAGGACGTAGACCGTCGCGGTCTGCTGGGGGTGCTGACCGGCAGTCTTCGTGCCGCCGCCGGCGGGACGACAGCGGCGCTGCTGTTTGGCTATCTGGCGGCGCTGATTTTCAGGAGCCGCTCGAAGGCGTAGAAGGGAAGTATTGCATGCTTCGGTGCCGTGGTGAGGCTTGCAGCCTTGGGGCGTTTGAGGCGTTGCGTGCCTCACCCCCTGCCCCATCCCCCGAGGGAGAGGGAAAATGCTACTAAATGCAGGGGAGCAGTCGCCGTAGGCGACTGCTCCCCTGCACCCCGGGCTTGGCGCTAAAGTGCACTGGCTTTTCTGAGACGCGGCGAGCAC
>CAYXBY010000080.1:0-6825 GCA_964463325.1 uncultured Lachnospiraceae bacterium | reverse complement strand
TGGTGCATGCTGTAAGGGCTTGCGGTGCTTTGAGGCCTGCATTTCTCTGAAAAAATTTTATGATAAGGAAGGAAAGATTCCCATGAAAAAGAAAGCTTTAGTAGCCTCGATTCTGACTATCGCACTTTGCCTTAGTCTGATCGCCGGCTCGACCTTCGCTCTATTCACAAGCGAGAGCACGGTCAACGTGGCTGTGACGTCCGGTAAGGTCAATGTGGTTGCAACTGTTGATGGCGACATCAGCTACACCTCCACGCTCGGTGAAAAGCTGGATCAGTCCAGCGCTACCCTTAGCGGCAACACTGTCACGATCGTTGGCATGGTTCCCGGTGATGTTGTCTCGTTCAACCTCAAAATAACGAACAACAGCAACGTGAAAGTCAACTATCGCACGAAGTTCACACAGACCAACGCCGATGAAAACAAGCTGCTTGACGCGCTTGAGATCACTGTTGAGAATGCCGCCACGACTGGCGATGATGCCGCCGTTGCTGCGCTGGCAGAGGTCGAAGGCACTGCTGTAACACCCGCCGGCACGCTCGATCCCAACTCCGACCCCATCACTTTGAAGGTCACCATCAAGATGCCCGCGACAGTTTCTGATCCCAAGTATCAGGGCGCAAGCTGCAATCTCGCTTACACCGTTGAGGCTGTTCAGGGGAATGCGGAGTTCGCTGTTCAGGCAACTGACGCAGGTTCTATGGGTGGAGCCATTGAGGAAGGCAAAGAAGTTACTCTCGCCAATGATATTACGACTAATAGTAACCTCCTGTTCAACAATTGGAAAGGAAAATCTTCTATTGCGAATCTGAATGGCAAAAATATTTCTTCGAATTCCTCAGCTCCGAATGGTTTTATGTTCAGTGCACAAAATGATAATTCACAGATCACTATCAATGGTACTGGCACAGTATCGGCAACTTTCGGCTTGATTCAATCATCCAACAACGCTAAGATTATCATCAATGGCGGTGATTACATCAAGACGATTTTTAATGGCCAAGGAAGCGCTGTTGTCTATGTTAGAGACGGTGGCATTGTTGAGATCAATGGCGGAAGCTTCAAGTGTGCAAATAAGCCAAGCAATACGTTAAAAGTTGACACCAGCGGCGGCACAATTATCGTCCGCGGCGGTTCCTTCTACAAGTTTAACCCCAGCGCTTATGTTGCTTCCGGCTATACGGTAGAGCATGTCGGCGACTGGTACAACGTTGTTCCCGAATAATTTAATACATCCACATGGGCAGGCCGCAAGGCCTGCCCTTTTTGCGCCGGGTGCGCAGAAAAGGCCGCGCGACGGAGTCCGTCACGCGGCTTTCATTATTCTGTAGCGCCTGTAGCGCCTGTAGCGCCTGTAGCGCTTGTAGCGCTTGTAGTCAGGCTTTATTTTCTGTTCGTGCGGCGCACGATGATGAATGCCACAAATGCAGCGGCCAGCAGGAATACTGCTACCAGCGAGATGATCAGTCCGGCTGAAATGCCACCGTCAGAGCCGCCCTGCTGCCCGCCGGGGGTTGCAGTGGTGGTTGTGGGGGTGGTTGCTGCCTGCTTTGTGTAGGTCGCAGTGAACTGCATATTGCCATTCACGGTAGTGCCATCAGCGAACTCGGGTGACCAGCCTGCAAAGGCGTAGCCCTCGCGCTCGGGTGCGGTGGGCTGCTCGATCGTGTCGCCCCAGCCCAGCTCAAAGGTCTTGCAGACCACGCCGTCAGCGTCAAAGAAGGTGACAGTGTATACGCGCTTGACCGCGTCATACTGCGCGGTATAGCTGGCGTCGCCGGTGACGGCGGTCAGCTTGCTATCCCAACCGGTAAATGTGTAATCGTACATATCATCTGACTCGCGGGTGGTGTCGAGCGTCGCGTCGGGGGCAGGGATATCACCGTAGTGATACGTTTTGCTTTGCAGCTCGCGGCCGTCATGGCTAAGGAACTTGACGGTGTAATCGATATACGTGCCCGTGAATTTGGCCGTGAAGATTGTGTCCTCGGTCACCATGCCGAGGGGCTTATCCCACTCGGTGAAGGTGTAGGTGTAGGTTGCGTCGGCGGACTTTGTAGGCGTGGACTCGGGAACATTGACGAGGTCGCCGTAGCGATATTCGGTCTCGGTCATTATTTTGCCGTCGCCGTCGACGAATTTAACGGTATATTTGGCTTCTTCCTTTTTATACTGCGCAGTGTAGGTGACGCTGGCAGTCGTCTTTTTGGCGGGCTCAGTGTCCCAGCCTGTGAAAACGTGACGATACTGCCCCGCGATGACGTCGGGCACTGTCGGCACCTTAATGAGGTCGCCGTAATGATAGCTGGTCTTGGACAGCACCGCGCCGTCGTAGCCCACAAAGGTGACGGTGTAGTTGATATATTTGTTCTCAAATACCGCGCGGCAGGTGATGTCGTTGTCGGCGATCAGGCGGCCGTCGGGCTTGACGTCAACCTTGCCGTCGCCGTTGGTATCCCAGCCGGCAAAGGTGTAGGTGAAATAATTATCGGCGTCCTTGGTGGGTGCGGTGGGCAGCGGGACGGCGCCGTTATGCGGGTAGAAGCCCGAGCTCAGCGGCACCTCGCCGACGTAAAAGCTGACCTTGAACTCGCCCTCCGTCCAAACGGCGTAAAGCGTGGTGTCGCCGTCGATGGCGTAGCTGTCGCCGGCCAGGTAATCCGCCTTTGTGGCGCCCTTTTTGGTCGACCAGCCGACAAAATTGTAGCCTGCGAGTGTAGGCGTTTCGCCCGTGAGCGTCGTGGCGACGCCGTCGGACTTGGGCTGTGAGGGGATAACGGTCTTACTATTGCCGGTATCAAAGCTGATGGTGTAGCGGGCGGTGGGGATGTATTGCGCGTAGGAAAGCGAGATCCAGCCGTCCTGGCCGTTGTGCTTTATCTTGCCCCAGCCGTTAGCCGAAATTTCGGAGACGGTGACAAGGTCACCATATTTCAGCCCGCCGATGATTTCGTTGTCGGTGCCGGCGCCAGAACGCACGTTAAGCGACGAGGCCGTGATGAACTGCGTGCCGGTGCGATTTTTGGTAAAATCGATGGCCACCGAGGCGTCGCGCGTGTAGGCGGGCTCACCGAAGCCGACTATGTAATCATTGGTCAGCGAATAGCTCTTGACGCAGACATATTCGCCGTTGGCCTCGAGACCTTCCTGAACACTGGTGTTGCCCTCGATGGTATACACCCGGTCACCCTGGACGCACATTACAATACCGATGTGCGAGGACTGCGTTTTGTCGTCAACGGTTTTGCTGTTGAAGAAGATAAGGTCACCGGTCTTGGGGGTGTATTTTTCAGTGCAGGGGTGGTAGACGGCGGCGTTGGATTTTTCGTTCATCCACTGTATGAGGCGGCGGCAGCTTATCTCGGTTTTGACGACTGAGGTCGGCACGCCGGCGGTCTTGACGCACCAGGTTGCGAAGGCGCAGCACCAATAATAGCCGTAGCTGACTCCGTTGCCCTGGTTGTTATCGACCTTGCCGTAAAGGCGGTTGTATTCAACAAAATCATTATCGCCTGACATGTTGCCGCCGTGCATATCGGCATCACTATCGCCCTCGTGATAGCCCAGCTGCGAGAGCGCGACGAGCACTACGTCTGTCGGCTGGTCGCCTGTCAGCGTCAGCGATTTTAGGCGGGCATAATACTGGCTGGTAAGGTAAGGCTCCGACACCTTGTGCACCGGCTCGAGGGCGGTGGCGGTCAGCGGCAGCGCCGCAATGACCAGCAGCATTACCATACTAAGCAGCAGCAATTTCTTACATAGCTTCATTTTCCGTTTCTCCATATTATGTGTTGGTTTTGAATTTGTATACATAGATATTGACAAATAGCGGTCAGTCAATAACAAAATTATACCACATATACATGCCATTTGTAAATAGATTTTCAAAAAAAACCGCGCTGCCTATTGCAACCAGTTTGTGAATATGGTACAATGATATGAAAACATTTCATGCCCTGATGGGGTATTATCGTCGCGCTGGATAAATAAGGCCTTCAGCCGTGAGAGGGAGACAAAAATGCAAGAAAGACGCCTCGGCTGCCTCACAGCCGCAATATCGATTTTTTTAGCCATGATCATGCTGCTCTCGACCATTCCGCTGTTGGCGACGACCGTTTTGGCATCAGAGCCCGCGCCTGACGACTACCGCGATTACCTGCGCTGGCTGGGCTTTCCCGAGTCGTATGTTGACGACCTGTACGAGCTGCACCTGCTGCACCCCAGCTGGAGCTTTGAGCCGCTCATGGTGACCCGGCTCAATTCCAAGTACACATGGGACTATTGCATCAAAATGGAGACAGAGGACAACCCCAAGCGCTCGCTCGTCTCCAAGAGCAGCGCCTTTTCCGCCTACCGCCACCCGACTAACACCGAGCTGTACGACACCGGCTGGTATCAGGCCTCGACGGCGGCAGTCGAATATTTAATGGATCCGCGCAATTTCCTCAACGAAAAGGATATTTTTCAGTTTGAGGATCTGCGCTTCAACGAGGCCTGCACGCTTTCACAGGTCGAGAGTGCGCTGGTAGACACCTTTATGTCGGGCGCGCGGCTCGAAAACGGTAAGACCTACGCCGAATATTTTTATGAGGTGGGGCGTGAGCTGGGGCTGAGTCCCGTCCATCTGGCCTCGCGGGCGCGGATGGAACAGGGCAAGGCCGGGACGGCGTCGCAGATAAGCGGCCTCGGCGGCGACAAGCTGTGGTATTACTATTCCGAGCACATTCAAACCGAGAACGGCGGCATAGTCTACGCGCCTGCCTCGGGGCACACCGAGGAGGAGCTCAAGGGCTACAACGGGCTTTATAATTTTTACAACATCAACGCCGCCGGGACGGGGCGCTTTGCCGTGCTGCTGGGTGCGCTCAAGGAGGCGCGCACCGGCACCGCCGACATGGCCGCCAAATGGGGCGGCTCGCCCTCCTGGGACACGCGCTGGAAGTCGATATACGGCGGTGCGCACCGGCTGGCGAAATCCTACATAAATAATTATCAGAACACGCTGTATCTGCAAAAGTGGAACGTCGATAACCGTTCAAAGTCGTCCTCCGGCGGCTCACGCAACTTCTGGGGACAGTACATGCAGAATATCGGCGGAGCGCTCAGCGAGGCGAGAAACAATTATGTCTCGTTGGCGGGCAATGACTGCCTCGATTGCCCCTTCCGCTTTGTAATACCGGTATATTCCGGCATGCCGGAGTCATGCCCCGACCCGGCGAGCGGCCGCTGCGAGATGTATGCCATATCGACCACAAAATATCACTCGTCGAGCAGTCTCACCATCGGCACCACCACCAAGCAGGCGACCGATGGCTATATCAGCCTCACCACCAGCTGCACCGAGCGCGGCGGTCTGACGCTGCACGGCACCTCGCTGCACAGCTGTCTGCCCGAGGCGTTTGAATACAGCGTCAGCGGCGACGTCTGGCAGCCAATGCAGAGCAGTCACGACGCGGCGCTAAAAATTGAGGACAGTCGCTTCGCCGGCTGCGGCGCTGCGGGCGTGCCCAATACCTTCGATGCCAATATTGACACCTCCAAGCTGGGGGTGGGTGAGTTTTCAGTTGCCGTGCGCGGGCGCGTCGGCTTTGAGACGACCAACACCTCGCGCAACAGCTGCCGCTATTACCTCATCGCTGAGCTGAACGTAAACGTGATCGAGGGCGGCGTGACGGTAACGCTCAAGGGCAACGACAGCAACACGACGCTGCTGCTTGAGGAGGGCGCCGTTCTGACGCTGCCTGACGCGCCGTCGGCGAGCGATGCTCCCGGGTGCGACGCGCCTGGCATGAAGAATTATTTTGTCGGCTGGGTGGTGTCGGTCAACACAGCCGAGCCGGCGGGCGGCAACGAGCAGCTGATGCCGGCGGGGGCGCGGCTGCGTGTGGCCCGCGACACGACGGTCGAGCCGCTGTACGTCTGCCTTGGCATGCGACCGGGCGCGTCGGCCAAGATATCTGAGACATCGGCGCTGCGCTTTCACGGTATCGTCGGCTATGACGGCTACGAACGGCTGCGCGAGCTGAGCGCGGGGAGAGTCAACTGCGGGCTGATAATTTGTTCTGTGCCGGCGAGCGGACTGAACTCGCTGACTCCCGACGAGCTGAGGCACCTGTCGGTGCAATATAAGCAGACCGTAACCGTTGACTGGCGCCAGACAGCCACGCGCGGCGGCTATTACTCCTTCAGCGGCGACACCGACCCCATCGCGCCCGACGCCCGTGAGCTCATGTACGCGGCGACCTGCTATGTCAAGGTGACCTACGCCGATTCCACGACAGCATACATCTGCGCCGACTACGCCCCCGCGCGCTCCTGTCGCAGCGTCTCGCAGGTGTGGGCGGCCGCGGCGGCCGTTGGGGCCCCGCGATACTCAGCCGCCGAGCTGGCGCTGCTCCAAGCAGCGGCGAATTGACCACCTGGCACAACACAAAACGACCTGCGCCGTCTTTGAAACGGAGCTGAAAAGCAACAAAAGCCCTGCGGAATTGCTTCCGCAGGGCTTATTTTCAGCGCTATATTAGTTTCTCGGGTTGCTGATGTTAGCCTGTGCAGCTGCCAGACGTGCGATCGGCACGCGGAAGGGCGAGCAGGAAACATAGTCAAGGCCGATCTTGTGGCAGAACTCGATGGAGGACGGGTCACCGCCATGCTCACCGCAGATGCCGCAGTGAATGGTGGGACGAGTCTCGTGACCCATCTCGACAGCCATCTTCATCAGCTTACCAACACCAACCTGGTCGAGGCGAGCGAAGGGATCGGACTCGTAGATCTTGTTGGCATAGTATGCGGGCAGGAACTTGCCGGCGTCGTCACGGCTGAAGC
>CAYXBY010000079.1:6348-7068 GCA_964463325.1 uncultured Lachnospiraceae bacterium | reverse complement strand
CGATGATGATATCGGCCTTGACGCCGTATTTATCCAACGCCGTCTTGGTCTCGACGCCGATCACCGACTGGTGCAGCATGACCTGATTGAGCACGCTGCCGAGCACATAGCGGTAGCCCGGCGTACCGAGCGCTGTCTCGACCGCCTCGGAAATAGCGCAGCCCAGCGAGCCGCCCGTGCCGGGGAAGCGGGCAAGAATATCGCGTCCGACGCGTGTCGTCTCGGAGGGTGAGGGCGTGACGTTGGCGCCGTAGGTGCGCATGACCTCGCGGCGGAACGGCTTTTGCTCGTATGACACCTTGACCATAAACACCTTGCAGTCAAGGCCGAAGTAAGCGCTGGCCATTGACAGCGCGGTGCCCCACTGGCCGGCGCCGGTCTCAGTCGTGACGCCGACAAGGCCCTGCTTTTTGGCATAATACGCCTGCGCAACGGCGGAATTGAGCTTGTGGCTGCCCGAGGTGTTGTTGCCCTCAAACTTGTAGTAGATATGCGCCGGCGTGCCCAGCTTTTGCTCAAGGCAATAGGCGCGGACGAGCGGCGCGGGGCGGTACATTTTGTAAAAGCTGCGTATCTCCTCGGGAATGGGGATGAGCTGATCGGTGTCATTCAGCTCCTGGTCGACCAGCTCGCGGCAAAAGACGACACCCAGCTCGTCGGCCGTCATGGGCTGGTGCGTCTCGGGGCTCAGCAGCGGCGCGGGCTTGTTTTTCATGTCCG
>CAYXBY010000079.1:0-6338 GCA_964463325.1 uncultured Lachnospiraceae bacterium | reverse complement strand
GTATTTCGGTATCTCGTTCTCGCTGAGGTAGATCTTGTAGGGAATTTCCTTTTGTTTCATGGCATTTTCTCCTTTTTGATAGGGGTGCGGGAGAGAACAAAAAACTCCCGTCCCCGGCATTTATGCTGGGACAGGAGATAATATCCTGCGGTGCCACCCGGCTTGGCGTGCTTACACGCCCGCTTTACGCATACATATCATATGCAGACGCTTGGTAACGGAGCGCCGTCCTCCGGCTTGCCTACTTGCTTCAGCTCGCCCTCGAAAGCCCATTCAGCAGGAGCTACTGTACCGCACTCACACCCTCTGCGGCTCTCTGTGACAGCTCTTACCGGCCTACTTGCTCTTTCTCATCGGTTTAGGTCATTTTAGCACACCGATAACGTTTTGTCAAGGCCTTGCGGCCATTTTTTTGCGCATCGTGGCAAAAAAATATGCTCTCGGGAGGCCAAATGGCCTCCCGAGAGACGATTTATTCGCTCACAAGGCTGTTGTATATGTCGATTATCATGTCGCGAGCCTCAATGATGTCGGCCAGCTGCTGCGGGCCGGATATCTCGCGCTCGATGACCCATGGGCCGTCGTAGCCGACGTCCAGCAGCCGCTTCATGACCAGCGGCAGATCGGCAACTCCCTGCCCTATCTGCACCTGCTTGCCGAGCGCCGTACCGGTGGTCGGGTAGCAGCCATCCTTGATATGCGTATTGCGGACGTACTTGCCAAACACCGAGATAGCGTCGGCGGAATTGGCCTTGCCGTAAAGGATGAGGTTGGCGGTGTCGAAATTGATGCCGAGGTTATCGGTGCCGATGGCCTCGATGGTACGCAGCATGGTGACCGGCGTTTCCTGCCCCGTCTCGAACAGGAAATACTGTCCTCTGCCCGCCATCATACGCGCCAACGAGCGCAGCGCGCCGACGGTGTCGACAAAATCGGGGTCGCGCGGGTTCTCGGGCAGGAAGCCGACGTGCGTTATGACATCGGTCACGCCCAGCATGAGGGCGAAATCACTGGCCTTGAACATCTCGTGCAGGCGAATACCGCGGTATGCCGCCGGCACCAGTCCCAGCGTCGAGGGACCGTAGGTGAAATTCCACTCCTTGGGGCCGCTCCAGCCTGCCCAAAGCGCGGTCAGCTCGATGTCGTACTCCGCCATGGCGGCCTTGATGTCCTCGGCGCGCTCGGCGGTAAACAGTGTGTGATCCCAGCAGCACAGCTGGCAGCAATTGAAGCCGTTATCGTGCAGCTTGGCCAGCTCGGCACGTATGTCGGTGGCGGCCTTGTAGGGGACTAAAACTCCAATTTTCATGTTCTATCCCCCTTTATTTCTCGGCAGCTATGCCGGCAGCAAAGCTGTGTCCGATAGCCGAGATAAGCTCCAGCAGCTGCGGGTGGACGTCGGCGGGGAAAGCGCTCATGCAGCGAAAGGTCTCAAAGCAGAGGTTTCCGCGATAGCCTATCTCGCGCAGACCGGCAACAAAGCCCGGCCAGTCGATAATGGGATCCTTGCCGTTGTTGCGGGTGTAGGAATAGGGCAGCATGTGCAGGTCGGTGAGGCCGTCGTTGTCATGTATGTGCAGTATACCGAGACGGTGCCCCAGCTGCTTTATGTATTCCTTTATATTGCGGGCGCAGAGATTGGCATGCCCGACGTCAAGGCAGAAGGAGAAGGCCTCAAAGCCCGCCTCGGCGTTCAGCTTGTCGATATACCAGATGGCCTCGCCGACATCGGCGCAGGGACCCTCCAGCGTGCGTCCCTTTATCTGCACGAACAGGTTCTCAAGGCAAACCTTGACGCCTGTCTGGCGTGCTGTCTCGATCAGCTGACGGTAGATGCCGAGGTTGATCTCACGCTCGCGCTCCTTGCCGTATATCCACTGAGCGTTCACGGGGTGCACCACGATATAGTGACAGCCGAGGAAGGCCGCCACCTCCATGCACTTTTTAGTTGCCTCAATGAGATAGGGGTTCATATCGCCGTCGCGGCCGTCGACCCACAGCGGGAAAGGGCCGTGCATCTGCGATATCTCGATGTTGTACTTTTGCGAGGCCTCGCGCAGAGGAGTGAAATACTCGCACAGCTGCTCGATGGTCTGATCAAAGAAGCCGCCGGCCTCGCCCTTGCGGATCTGCTCGCCGCCGAGGAAGCCGTCGATATTAAAATCAACGCACTCAAAGCCGTGTGCGGCCAATATGCCGAAATTTCTGTCATAGTCGGTGCCGGAGAACAATCCGCCCGACTGAACGCCAACCTTTAACATGTGTTGTGCCTCCTGATTTTTTAGTTGTCTTAATTGTACCATCAAAGCGGCCTAAAGTCAATAAAAACGATTGACTTTTTTTCATCAATATGTTATCATTATTATCAATAACAGCCCACCGCGCTGACACCCCCAAAAAGGAGATAAAAACATGAGCTCTGCCGATACCGCCTTTATCGCGACCTGCCGCGACATACTTGACAATGGAACCTGGGTCACTGACGAGCGCGTCCGCCCGCACTGGGAGGACGGTGAGCCGGCCTTCACCAAAAAGCGCTTTGGAATAGTCAACCGCTACGATCTCTCGCGCGAATTTCCGCTGCTGACACTGCGCCCCATCGGCCTCAAGTCGGCCGTCGACGAGATACTTTGGATCTGGCAGAAGAAATCCAACAACATACACGACCTTCACAGTCACATCTGGGACTCCTGGGCGGACGAGGACGGCTCCATCGGCAAGGCCTACGGCTATCAGATGGGCGTCAAGCATCACTATCGTGAGGGCGATTTTGACATGGTCGACCGCGTGCTGTACGACCTCAAAAACAACCCCTGCTCCCGCCGCATACTCACCAACATATATAACTTTGCCGACCTCAGCGAGATGGCGCTCTATCCCTGCGCCTACAGCATGACCTTCAACGTGGTCGATGGGCGCCTGTGCGCCATTCTCAACCAGCGCTCGCAGGATATGCTGGCCGCCAACGCCTGGAACGTGGCACAGTACGCCGCGCTGGTGATGATGTTCGCGCAGGTGTCGGGGCTGCAGCCGGGAGAATTCGTGCACGTCATCGCCGACTGCCATATCTACGACCGCCACATCCCCATCATCGAGGAGCTGCTGACCCGCGAGAGCTATCCCGCGCCCACCGTCACACTCGACCCCACCGTCACCAATTTCTACGACTTCACACCGGACAGCTTCAAGGTCGAAAACTATCAGCACGGCGAAAAGATCGCGCGCTTCCCGGTCGCCATCTGAGGTGGCGAACATGAAGCTGATAGTCGCGGTCGACCGCGAATGGGGCATCGGCTGCCACGGCGAGCTGCTGGCGCACGTCCGTGCCGATCTCAGATATTTCAGGCAGCTGACCGAGGGCGGCACGGTCATTCTCGGCTCAAAAACATTGGCCACCTTTCCCGGCGGCCGTGTGCTCAAAAACAGGACTAACATCGTCCTCTCCACCCGTGCCGACTACTGCCCTGAGGGCGCCGTCGTCGTCCACAGCGTCGACGAGCTGACCGCCCTTCTGCCGCAATATGACGCCGACCGCACCTTTGTCATCGGCGGGGCGAGCATATATCGCCAGCTGCTGCCGCTCTGCGACACGGCATACGTCACCAAATTCGACAAAAGCTTTGAAAAGGACGCCTTTTTCCCTGATCTCGACGCCGATCCCGCTTGGGAATGTGTCGAGGTCGGCGAGGCGCAGTCGAGCGACTCCGCCACTGACAGCGAGGGCGGACTGTGCTTTCGCTTTTGCCGATATGAACGCAAAAAATAAGTGCTGCTTGCGGGGTTCCGCAAACAGCACAAGCACGCGCGCTGCACGTCTTATTTGTCGACCGTCAGCTCGACCTCCAGCCGACAGCTACCGATGATATCGGTCGTGTCCTGCCCGCACAGCTTGTAGCTTTCGCGGAACAGCTCGGCCGTGATCTCAAGCCCGCCGGCGGTCGCCGTCTGCGTTTTGGGCGTGTTCACTAAATAGCCGCTCATCGAGAGCGGAACGCCGGGGATGAACAGCTCGCGATAGGTCTGCTGCTCGAGGTACCATTCCCCATCTCCGTCGCAGGAGCACAGAGAAAGGCACAGCAGCAGCGCCATCATAATAGCAGTTATTGTCTTCATTTTGACATCCCGATTTATTTATCGTGCTACCACCATTGTAGCACTACTTTTTCATTTGTCAACAAAAAAACATTTATTGAGGTACCACATGCTTTCAAGATCCAAGCACACCATACGTTTTCACGCTGACGGCAGCCTGCGACTGCTCATGATCTCCGACATTCAGGACACACTGAGCTACGACGAGCGCACGCTGCGCGGCATCAATGTCATGCTCGATGAGCTCCGCCCCGACCTTGTCATTTGGGGCGGCGACAACATCGACGGCCGCCGTCTCAAGACCCGCGACGAGCTGCAAAAATATCTCGACATCTTCGCCGAGCCCATGGAGCGCCGCCGCATCCCCTGGATGCATGTCTTCGGTAACCATGACTATGACGCCGACGTCCCCGCCGCCGAGCAGCAGGCCATGTACGAGGCCTTTCCCATGTGCATCTCGTCGCACACCGACGGCATCCCCGGCGTGTCAAACTACATGATCCCCATCCTGGCGCACGACTCCGACCGCGTCGCCTACGCCATTTACGCCTTTGATTCAAAATACAAGGACGTCGAAATGCGTCCCGGCATCGGCAAGGCGCAGCTTTTGCTGCCTGTCCGTGAGGATCACTTCAAAAAATGGGACACCATCCGCTTTGAGCAGCAGCTGTGGTATTGGCAGCTCTCCCGCGAGCTCGAGCAGCAGGAGGGGCATCTCGTCCCGGCCATGGCCGTCATGCACGTGCCGCCGCAGGAGATCATGATGACCATCAACAACCCCGCCGAAACCGGCTACTCCGGCTTCTCGGACGAGGAGATGCACTGCCCCATGCTCAATTCCGGCGTCTATGCGACCATGCTGGAGCGCGGAGACATCGAAATTATCGCCGCAGGGCACGTCCATAGCAATACCTGCGACGGCGTCTATGGCGGCATCCGCCTGACGCTCGACGCCTGCGCCGGCTTTGCCCCGCCCAGCGTCGACGAACGGCGCGGCGGCCGCGTTTTCGAGCTTCGCGAGAACGGCGGACACAGCACCTATATGTTCACCCTCGCCGAGCATATGGATATTTGAGTACAGGGATTTTTCAAGGGGGCTTTTTCTCGAAAAAGCCCCCCTTGATATAACAATCATTCCTTCGAGCTGTCGTCGGGAGCGTCCAACACCCGCTTGTTGCGGAAGCTTTGGACAAGGCCTATCAGCTGCCCCGAGAGCACCACGGTCATGAGTGAAAAGATGATGCGCTTGAGGGGTATGTATGACAGCGACGCGACCAAAACGATAAGGTCGCTGGCGAGATACACCACCTGGATCTTGACATGCAGCAGCTTTGAGAGGCTCATAGCCAGCGCATCGTCCCCGCCGGGTGCACCGCCGACCCGCACGCAAAGTCCCACGCCGACGCCGACGAACAGCGCTCCAACGAGCGCCGCCACCAGCGGCATGTCGGCGATCCCGGGGAAAAGCGGCGGAAACAGCTCGCAAATTCCGTATGTGATAGAGAAGCCGGCCGTCGCCACGACCGAGTAGGCGATAAAGCGTCGCCCCAGCGAGCGCCACCCCAAAAGATAGCACAGCGCGTTTAATATCAGCCCGGACAGCGATGGAGATATGTTCAGCCAATGCTGCAGCAGCAGCGTCAGCCCCAGCACTCCCCCCTCCGTCACACCTGAAAGCGAGTGGATGTTGTAGAGCCCGAATGCAAGTATCGCGCTGCCGAGGACTGCAATGATGCAGTCGCGCCAGCACAGCTCAAATGACGCTATCAGTGTGCGCAATCTAGTACAGCCGGGTGTTTCTGAGTTTTTCATGTCCTTCCTTTCCTGCCTGCATTTGCGGCCACGCCGCAGACGGCAATTTCTATATATTATATCATATGCCGCATATAAAGTCAAGCGTGCAGGGGCGCTTCCCGGCGGGGGTGAAGTATTGCATACTTCAGCGCGTGGTGAGGCTTGCAGCCTCGGGGCTGGTGGTGAGGCTTGCAGCCTCGGGCTGGGTTGACCGATTGTCAGCGGTAATCCAACTCTTTGTACTTTCTGTCTCGTGACAGAAAGTACCAAAGAACACGCCGCGGGGGAGGAACCCTTAAGTTCCTCCCCCCGGAACCCCCCACTTCTGCTTAGTACGTCCCGACCGGCGTTTATCATGCCGCAAATGAGAATTGAACAAAAATTGCCGTGGGCGTTTGCTCACGGCAATTCTCATTTGCGTCACCGGCTGTCGGAGGGTTCGGCCCCATCCT
>CAYXBY010000078.1:0-7092 GCA_964463325.1 uncultured Lachnospiraceae bacterium | reverse complement strand
CTCTGTCACGAGACAGAAAGTACAAAGCATCGGCTTACCGATAAAAATCGGTCAACCGGCCCCGCGGCCGTCGCCGCAAAAAGCGCCAAAGTATGCAATACTTCACTTCCCCCGCCCCTCAAGGGTATCGATAATTGCCAATATCTCGTCGCGCGAGCGCCCCATCTCGCGCCGCAGCACCAGCTGATGCAGCGGGTAGGCGAGACTGGCGATGACGCCGCCCAGCAGTCCGATCCCAATGCCGGCAGGCAACACCGCGGCCGCCGGCAGCCCGAGGACGGCGGCAAGCTCGGTCATTATCAGACTCATGCCCAGCCCCAGCAGCAGCGTGCCCAGCACACCGACAGTCAACGCCGCGATTTGCGCACGGCGGGACGCGCGTCGGTCAAGGCGGTGCAGTCGCTCCATGTCGCTTTCGACAGAATCGGTCGCATGCGGCAAGTATTTTTCGCGCAGTCGACGCAGCTCGGCCTGCTCACCGGCCGAATATGTGTAGGAAAATCCGTTGTTATTGTTGCTGTTGTTATCCATTTTGGGTTTCCTCCCTCATTGATCTTAGCTTTTTTGTCCCATTTACCAGCATGTGTATCGCCATTGCGATGATCACCACGCCGACAGCCAGCCCGCTGAGCCCCAGCATCAGGCGTCGAAAGGTCAGATCTGTGTCACCGCTGCTAAAGGTGGTCAGCATGGTGGCCTCCAGCGTCAGCATGGAAACACACGCCGCCCCCAGCGTAATGGCACGCATGGCAGAGTAGACCGGACTGTTAAAGCTTTTCGCCCTGACGGCGTTGACCAGCGCCCGCGCAAGCATTGTAAAGGCGTAGGCCGCCATGGCGATGGTGGTTATTTCATGGTGCCGCGTGGCGTGGTCGAAAAATACCATGTAAACTATCATTACCGCCAGCGCAAGGTTGGTTATGAGAAAGCAGCCGCCGCAGGCGCAATATCTCCGCAGCTCCGATGTCGGGCGCTCACCCGGCGCGTATTTTGTCGTGTACCTGACCAGCAGACTGCGCATCACAGCCAGCGAAAGATAGTATCCCGCCAGCGAATAATACCACGCGCTGTCGTGATACACGCCCAGACACAGCTGCAACACGGCATATGCCGCGTTCCAGATCAGCGTTCCGTAAAGTGAGACGTTGATGCGCAGTCGCGTGTCCTCGCGCCAGCGGCGGATGTATTTGTTGCTCGATTGCAGCCGACGTATATCGCGAATCAGCGTCGGCGCACGTATGCACCACACCGTCAGCGTATATGCCGACAGGACATAGACGGCGCAGGCGATCGGCGAGGCCGAGTCAAGCCGCATCATGACCCACGCCAGCAGCGCAGCCGCCACCGGCAGCAGCAATATGAGTATTGCCAGCGGCGGGCGCAGCAGCGCACGAGCAAGACGACACCATTTATTTCTACTGCTCATTTTTTCTCCCCAGCCGCACTGTGAAGACGGTGCCGACGCCAAGCTCGCTGTCCACCGAAATATCACAGCCTAAAATGTCGATCACCCGCTTAACCAGCGCCAGTCCGAGACCGTTCCCCTGCGTGGCGTGAGAGCTGTCACCCTGATAAAACTTCTCAAAAATGTGCGCTCCGACCTCGGGTGACATACCGCATCCCGTGTCGCGCACGCGTACGACGGCAAAGCCGTCCTCATCAGTCAGCGAAAGCGCCACTGTACCGCCGCTTTCGGTAAATTTGAAGGCGTTCGAGAGCAGATTGCTCCAGACCAGGCTCAGCAGCTCACGATCGCCCTCTACCGTCACATTCTCGGCAATGTCGGTTTCTATATCAATTCCGCGCGACTCCCACAGCTCCTCGTACTGCAAAAAGCACTCGCACAGCTGCTCGCCGAGGTCATAGACGGTGCGCGTGGGGTATATTTGCTGATTCTCGAGGCGGTTGAGCTTTAATATATTAGTGATCATGTCCGCCAGGCGACGTGCCGCCGCCGTCACCGCGCGGGCGTATTCCAGCCGCGATTCGTCATCGAGCTCGGGCGCTTGCAGCAGCGTCCCGTAGCTTTGAATGACCGAGAGCGGCGTTTTCATTTCGTGTGAGACGTTGGCGATGAAGTCAGTTCGCAGCGTTTCGACGCCGGAAAGCTCCTCGGCCATTTTATTGATGCAGCTGATTATTTCGTTAAAGGTGTCGTCGCCCGACAGGCGCGAGGTGGGGCGGATGCGGACACTGAGGTCGCCGGCAATCATTTTTTCGGTTGCCTCGGTGATGCGCCGAACCGGCCGCTCAACTGTCAGTCGGCGGCGCAGCAGGTCGACCAGCCAAAAGGCGACGCTGAGTATAATGACATTCAGCATGGTAGCCTTGGCCGCGGACGAAATGTCCTCAGCTGTGAAGTCGGTGCCCATGGTGCGTTGCATCAGCGTGACAAACAGCATCAGGCAGCTGGTGATGATGAAGGCTGTCAGCAGCAATATGACAAAAAATCGGCTGAGCTCACGTATGACTGCACCCTGACGGCGCGCGACGTCTGACCGTTGGCTCATTTGATCACCGCCTTATAGCCGAGGCCGTGCACAGTTTGGATCTCGAACGCGTCACAGCCACTCAGCTTGGCGCGGAGCTTGGTCATGTAAACGTCGACTGTGCGGGTGCCCGATTGCGTGTCGGCGTCCCAGAATTCGTCCATCAGCGCGGTGCGGGTGAAGGTCTTTTTGGGGTAGGACAGCAGCTTATAGAGCAGATCAAATTCACGTGCCGTCAGGGCGATCTCCTCGCCATCGAGCGTGGCGGTACGCTCGTCGATATCCATCACAAAGCTGCCGAGCTCCAGACGGCGACTGGCGGCGATGTGCGATCGGCGCAGCAGGGCTCCTATGCGCAGCAGCAGCTCGTCGAGATCGACCGGCTTTGTCATATAGTCGTCGATGCCGAGACTGAAGCCGCGCTGCTTGGCGGCGAAATCGTCCCGTGCGGTCATGAAAAGCAGTGGAATGTCGCTGTTGAGCGAGCGGACGGTGCGTGCCAGCTCGAAGCCGTCTATCTCCGGCATCATTATGTCGGAAATGATCAGATCAAAGGTGTATTTATACATTTGGTCGAAGGCGTCCTCGGCGCCGAGACAGCCGATAGCCTCATAGCCGTGCTGCCCGAGAAAGGTGCAAACCGAGCGGTTTAGCTCGCGGTCGTCCTCGACAACTAATATTTTGAACATAGTGTGCTCCTTTCGTTCCACTGGTGCTGAGACCTATTATAGCATGGAATTGTTAAGGTTTTGTTTCTATTTTGGGGTGGGAGTGAAGCATTTCATGCTTCACCTCTCCCCCGACGATTCTCCACCCAAATAACGTTCATAGTAAAACAAATACTGCTGCGCCACGCCGGCGTAGGGGCCAAGTCCCGACGGCGAAAAGCCCTCGCCGAAATACCGCGCGATGACGCGCCGTATCCAGACGTCCACCGGGAAGGCGTCAAGCCGCCCAAAGCCAAACAGCAGCGAGCAGGCCGCCACCTTGGGGCCGACACCGTGTATCTGCTCAAGTATCTCGGCCGCCTCAGCCGTCGTCAGCTCAGGCGACGACAGGCGGGCAACAAGCCCCGGCGCGCCGTCGGGCATACCGTCGGACGTTTCGCCCGCCTCCAGCCACCACCGCGCGGCGTCGTATATGTATTTGGCGCGGAAGCCGGTGCGCAGCTCAAATATGCCGTCAACACCCGCCGCGTACAGCGCCTCGGGCGTCGGAAAGGCAAACATCGGCCGCTCGCCGCCGTGCTGCTCCATGCCGCGCGTGTCCAGCGGCTCGCCGTAACGCTCCGAGAGCGCCGAGATCAGCCGCTTGATGCGCGGAATATTGTTGTTCTGCGAGATGATAAACGAGCAGACCGTCTCCCACGGCTGCTGGCGCAGTATGCGTATGCCGCTGCCGTGCTGCACCGCGGCGGCCAGCGCCCGGCTGCTCGAACGACTCAAAATATCCGCATTTATGGCCTCATAGTCGCGATCCAGTCCCAAATATTGCCGCCATATGGCGTCATAATCCCTCTCGGTCGCGTTGTAAATATACAGCGTGTCGCCGTCCTGCGCGAACGATACCAACCGCCCGTGCGCCACCCCAGCCAGCTCGACCTCGTGACGGCTGCCCACCACCGGCTCGAAGCGAAAGCACTGCCCGCAGTCAAAGGTCTTGTCGAGCTGCAATCCGCGCACGCCCTCAAGGCGCAGCAACGGCACGCCGGCCCGCATGTCGGTTCCTGTCATCAAAAAATGCCTCCATATAATGAAAATGTACTTGCTTTATTGCGATAATCTTGATATAATAAAGGTTGACTAATTATAACTCATTTCGTGATAAAATTCAAGTGGTGCGGAGGAGCAAACACAAAATGGAGCAGATTTACACCATCCCGATCAACGAGGTCTTTGACGCAGCAGCGGCCGACAAGGCCTGCGGCTGTCCGATATGCGCACTGTACAACCGTCTTGAGGACAACGAGCTCGACCTGATACTCGGCGCCTCAATGATGGAGCCTGATGTCCGCATCCAAACCAACAAGGAGGGCTTCTGCCGCACGCATTACGACATGATGCTGACCCGCAAAAACCGCCTCGGCATGGCGCTGACGCTGGAAAGTCACCTTAACGAGCTGCGCGAGCAGACCAAATTCGGCTCGCTGCTGCCGACTGATCCCGCCGGCCGCGCCTCCGGTCGCATTGAGGCGCTGGAGGGCAGCTGCTACGTCTGCCGCCGCATCGACTACCACTTCCAGCGCATGCTGGACACCGTCGTGCTGCTGTGGGACACAGACGAGGCCTTCCCTGCCAAGCTGCTCGCACAGCCCTACTTCTGTCTGCCGCACTACCGCCAGCTGCTGGCGCACGCCCGCGCCCGGCTGCCAAAGAAAAAATACGCCGCGTTCGGTCGCGATTGCGCCGCCGTCGTCGAGCCGTACTTTGACGAGCTGCGCGGCGACATCAGCTGGTTTTGCAAAAAATTCGATTACCGCTTTGCCGACGAGCCGTGGTATAACTCGCGTGACGCGGTAGAACGGGCAATTAAATTCCTGCGTTCGGATCTCCACACGCCGCCCGCAGGCAGAAAGGACAAGCAATAAATGTTAGATCTTCTTGAGCTGCAAAAATATTTCATCTGCAAGCACCTGCACGAGGGCGACACCGCCGTCGATTTCACCATGGGCAACGGACACGACACCGAATTTCTCTGCCGCACTGTCGGCGAGAGCGGGCGCGTCTTCGCCTTTGATATTCAGCGTCAGGCGGTCGAATCGACAGCGGCCAACCTCGCCGCGTCGGGCTGCCCGCAGGTCTATACGCTGATAAACGACTCGCATCACAACGTCAAAAGCTACGTCAACTGTCCCATCAAGGCGGGCATGTTCAACCTCGGCTACCTGCCGGGCGGCGACAAGCGCATCACCACGCTGCGCACCACCACGCTGCCGGCAGTCGAGGCCGCCATCGAGCTGCTGTCGCCGGACGGCATACTTTGCGTCGCCGTCTATCCTGGCCACGCCGAGGGCGAGGCCGAGGGGCGCGAGCTGGCGGCCTATCTCGCGACGCTGCCGCGCTGGCAGCTGTGCGCCACGCAGATAAAGATACTCAATTCCCCTACCTCGCCTTACTTTATAATTATTGAAAAGAAGGCCGAGTCATGAAGCTGTGGTACCGTCTGACGCGGCGGCAGCGCATTGCCGCGCTGGCAGCGGTCGCCATACTGCTGTTGGCCGTCGCGGTGGCGCTGATCGTTCACGCGCTCAGCCCGCGCATCAACACAAATGATTTCCGCGTCTATTATGACACGCGGCGCATCGTTCCCTATACCGACACGGTGCGGGACGGCGTGGTATATATCAACGCCTTTGAACTTGCAGAGTATTGCGATCTGACCGTCACCGGCAGTGCCGAGAGCGTGCGGCTGTACGCCTCGGCGGGCGAATATGTCGATTTTACACCCGGCTCGGCGATCGCCGATATTGCTGGGGTGTCGGTCAGCATGCCCGCGCCCGCCTGCTACGACGGCGACGCGCTGTGGCTGCCATGTGAATTTATCAATTCCAACTTTAACTATGTCACCATTGTCATTGACACAGAATACAATAAGCTGTCGGTCTGGCGCGACGAGGCCGAGGGCAGCACGACCGTCTCGCCGGTCTGGCGCGAGGTCACCTTCCTGCGCTCAGGCAGCGCGGCGACCACACCGCCGACAGCACCGGAGGATATCGACGCCATGATAAGCTCGTACGTTTTCAAGACCGACATTTCAGCCTATAAAAAATATCTCGACCCACGTGACCGCGCATATTTAGTGCTCGCCAACAAGCAGCAGCCGCTTGGCGCTGACTACGCTCCCGCGTCGCTTGTGACGCTTGACAGCAGCCTGACCATATACGGCGGCGTCAAGCAGCTTGAGCAGACGGCGGCGGGGGCGCTGAGCGCCATGATGCAGGAGATGCGTGCGGCGGGCTACACTGACATTTTTGTGACCAGCGCCTATCGCGATTATAATTATCAGTCCTCGCTGTTCTCGACCTACATCAATCGCGAGATGGCGGCCAATTCGACGCTAAGCTATGAGGCGGCGCGGGCGCGGGTGCTGGAATACTCGGCCGCGCCGGGCACCAGCGAGCATCAGACCGGGCTATGTGTCGATCTGATCGCCACCGGCATGACCGACCTTGACGAAACCTTCGCAGCGCAGCCGGTCTACTCCTGGCTGTGCGACAACGCATACAAATTCGGATTTATTCTGCGTTATCCGCAGGACAAGGTAGCCGTCACCGGCTACAGCTACGAGCCCTGGCATTATCGCTTTGTCGGTCAACAGGCTGCCGCCGAGATGCACCTTTCGGGGCAATGTCTGGAGGAGTATTTGAAGGGGAGTTGAAGCATTGCATGCTTCGGCGCTGAGTGAGGCTTGCAGCCTCGGGGCTGGGGGGGAAGTATTGCATACTTCGGCGCGAGTGAGGCTTGCAGCCTCGAGGCTGACTCGAGCGATCGTCAGCTGTAATCGATGTTTTTGCCCTTTCTGCAACGCAGCAGAAAGGGCGAAAGAGTGCGCCGGTGCAGGCGGAACGCTTCGTTCCGCCTCCCCGGACCCCAACCACCTCCGC
>CAYXBY010000077.1:0-7159 GCA_964463325.1 uncultured Lachnospiraceae bacterium | reverse complement strand
CCGAGAAGCCCACGCGCCCGAGGGTTCGGGGCGAGCAGCCCCGAGAAGCCCACGCACCCGGGGGTTCGGGGCGAACAGCCCCGAGAAGCCCACGCGCCGGGGCGAGCAGCCCCGAAATATTAAAAAAATCACGGAGGATCAGAAATGGCAATAGTATCAATGAAAAAGCTGACGCTGCTGGCTTCCGGTGGAGATGTAGATGAGATAATAAAGCGGCTGATAAAGCTGCGCTGTGTCGAGGTCAGTCGCGCGGAGGACGCAGAGGGACTGCGCTTCACGCCCTGCGAGGACGAGGTGGCACAGCTGGGCAGTCAGCTGGAGCAAACGCGGACGGCCATGGCGGCGCTGCGCCCCTATTCGCAGCAGCGCAAGGGTCTGTTCCCGCGGCGACGCGAGCTGGACTTTGACGAATTTGTGTCAGACGGACGGTATTCGCGCGCGCTCGAAGCAGTCAAGCGCACAGCCGACATAGTGGCCGAGCAGGCACAGCTGGTGGTGCGCCGCCGTGCGCTCGAGGAGCGCCTGACAGTGCTCGAGCCCTGGCTGAATCTCGACATCCCACTTGGCGAGCACGGCACCGCCACGACCTGCGTTGAGCTGGGCTCCATCTCAACACGCACGCCGGATCAGGCACTGGCCGAGCTGCGGGAGGCGGGCGCCGTCGTGCAGACGGTGCACAGCGCCAAAACAACGCATTATATCGTCGTCATCTATCACGTCTCGAGCGCAGGCGAGCTGCGCGACGTGCTGCTGCGACTTGGCTTTAACCGCGCCCCGCTCGAGGGCTTTGAAAAGTCGGCGCTGGTTGAACGCTCGGATATCGAGCTGGGTCTTGTCGGCATCGCCGAGCGCGAGGTGCAACTGACGGCCGAGCTGCGGCAGACAGCACTCAGCCTCGACGACCTCGAGACGCTGTGCGACGTCACCGAGACCCAGCTGTGCGCCGCACGCACCAAGCTGCTGCTGGCGCAGACTGAATATTGCTCCGTCATGACCGCATGGGTGCCGGTCGACCGCGCCGAGCGCGTCGGCGAGCTGCTCGACCGCTACATGTGCGCATATGAGCTGGAGGATCCCACCGAGGACGACGATCCGCCTGTCCTGCTTAAGAATAACGAATTCGCAACCAGCTTTGAATGGGTCGTCGGCATGTATTCCTACCCCAAATACGGCACATATGACCCCACCCTCGCTATGGCGATATTCTACTGCCTCATTTTCGGCATGATGTTTGCCGACGTCGGCTACGGACTGCTGATGGTGCTGGCCTGCTTCGGCGGCGTGGCGCTGCTCAAGCCAAAGGAGGGCACAAAGCGCTTTCTGCTCATGTTCGGCTGGTGCGGCATCGGCAGCACAATCATGGGCGTGCTGTTCGGCGGCTACTTCGGTGACCTGCCACTTCAGCTGATGAACAACATTTTTGGCGTCGAGGCGCCCGCCACGCTGGCAATTCTGGTCGACCCGCTGGTCGATCCCATGACATTTATGATATATTCGCTCATCATGGGCGGCATACATCTCGTCTCGGGCATGGCGCTTAAGCTGTATATCACCTGGAACGACGGGCATCCGCTCGACGCCATACTTGACACCGTCCCGCTCTGGCTTATGTTCGCCGGCATCGGCGCACTGGCAGTGGAGCCCGGCGTGGGTAAGTGGGTGGCGCTGGCCGGCGTCGTCGCGATGGTGCTGACGCAGGGACGCAAAAACAAAAACATCGCCATGAAGCTGGGCGGCGGCCTTTACAGCCTCTACGGACTGATAAACTTCGCCTCCGACCTCATCTCCTACTCGCGCATAATGGCGCTGGGACTGGCCTCGGCCGTCGTGGCGCAAGTGGTCAACATTCTGGCCACGCTTATGGGCGGTAGCGCCGTCGGTACGGTGGCTATGGTGCTGGTGCTCATCGTCGGCCATGCGCTCAATATGGCCATCAACATTCTCGGCTCGTTCGTTCACACCAGCCGACTGCAATATATCGAATTCTTCGGTAAATTCTTCACTGAGGGCGGCCGCCGCTTTAAGCCCGTCGCCCCCGCCGACAGCTACACTGTCGATAACAGCAAAATCTGATTAAAATTATTAAAAGGAGATAAAAACAATGGGAAATTTTATGCTAAACGTGCTTACAGCCACAAGTGAGGTCGCCGCAGAGGCGGCTAAGTACGGGTTCACCGACTTTATCAGAGAGCTCACCTCGGGCCTTAACCTGGCGCTGCTGGGCGTCGCTATCGCTATGATAGTCGCCGGCATCGGCTCGGCTGTGGCCGTCGGTAAGGCGGGCGAGGCCGTTTCGGGTCTGATGGCTGAAAACCCCTCGCTGTTCGGTAAGGCCGTCATTCTTCAGGCGCTGCCGGGCACGCAGGGTCTTTACGGCTTCATCACTGCCTTCGTTATGATCATCAAGCTGGGCTTCATCGGCGGCGAGATCCCCGAGCTGACCTTCGCACAGGGCATGTACTTCGTCTTCGCCTCGCTGCCAGTCGCTATCGTTGGCTACTTCTCGGCTCTCAAGCAGGGCAGAGTCGCCTGCTCCGGTATTACGCTGATGGCAAAGCAGCCTGACGCCAGCGGTAAGGCTATCACCTCGGCGGGTCTGGTCGAGCTGTACGCCATCTTTTCGCTCGTCGTTTCGCTCTTCCTCGTGCTGTTCGCCCCTGTTGGCTGATAGATCGAGGCTTGAAGTTGAATCATGACAGGGCTTGATAAAATAACCTCCAAGATACTCGCCGATGCGCAGGACGACGCCCGCCGCACGCTGGACACCGCCCGCGCACAGTGCGACCGGCTGCGTGAGGAGCTGGATGCTCGTCGTGAGGCGACCTGCTCCGCGCTCAACAGCGAGGCCGAGCACGAGGCCAGGGATATAATCTCGCGCGCCAAATCGGCGGCGTCGCTTGAAAAACGCGCCATTACCATGGCGGCACGCAGTCGCCTGGTCGATGCGGCATATGCCCGCGCCCGCGAGCAGCTGCTGGGTCAGTCGCGGGGAGACTACACCGCCTTTCTGGTGCAGCTCACCTGCTACGCCCTCTGCGAGCAGCTCGAGACCGAGCGCGTCAACCGCGAGCTTTACGGCGAGACGGAAACGGAGGCAGAGTGCTATGAGCTGCGGCTGTGCGCGGAGGATCGCGCCAAGCTGGGCCGCAATGTAATAAACGACGTCCGCAACCGGCTGGCCGGGCGGGTGGACCGCGAAACAGTCGAGCGGCTGCACCTGAGCGAGGACGATGCCCCCATTGACGGCGGCATTATACTGCGCTACGGCGACGTCGAGCTCAATTGCTCCATTGACATGCTGCTCCGGGGCATGCGGGATGAGACAGAGGCCGCCGTCTGCGCGGCGCTGTTCGACTGATAAGGCTTACGGAGGGCAGGTGGAATAAATGAGATACGACGATACCGCGTATATGTTCAGCTCGGCGCGTATACGTGCGATGGAAACACGCATGCTGAGCGCGGAGGCCTGCGAGCGCTTTATCAGCGCTGACACGGCTGAGGACATTTTGGAGTCGCTGGGCGATTTTGGGTGCAGGATCGTTATGACAGAGGGCATGGGCGGCGCGCGCGTGGATCGCGAGGCGTCTATCATGACCATGCTTGAGGACGCCTTCCGCGAGGTCAGAGAAATGCTGCCGAGCCCCGATGCCGTCAGCTTTCTACAGTACAAATACGATTGCAACAACATAAAATCGCTGCTCAAATGCCGCGTCCGCGGCGTCGAGCCCACCGGCATGCTGTCGGGGGCGGGAAGCGTGGCGCTCGAGACGCTGACAGACGCCGTCGAGGCCGGGGATTACTCCCCGCTGCCGCCGCACATGGCCGCCGCTGCCGCCGAGGCGCTTGAGACCTGCCTGCGCACCTCAAATACGCAGTGCATCGACCTCATCCTTGACCGCGCCTGCTTTGCAGACATGGCCGAAACGGCTGCCGCCTCGAGCGTCCCCTTTGCACGCCACTATGTTGAGCGGCTGTGCGACCTGACCAACGCCGCCATGGCGCTGCGAGTCGTCCGCATGGGCGGCGACAGCGTCGGACGCCTGCTGGACGAGGCACTGCTCGAGGGCGGAACGCTGGCGCCTCGGTGCTGGGCGGATGCCGCAGGGCAGGGCGAGACGGCGGTCTGGGCGCTGATAGCGGGCAGTGAGATAGCAGAGCTTGGCCGCAGAGCCGGTGTCAGCTCGTCACTGGCCGAGGTCGAGAGGGCGTCGGATGCCTGCATGATGCAGCTGATACGCAGTGTCCGCTGGCTGCCCTTTGGGGCGGAGCTGGCGACGGCCTATCTGGCCGGGCTTGAGCTGGGCATCAAAAACGTCCGCATAATAATGGCGGGCAAGGACGCACACCTCGACGCCGAGACTATCCGCAGTCGTATGCGGGACATGTATGTGTGACGGAGGCCGGCGCTATGTATAAGATCGGAATTATTGGCGAGCGCGACAGCGTGCTCGGATTTATGTCACTCGGCTTTGCCGTCCACGAGGCGGCGGATGTCGAGGAGGCCGGCCGGATATTGCACCGACTGGTCAAGAGCGGGGAATATGCAGTCATTTTCCTGGTGGAGAGCTATGCCGCCGGCCTTGAGGCCGACTGCGAGCGCTACCGCGATATGCCGCTGCCCGCTATCATATCGATACCCGGTCAGTCCGGGAACACAGGCTACGGCATGGCCGCAATACGCAACGCAGTCGAACGCGCTGTGGGTGCCGACATCATATTCAAAAATTAAACCAGAAAGGCGTAGCTTAAAATTATGGTTGAAGGAAAGATATTAAAGGTTTCCGGACCGCTTGTGGTCGCCGAGGGCATGCGCGAGGCAAATATGTTCGACGTGGTGCGCGTTGGCGACAGCCGGCTGATCGGTGAGATCATCGAGATGCACGGCGACCGCGCCTCCATTCAGGTATATGAGGAGACCGCCGGCATCGGCCGCGGTGACAGGGTCGTCTCAACAGGCGAGCCGCTGTCCGTTGAGCTGGGGCCGGGACTTGTTAAGAATATTTACGATGGTATCCAGCGCCCGCTGGAGACCATGAGAGAGAAAATAGGCTCAAATCTGGTGCGCGGCGTCGATGAGCCGGCGCTGGAGCGCGAGCGTCGCTGGCATTTTGTGCCGTCGGCCAAGTTTGGCGACACCGTCAGCGGCGGCGATATATACGGCTATGTGCAGGAGACGGAGGTCATTAAGCACCTCATCATGGTGCCGCCCAAAAAGAGCGGCGTCATCGAGGAGCTGCGCGAGGGCGACTTTACCGTCACCGACCGCATCGGTCGTCTGCGCCTGGCGGACGGCACGCTTGAGGACATAACGCTGATGCAAAAGTGGCCGGTGCGCGTGGCGCGTCCCTATGCCGAAAAGCTGCCCCCCGTCGAGCCTATGGTGACGGGTCAGCGCAATGTCGACTCGCTTTTCCCCATCGCCCGCGGCGGCACAGCCTGCATCCCCGGCCCCTTCGGCTCGGGTAAGACGGTCGTGCAGCACCAGCTGGCCAAGTGGAGCGACGTTGACCTGGTCGTCTATATCGGCTGCGGCGAGCGCGGCAACGAGATGACCGACGTGCTGCGTGAGTTCCCCGAGATCATCGACCCAAAAACGGGCAAGTCGTTGATGGAGAGAACTGTGCTTATCGCAAACACCTCGGATATGCCTGTGGCGGCGCGTGAGGCGTCGGTATACACCGGCATAACCATTGCAGAATATTTCAGAGACATGGGCTATGCCGTCGCCGTCATAGCCGACTCCACCTCGCGCTGGGCTGAGGCGCTGCGCGAAATGTCCGGCCGACTTGAGGAAATGCCGGGTGAGGAGGGCTATCCCGCCTACCTTACCACGCGTCTGGCGCAGTTCTACGAGCGCGCCGGCAAGGTCGTTTGCCTCGGCGCCGACAAAAGGGAGGGCGCACTGTCGGCCATCGGTGCCGTCTCGCCCGCAGGCGGCGATATTTCCGAGCCGGTCACACAGGCGACGCTGCGCATAGTCAAGGTCTTCTGGGGACTGGATTCGCAGCTGGCCTACCGCCGCCACTTCCCGGCCATCAACTGGCTCAATTCCTATTCGCTTTACCGCGACCGCCTGGCGGGCTGGTTCGCTGACAATGTGGCTGCCGACTGGAACACCAACATCGACCGCTGCATGAAGACGCTGCAGGAGGAGAGCAGCCTGGACGAGATAGTCAAGCTGGTTGGTATCGACGCACTGTCTGCCGATGACCGCCTGACGCTCGAGGTGGCGCGTTCCATCCGCGAGGACTTCCTCCAGCAGGACGCCATGGGCGAATTTGACAGCTATTGTCCGCTCGAGAAGCAGCATGACCTGCTGGCGCTGATATTCTACTTTGAGGACAAGGCCAGAGAGGCCGTCGCCGCCGGAGCTGACATCCAGCGCGTGTCCGAGCTGCCCGTGCGCGAGCGCATAGGCCGCGCCAAGGAGCTTTCGACTGACAGCTATCGCGATGCACTCGAGATCATCCGCGAGCAGGTGGACGCACAGCTGGCGCAGCTTGTCGCCGAGAGCGCCGAATAAGGGAGGAGCAAAATGATAAGAGAATACAAGACCATAGAAGAGGTTGCAGGTCCTCTTATGCTGGTGCGCCAGGTCGAGGGCGTCAAATATGACGAGCTCGGCGAGATAGAGCTGCCGAGTGGCGAGGTTCGCCGCTGCCGCGTGCTCGAGGTCAACGGGCGCAATGTGCTGGTACAGCTGTTTGATTCGGCTGCCGGCATCAACCTGGCTAACAGCAAGGTCCGCTTCACCGGGCACGGCGTTCAGCTGGCGGTGTCGCAGGGCATGCTGGGACGCGTTTTCAACGGCATGGGCGAGTCCATAGACAACGGCGCACGCCTGCTGCCTGAAAAATATATGGATATCAACGGCACGCCCATCAATCCCGCGGCGCGCTACTATCCGTCCGAGTTTATTCAGACGGGCATCTCGACCATCGACGGCCTTAACACGCTGGTTCGCGGTCAGAAGCTGCCCATTTTCTCGGGCTCCGGTCTGCCCCACGCCAACCTGGCCGCGCAGATAGCGCGTCAGGCTCGTGTGCGCGGCGGCGAGGAGACAAAATTTGCGGTCGTCTTCGCGGCTATCGGTATCACGTTTGAGGAGGCGGATTTCTTTATCTCCGACTTCAAGCGCACCGGCGCCATCGACCGCACC
>CAYXBY010000076.1:0-7188 GCA_964463325.1 uncultured Lachnospiraceae bacterium | reverse complement strand
CAGCTCGCCAAAGATGCCCACGATGCTGGTGTATTCCTTGAAGCCGCCGATGAAGCCCGTGATGACCACGTACGCCAGCATGGGGGAGAGCAGCGGCACAGTGATGCGGGTGAAGATGCGGCGACGGGAGGTGCCGTCAACCTTGGCAGCATCGTAATACTGCTTGTTGATGGACTGCAGACCGCCCAGCAGCACCAGGATCTTGAAGGGCAGCGCGTTCCACACGATGTACACGATCATGACGAACATGTTCGCGGTGTAGGTGGAACCGGCGTTGATCCAGTTGACGGGCTTGCCGCCGAAGAACTGGATCACGTTGTTGACGATGCCCGCAGTTACGATCAACTCGTTCTCCGTGCCCAGCGCGCTGCCGACGATGTTGAACATCGCGGCGAACACCATGCCGATGGCGATGGAGTTGGAGAAGGAGGGGAGGAAGAAAATCGTCTGAAGCGTTCTCTGGAGCGGCTTGATCGCATTAAGGCAAACAGCCACCAGCAATGCCAGAATGGTCGATATCGGAACAGTCAGAACACAAAGCAATATGGTGTTTTTTAGGCAGGTCATAAAGTTTGAGCCTGCTCCAACCACCTGCTTAAAGTTCTCTATGCCGAATGTAAAGCTTTTGCCGCTGACGGCCGTCATTGCGTTGTAGCCGTCAAGAAATGCTATTCTTACAGTGTTTATGATCGGCCAGACGGTAAATATCATCAAAAGCACGATCGCCGGCGCGAGATAGAGCCACGCCTTCCATTTATGCTTGCTTTCAACCATTTTACTTCACCTCAAAGCGGATACGCCGCTCGTCCTTACGGTCGAAGATGAACACCTTGTGCGGTTTAAGCGAATAGCGCACCTCAGTAGCCTCGGGAGCCAGCCGAACGTCAGCATTGATGATGGAGCGGATAATGGGATTGACGGATGCCGCGTGACGCGAGACCACATTGATATCGCGACCCATGACCTCAACGCTTGAGAGCTCGCAGCTGAGCGGGCCATTGTCGTCCAGGATGAAACCCTCGGGACGGATGCCAACCGTTACCTCACGATCCTCAACGCCGGGTACATCCAGCACTGCACTCTCGCCTATGTAGAGCTTCTGGTTCTTGACGCAGCCGTTGAATACGTTGATCGGCGGGGTGCCGAGGAACTTGGCAACGAACAGATTGGTGGGATCGTCATAGACGTTTTGTGGCTTGTCTATCTGCTGTATCACACCCAGCTTCATAACAACGATGAGGTCGGAAATGCTCATGGCCTCCTCCTGGTCGTGCGTTACGAAAACAGTCGTGATGCCGGTCTCACGCTGGATACGGCGGATCTCCTCACGTGTTTGCAGGCGGAGACGTGCATCGAGATTGGATAGCGGCTCATCGAGCAGCAGGACGCTGGGCATTTTGACCAGTGCACGTGCGATAGCTACGCGCTGCTGCTGACCGCCGGACAGCTCGCTCGGCTTTCTCTCCATGAGGTCATCGATCTGAACAAGCTTGGCTGCATTGTAGGCACGCTCGATCATTTCGTTTTTGGGGAGCTTGTCCTTGCCCTTGAAATTTTGCAGTGGGAAAAGGATGTTCTGCTTGACTGTCATATGCGGGTAAAGCGCATAGTTTTGGAACACGAGTCCTACGCCGCGATTTTCTGCGGATAGCTCGGTTACATCGTCGTCACCGAAGAAGATCTGACCTGAGGTCGGCTTTTGCAGACCGCTGATCATGTACAGCGTGGTGCTTTTGCCGCAGCCGGACGGGCCGAGCAGACCAACGAGCTTTCCATCGGGGATCGTAAAGGTAAAATCGTTTACCGCCACGACCTCTTCACCAGATTTTTTGTTTCTCGATGGAAAGATCTTAGTTAGATTTTGCAAAACGACTTTCATAGTAGTTCCTTTCCAATTGTGTTTATAATTATTTCTTAAAATAGCGTTTTAGAGAACTCAGCGGTATTCGGTCTTTTCGATCACATCCGCGTGATGCCGCTTGATGTATTCTATCATTGCTTCCCGTGAATCGAATATCATTTGGCTTCCTATATCTATCGCCACACATCCTGATATCCTGTCGTGTATAGGTGTGTGCAGCCGTGTTACAAGCGTCATTACAATCTGTACGATGAGCAGCGCCGCAAGTCCGATAAGACAGAACAGCGGCATAATATTTGAGAAAAGCAATAAAACAAGAAAAATCGGCAACATAGTTTCGACGGTATACTTACCGAGTAACGTGCGAGATACGAGCTGGAACGCAGTAATACGAATACAGTCCTCGCGCATTACACCAATGCCGAATACTTTTTTACCGAGAGTTTGACCGTTTTTAAATAGCAACGGAATAATTATTTCAAGTGCGATATATGATGCCAGGAACGAGAAGGATATCATCATAAGCGTAAGATTTGTGAGCAGCATATCAAGCTCATTTACCTCGGGGGCGGACATAAAGGCTTCATAGGCTTTATTATAGTTTTCCTTCTGTTCATCGGACATCGCGGAATATTCCTCCTGCGTCATGTCAAAGCTGACGCCGTAATTTTGCTCGTAGGAGGCTCTGAGCTGGTCACGTCGAGCCGAGTGAGTGTCATAAGAAAAAATCAGAGAAAGAAGAGATGCCACTCCGACCGCGATGATAACGAGAAATATGGTGTCTATTATATATGCCGATATACGTTTCCATACATTCGCTCTTTGAATATCGTACATAGCTCGTTTATCCTTTCGTAGACTTTGTAGAGTTGCTTAGGTGTCAAAGCGCATCAATGCCGCCAAGCACCTCGCGTGTCGTGATGTTACCAACATCACATTTGAGTTCTTCAAACGTGAAGGGCAGGGGATAGTCATCACCAAGTTTGATTATGCTGTACCAATCCCTCAGCAGCTCACTATGATCGGTGATGAAATCTGATACCGCAAGACGCTTGATTTTGTCCGCATTTTCGATCACGCCCTCAAGGGTCGAAAACTCACGTAAAAGCGAGGCTGCCGTTTTGGGGCCTATCATGGGCACGCCCGGGATGTTATCCGCATGGTCGCCGACAAGCGTTTTATAGTCGGCGTATTGCTGCGGTTCAATACCGAAGCGCTGGCGCAGCAGCTCGGGGGTAAACAGAGTAGTTGATTTGCCGGCATAGCGCACAATGGTGACCTCAGCGGTAAGCAGCTGGAGCACGTCGCCGTCCTGAGATGAAATAAATGTTTTGCACTTGCCACGTAATGCTGCCGTATATGCCGCGATAATGTCGTCGGCCTCGCCAAGTTCGGTCTCATAATGACATATATGCAAATAGTCAAGCGCACGCTCGATGTCGGGCAGCTGTGAAAAAGGATTTTCGTTGTCTGGGACATCAACATAGTCTCGCCGGTTGGATTTATATTCTGTGTACACCTCGCGCCGCTCGTTCTCGTGCTCTCCGTCAAAAAGCACCACGACATGCGTAGCATTTGTTATCCGGATAAGCTTTAGCAGCGCACCAACAAAACCAAATACGCCATGGATCGGTGTGCCCGCCTTCCCGATTATCCGCGCAGGCATTCCAAAGAACATTTGAAAAAGCAGATTGCTTCCATCCACAATTAGAACAACCGGCATACAGCATATCCTCACAAAAAATTGACCTGTTTGGCACATTTCAAGCCACTACGACATAAGTATAACACATAACATGCGTTTTGTCAATTTGAAATCATAAAATATTGTCGAAACGCGTCAAAAGAGCTCAAAGCAGAGTCAGTCCTGGGCGCTGGATGGATTTTATTTACTTTTTTGCCGCTGAATTGCCTCTATCCAGCAGCGGTGGCACATTGCAACGTATGTATCGTTGCCACCGAGCAGTATCTGACCGCCCTCGGTTACTACCTCACCGGCTTGGTTTATGCGTGCATTCACTATCGCCTTGCTACCGCAAGAGCAGATGGTCTTTATTTCTGTTATCGAATCGGCAATTTCAAACAGGCGCCGACTGCCTTCAAACATATGCGTCAGAAAATCGGTTCTGATTCCAAAGCAAAGCACAGGAATATCAAATTCGTCAACTATCCTGCGCAATTGATCTATTTGGTGCTCCGTAAAAAACTGGCATTCATCCGCGATGACTGCGTGATAATCGCCAACTGACTGGAATTCCACAAAAATGTCGGTATCTGAGGATATTGCCTGCGCGGCCGCCTCGAGCCCTATGCGCGAGTGAACTATATCCTTGCCGTCACGGTCATCAAGCGCTGGCTTAATCAGCCATACCCGCATTCCGCGCTCTTCATAATTAAATTTTGTTATAAGCGCATTTGCGCTTTTTGATGAGCCCATCGCCCCATATTTGAAATAAAGCTTTGCCATGTTTCCACCTGTTCGGATTATTTCGCAGTGCAAGCACTACATAGAGTATACCACAGAAATGATTTTTTAGCAAGAGCAGAGTGGCAGATATTATTACAGGAAATTTGTGTCAATATTGTGATGCGTAGTTGACAATGCCGTGGGAATGTGATATTATTTACTGTAAGTAATTATAATCATCATGGAGATGCTGTTTATGATAAGACATGTTGTTATGTGGCGCTTTGCCGAAAGCGCCGAGGGACGCACCCGCAAGCAGAACATGGAATATGTACGTGACCGCCTGATGGCGCTGAGACCCATCATCCCACAGCTCAAGCGTATGGAGATAGGCTTTGATGTTTCTCATACTGATATGTCATATGACATGCTGTTGCTGACCGAGTTTGATTCACTCGAGGCGTTGCACGCATATAAGGTACATCCCGAGCATGTCAAGGTATCGGAGTACGTTGCAAAGGTCAAGACTGCCCGCGTCGTTGCTGATGTTGAGATCTGAAGCGTGCAGGGTCCCACAGATTATTTATGAGGGGCGCGATTGCATCGTTTGCGTTAAGCCCTGCGGTGTAAATTCACAGGATGGCCCGGATGGCATGCCGCAGCTGTTGCGAGAGGCTATTGGGGGGACGTCGGATGCGATCCTGGCAGTCCATAGGCTTGATCGTGAGGTGGGCGGTGTTATGGTATACGCGAGGAATTCTGCGGCGGCGGCTGAGTTGTCACGGCAGATAGCCGATCGGCGACTTGATAAGCGGTATCTTGCCGTAACATGTGCCACGCCCGGCGCGCTGCCAGCGCACGAGGGGACGCTTAACGATCTGCTTTATCACGATCGCGTTAAAAACAAGACATATGTTGTCTATCGCAGGCGTAATGGCGTGCGCGAAGCCGAGCTCGAATATCGCTGCATAGCCACCAGCGCTGATCAAGCCGGAGCGCCGCTGTCGCTGTATGACATTCATCTTTTGACCGGACGCACACATCAAATACGCGCTCAGCTATCATCGCGCAAAGCTCCGCTGCTTGGTGATGTTAGATATGGCGGACAGCGTGCACAGGCCATTGGCCTGTGGGCATACAGGCTCAGCTTTTGTGATATCAAAACCGGCGCGAGACGCGTTTTTGTTTGCCTGCCTCAAGAAACCCACCCGGCGTTTTATACATTTAGCGAACAAATTAAAAGATATAAGGAAGAACAAAATATATGAGAAGCAAAGACGGAAGAAGTCGTGAATATATCAATACTGCGCTACGAGCAGGAGAAGACAAGCTGCTGCACAATCCATCCCGCGGTGAGCAGGTGTTGTGTTGGTTTACAGTGCTGATCGCACTTGTGTCGCTTGTTATGTCAATTGTGACCGCCATAATGGGCGGAGATGCAATGACTATTGCTCGCGCATTCACCGAAAAGCTTGTATTGTTTTTGATGACAGTACTTTTGACGGTTTACGACCGTGTGTTTTTGTTGTGCGGCCGTTCGCTGACAGTCATACTTTTTTGCCTGCTGTCAATAGCAGGCGACGTTTTTGGCGTAGTGGATGCCGGTGGCTTTGCTGTCGTATTGGCGGTGCTCTTGCTGCTGGCAGGAGTCGCGTTTTACGGGACGCTCTTTGTTGACCAGCTTAGTCTGAGTGATCATCGTCTGAAGTATCGCCTGATTTACGGCGGTGCGCTGGTTCGGCTTTTAGTGATACTTATTTCCATAATAGCGCAGGGAGGTAGTCTGGCTGAAGCCGGAACGGCGGAGGTGCTGGCCGTCATGGCGCACGGCCTTGCGGAAATTTTTGTGATGGCATTGATGATTTGCCACTTTGATTCCGGCTTCGGGTATTTCAAGTATACGCTGAATGAGCTATCTACCGGATCAGAAACGTATGATGCCGAGGTGAACGGCACTGATGACGTGGCGCATGCAAAGAGTGCAACGCCTGTTGTCGATAGTGAAAATGATTATGTACCGTTTGATAAAAAAGATGAGACAGAGAGTGTTATTGCCGGCGACGATGAGTCCGGATATACCCCGATGGACGATAATAACGACACAGCGCTAAGAGAGTCCAAACCAATGGTGAATACGGAAATGGTATCAGTTGAACCCGAGCGTCCGGAGATGAATGCAGTTGAGCCGGAGCCAGAGTCGCACTCGAGCTCGAGTGCCGATGAGGTGATTGATGATTTTGGGTATGTGCCGTATGACGATGATGCGACCGCAGCTGCTATCGACAGCAGCGTTCGTCCGCTTATGTCAATTGCCGACGAGCATAGGCTTGAGCCCGAGCGCCACAAGGAAGACAATGACGAACCCTTGACTGTCATTGAAGAGGACGGGGTGCTAATCGATGACAGTGTAATAGAGTATGAGCAGTCCCGGCACGAGCCAACAGCCGATGCTGACGAGCCGGAGGAGCCGCAGGCTTCAGATCGTGTTCAGCAGCTGTGGGCACAGCTTACTCCGATCGAGCAGAGATATGTCAGCTTTGGCCTGGCGCATCACAAGCCGGAGGATACGTTGCAGGTCGAAGGACTTGCAGGAGACCTGTTTGATGTTTGGGTGGACAATGAAACCATCTGCTTCCAAAATGATCTCGAGCAGGCATCCGCGGGACGCGGCGTGAGGACGGCGGCCATTCCGTTTGATGCCGTTGAGAATATCGGAAAATGCAGCCTTGACGGCAAGGATTGTATAGTTCTGTCTTATGTCCAGGATGGCGAGACTGTTGAAATAGGCTTTACAAGTGCCTCGTTTGGGAATTTCAGACGAGTGATGCTTGAAGCCGGTAACTAAAAACCGCCCGGGCGGCTGAGTAATGTGCCCCCGTCAAGTAGACAGACCAAAAAACAAAAGGATTTACAAAATAAT
>CAYXBY010000075.1:0-7324 GCA_964463325.1 uncultured Lachnospiraceae bacterium | reverse complement strand
CACGGCGGTAATATGGGTTCGATTCCCGTACGGGTCACCAAATCAAAGGGCAGGCCCTATAATGGCCTGCCCTTTGATTTGGTGATACGTCTTCGAAGGATTCGAGCCTTGGCTTTACGTTGCTTCTCATAAGGATGTTTTAGCGTAAGGCAGCGTTCCGGAAAAGGACGGACAGCTTTTGGCTGCCCGTCCTTTTCTTATACTGTATGAAAGATGACTTTTAATATCCGAATTAACAACAATCCCCCGTCGCACGCCTACTTTGGTGTACAACGGGGGACATTTTTGTTCTTAACGCTTTGAGCTTACTTGACTGTCACAATGTGTGCAACATAGGAGTCAGTGCTGGTAGTTTTCTGCGCGCTGAAGGTGTTGTAGGTTCCATAGGTACCGTAGAAATATACGGTCTCACCAACGGTCGTGACAAAAGTTTTGAGTGTTGCGTCATAAGTGAATACGCTGGTCGGAGCATCGGTGAAGGTAACATTGATGTGGGATCCACTGTCAACGATGTTCATGTACTGCTTCTTACCATCCTTCATGCAATAGAGGTTGTATCCACCGGTCACGGTCTCAACATAGACGTCTGCAGCCTCAGAGGCCTTGGAAGAAGTGGCGTAATAGTAGCCGTTCATAGCGCCGGTCATGAAGAGATCCTTTGAAAGCCCATCCTGAGTCAGCATAAACTTATATGCAGTATTTGCAGCGGGAGTATCGACTGCGGTAACAGTAACCTCGGGCTCTTCAACAGCCACTATCTCACCCACATAGGTGACAAAGTGCGCGATGAAGAGGGAATCGCTGGCAGACGTCTTGCCGGAGCTGATAGTATCGTAGGTCTTGCTGCTGCTGGTACTGTAAACATAGCTTGTGTCTCCAACAACTGCCACAACCGTCTTAAGCGTTGCATCGTATGTGAATGTCGTAGTGGGAGTATCGGTGAAGGTGACGTTGATGTATGTGCCGTTAGCAACGATGTTCATATACTGCTTCTTGTCGCCCTTCATGCAATACATGTTGTAGCCGCCGGAAACTGCCTCGAGATAAACATCTGCGGCCTCGGCAACATTTTCAGTTGTAGCATAGTAGTAGCCGCTCATGTCACCTGTGATGTATAGATTCTTTGCCAGTCCCTCATGAGCCAGCATGAACTTATATGCGGTCTTCTCAGCGGGAACATCAACAACATTGGGGCCTACCTCAACGAGCTCCACAAGCTGAGCCACGCACATGTCGGTGTTGGTGGTCTTCTGGGCGCTGAAGGTGTTGTAGGTCTTAGTCTTGCTGGTGCCGTAGAAATAACTGTTTTCACCGACAACAGTAACAAGCGTGTTGAGAGTTTTGTCATAGGTGAAGACGGAAGCAGGAGCATCGGTGTAGGTAACGTTGATGTATGTGCCGCTAGCGACGATGTTCAAGTACTGCTTTTTGCCATCCTTCATGCAGTAGAGGTTGTAGCCGCCGGTCACCTCTTCAAGGTAAACGTCAACTGCCTCGTCTGCGCTCTCGGTGGTTGCGTAGTAGTAGCCACTCATCTCTCCATTGATGTAGAGATCCTTGCCGAGGCCCTCGTGTACCATCATGAACTTATATGCGGTACCTGCTACGGGAGATGTAACTACCTGTGCGGTCTTGGTGGGGATAGCTGCAACGGAAATCTCAAATTCAGTGGAATCTGTAGCTGCGCCGCAGGTAATGGTTGCCTTAACAGTGAGCTTGGAGGCAGCCTTCTGAAGCTTAAGAGCAAGCTTGGAGCCATCAAGCTTAGCGCAACCATTTGCATCGTTTACAATGCTCCAGCTAATGGCGACCTCGCTGTAGGTCTTGCCAGTGAGGGCAAGCTCCAGGTCGGTGTCCTTCATAATGTCGGTTTTGAGCGAGAGAGCGTTCTTTTCCATTTCAACCTTTTCGGCATCCGTCTTTGTGATCTCAGACAGATACTCAAATGCGTTTGCATCGGCAGGGATGAGGTAGAACGCGCCGCTGTAGAGCTGAACGATACCGGTAACATTGGCCGTCCAGACAGCGTGCTCAGTGTGCCCCTTCTTGAAGGCAGTGATCTCGTCCTTTGTCAGGCAGTTGTTGGAGGAGGAGATGCGGACATATGTCTCGTTGTCTCCCAGCTTGAACTTGTAGTAGCCGCTGGACTCATCCTGAGTGGTGATCTCAACGCCCTTAATGGTGACGAGAAGGGACTGCTTCGAAACAAGAGCCTCATCAGTGAGGTTAGCTGCGTTCTTAAATGCCTCGGTATAATCAAGCGGCTCAACCGTCTTGATGGTGGAATCGGTGATAGTAGCGGTGGCGTTGACGACCTCATGCAGGCCGTTGTAGGTGTCCTTAACGCCGGAAACGCTGACAGTCATGCCGACCTTTATTCCGAGGTCAGCAATAGGATCCTCAGCGAGGTTGTAGACATAGTAGCCGCCGTCGTTATTCGCGCCCTGGAGATAGATCGAGTTGGCGCTTGAGCCTGTGGACTTGGACATGATGCCGATTACAACGCCCTCAACGACGACAGATGCGTCATCAGCTGAAGCTGCATACTCAGCATAGCCAAATACCTTGTAAGCGGGAATGGTGCGTGTAAAGGTTTTGGTCACGGTCTTGCCATCCGCGCCCTTGATGGTAGCGGTGAGCGTATAGGTGACCTCGGTGGGGGTCTTTTCGTTGATGTCGATGGTGTAGAAGCCGCTCTTGGAGCTCTCCTTGATGGTGACGTTGGCGGTATCGTCAACAGTCCACTCAACAGTGAACTTGTCGTTACCGTTCAGTATCACCTGGCCAGCAACATCGTAATCCGTGTTGGTTACGGTGCTGTCGTCCTTGTAAAGGCTGAACAGATACTCGCCGGCTTCCTCAATGTCGGCCGTTTCATTATTGCTACAAGCGATGAAAGCGGTCAGACACAGGGCGAGCACAATGAGAAGAGGTAATATTTTTTTCATTTTGCTTGTCTCCTATTATAAATTAAAATGAAATTTAAGGATGGACAGTAATATCATCGATAGAGAACACCTTGATCTGGTATTCATTGGCGTCGTTGTAGGTATTGATGTCGATCATTCCCCGAACGTCGATGGTAGCGCCCTTAAAAACATCCTCCTTAACGACAGCGCCGCTTTGATCATGCAGCACCGTCGTGCGGACGGATATTTTGGTTCCGTCGGCAGCCTCGCAGGTAAGCGTGATAGCGCCCTTTGAATCGCCGCTGGCAGTTGTGTACACGCTTTTGACCTTGAGCGACGTCATTTCAAGTGTGGTGTTCATTGCCAGCTCTGCATAACGAAATTCCTTTTCGGTATCGTCGTTACACAGCACACTCAACTTGCCGTTTGCAAAGGTGGAGGGCTCTGTGGGCACATATGCCGCAGCACTGCCACTGCTTATAAGCTGGATATTTGTCGGGCTGTCGGGGCGCATAAGTGAATATGTAAGCCCCGAAACCTGCCACGCACCGTAAAACTGTGTCACGGTGCCGACGATCCTTACCCGGTTGCCTATCCTCAGCATCTCCAGCGCCTTGCCCGGCAGACCTGCAGTCTGGTAATAAACAGCCATGCCGTAATACATGCCGGTCTCGGCATCGTATTCCTCAATATAGACAGAGCCGCTGTCGTCATTGGTGATAACACCCTCGAACGCGACCTTTACGCTGTCGTAGTCGCTGATATTGCAGCGCAGCTCCTTGAGCGTCAGCTCAAGCGCGTCGCCGTAATAGAAATCGGGATCGGTGTCATCAGAGTGAACGTAAAGCGCCTCTCGCTGAGCCTGCGCAATGGCATCCATGCAGTAGGTGCCGTAGCGGTTGTTGGCAGAGTTTGATGCGATGGCAAGGCCATTTTGAAGTATCTCAATATTGAGGTTGCGATATTCGGTCATTTCCGGCGTTTTGTACCACACCCAAACGAGGTAACGGCCACCGGTAGAATCTGCATTCCACTTGTCGTCGTCCGACTCTATGAGGATAGATGATGCGGATTGCAGCTTCTCTTTGGTGAAATTTGAAGCCCTTTTACCCCATTCTTCGATGCGTCCCGTGGACTCGGGGGTGTTTATGGCAAGATATCTTGCCTTGAGCACGCCATCCTCAAACTGCCCGCCGGCGGGGAAGTAGAAGTGGGTGGTATCACCGTCGATATATGACTTGACCGTGACCTCCTGCTTTAGCGTCTCAGAGCTCATATCAAGCTTTACCTCGCCGGCGAAATCAACGTGTTCGGGCTCCTTTTCCGTGCTGCACGCAGGCAGCACGGAAAGGATACAACACAGCAGCAACAGCGCCGCTGTAAGCCTAATTGTCTTCATGCTGTATTAGCTTGCAGACTGATATTTGCACTCGGCAACTGCAGCCTCAAACACCTTTTTGATCATAGCCGCAGCGTCGCCGCCATCGTCATTGACCAGGCATTTCTGCAGCAGCAGACCTACCTGATCGCGCGCAGTGGAGGAGCCGTTGAAGGCAGGGGAGGTGTAGTAAGCTGCCTCCTGAGCCAGGCAGACCTTAGCGGAGTATGCAGCGATGTTGTCACCGCCGTCAGCGCCGTTGATGAACTCGCTGTACACAGCATTGTCAGATACGGACTTGATTACGGGGACGTAGCCGGATACCATGGAGAACTCAGCCTGGAATTCAACGCAGGTGGTCAGATACTTGACGAACAGCCATGAAGCGATGACTTCCTGAGAGTTGGACTTGTTGAAAATGCAGAGGGAGGGACCCTGCGAAATGACCTTGGGGTTACTTGCATCGACCTGAGGAATGGTGGTGATGCCGACGTCAAAGGGATATGCACCGTTGACCTTATCAGGACGCTGGTGAGTTGCACCTGCAGACGAGCCGATGGACATGTAGCTGCGGGTAGCGTCTGCGCCGGCCTTGAACAGCTCGGAAGTGTAACCGCCCGAGATATCCTGTGTGGTCACATAGCCCTTCTGATACCAGTCTCTGAACTTGGCGACAAAGCCTCTGTTGGTTTCGTTATCAAAGATGAAGTGCTCGCCGGTGGAGCTGGTGTATGGGGACTTGTACTGCTCGCACATGGTGATGAACCAGTTGGCCTCACTGTCGTAGCCGAGCGGGATGCAGGTGGGATCGATCTTCTTGATCTGAGCGCAAACTGCCTCCATCTCATCCCATGTGGTGGGGACGGTAAGGTTGTTGGCATCAAAGAAGGTCTTGTTGTAGTAGAGCACCTCGGTGGACTTGGAGAGCGGCAGGGTGTACATCAGATCGTCACCGAACTGCTTGCCCTCGTCGTAGTAGCCCTGAATGAAGTCGTTGATCTGATCATCGGTCAGACCGAGCTTTTCGGTCGTTCCGTCATTGCGTGTTACCTCGATATCACTTGCGATGAGGTCATCGAGCGTAACTACTGCACCGGCCAGATTATAGAGTGCGACGTGATCGGGGTAGCAATAGGCGATGTTAGGCTGGTTGCCAACCGTGATCTCGGTCTTGATCTGGTTGCGGACATCGTCGTAGTTACCGATCTGGCTGTGGTTGATAGTGATGTTAGGGTAGAGCTTGTTGAATTCTGCGATGTAGCGATCGAGAACATCACGCAGGTTTTGACCCATAGTGTGATAGAAGGTGATCGTTACCTTGCTGCCGTCGTAGCCGCCTTCGGGGATGGTAAAGTTACCGGCCCGCTTGGTACTACCGCATCCAAACATTGCGATGCAGTTGAGACAGAGCGTAAGACACAGAACTACCGACAAAATGATTTTTTTCATAGGGAGACTGTTCCTTTCCATAGTTAAATATTGTTAAAAGCTTTTATGAAAGCTGATTAACCCTTGATACCGCTTCTTGAAACGCCCTTCATGATATATTTTCTGAGGAAAATAAACACGAGAAACAGCGGGAAGGATACGATGGCGACTGCTGCCATCTGAACGGGGTAGTTTACCATGCTTGGCATGGCAGGGTCCTCAAAGGATA
Organism: uncultured Lachnospiraceae bacterium; assembly: GCA_964463325.1. Lineage (GTDB taxonomy): Bacteria > Bacillota > Clostridia > Oscillospirales > CAG-272 > UMGS1002. Next base: position 1,380 of record CAYXBY010000075.1, on the reverse strand, counting down.
TCTGCCGCAGACCGTTGGTTATCAAACGATGCGCCTCATCATTTGCCACAAGACGTGGCCATACATATGAGTTCCATGCACCCATCATCTTGAGAATGGTGATGGATATCAGCGTTGGGAGCGCCAGCGGGATCATAACCTTGCAGAGATACTTGAAATCACTGGTTCCGTCCACCTTGGCGGCCAAATACAACTCGTTAGGTATCTGCATAAAGTTCTGTCTCAGCAGATATATGTAAAATACGCTGACGAGGAATGGCACTATAAGGACGCGATATGTGTTCATCCAGCCGAGGTTGTTGACGGTGGCATAGTTGGTGATGGTGAACAGCTCGCCCGGTATCATCATGGTGGCAAGCAGCGCGGCAAACAGCGCATTTTTACCCTTGAACTCAAGCCTTGCAAAGGCGAAGGCAGAGAGTATCGTGATAACCAGTGAAAGCAGCGTCGACACTATACCGACGAACATGGTGTTGAGGAACAAACGCCCGAGATTACCGGTAGTGAAGGCTTCGAGATAGTTGCTGAGCATGATCTCACGCGGGAACAGCGTCGGTACCGAAAGCCTGTACTCAGACACAGACTTTACGGACGAAATAAGCATCCAGTAAAATGGGAAAATGACGATGAGCGCCATAAAGATCAGGAAGGCGTACAGCAAAAACTGGCTTATTATCTTGATCACACGCTGCCGAGCAGCCATATTGTGCATATCATGCTCGCGCACGGACGGAATATTGTTTTCTGACATGCTGCAACCTCCTTAATAATGTGTCTTTTTCTTGCTGACATACAGATTTATCATTGTGACTACAAAGATAATTCCAAACAGTATCAGCGCAGCCGCACTGGCGCGGCCATAAAGAGGCATATCGCCTTCTATCGCACGGTATATGAAGCCGACCATGGTATTGAGCCGGTAAGGGTCGCCCGCCGGCCCCATATGATCACCGAATATACCGACAATGCTCGAATATTCCTTAAATCCGCCGATAAAGCCGGTTATAACGACGTATGCCAGCATAGGAGAGAGCAGCGGGACGGTGATCTTGGTGAATACTCTGAATTTTGACGTGCCGTCAACCTTGGCGGCGTCGTAATACTGGCGGTTTATACTTTGGAGGCCGCCAAGCAGAATGAGTATCTTAAAGGGCAGGGCATTCCAGACGATATATATCACCATAACGGTAATATTGGCGATATATGTGGAGCCGGCATTGATCCAGTTGATCGGGTCGATACCGAAAACGCCAAGAATATTGTTGATGATGCCTGCGGTGATCAATATTTCCTTCTCTCCGCCGAACGCGTTGCCGACCATGTTGAACATTGCGGCGAACACCATGCCGATGGCGATGGAGTTGGTAACGTAGGGGAGGA
>CAYXBY010000074.1:0-7387 GCA_964463325.1 uncultured Lachnospiraceae bacterium | reverse complement strand
ACTCGCGGCGCGTTCCCTTGATGAGATAGACAGGCTACGCGAAATCATCTGATCAAGGAGGCAAATTTCATGAAAATAATAGTCGATGCTATGGGCGGCGACCGTGCACCGGACGAAATAGTCCGCGGTGCACTGGAGGCCGCCAGCGAGTGCGGCTGCGAGCTGATACTTTGCGGCGACAGCGCCCGCATAAGCGCCGCGGCACAGGCCTGCGGCATGCCCACCGACGGTCATAAAATCGTCCACACCGATATCGCCGTCACCATGGAGGACGACCCCATGGTCGTGCTGCATGCCAAAAAGGAATCGTCGCTGTGCGTCGGTCTGCGCCTGCTGGCCGACGGCGAAGGTGACGCATTCGTCAGTGCGGGCAGCACGGGAGCGCTGTTTACGGCGGCCAGCCTGATAGTCAGACGGCTGCCCGGTGTACGGCGTGCCGCCATCGCAACCATCCTGCCCATGAACCCGCCCGTGCTGCTGCTCGACGCGGGCGCGAATGTCACTGTCACGGACGAATATCTCGAGCAGTTTGCGCTGCTTGGCAGCATTTATATGCGTCAGGGCTTTGGTGTGGAGCGGCCGCGAGTCGGTCTGCTCAACAACGGGGCAGAGGAATGCAAGGGCACGCAGGTACAGATCGACGCCTATCGGCGGCTGTCCGACAACGACAGCATCAATTTTGTCGGCAACGTCGAGGCTAACCGTGTACCGCAAAATGCCTGCGACGTGCTGGTGACCGACGGCTTTACCGGGAACATACTTCTCAAATCCATCGAGGGCATGGGCAGCCTGATGTTCGGTGCCCTGCGCGACTGCTTTTACTCCAACACGCGGACAAAGCTGGCTGCTCTGCTGGTCAAAAAGCAGCTGGGAGGCCTCAAGGCGCGATTTGACTCATCCGCATACGGTGGTGCTCCCCTGTTAGGCCTGCGTCAGCCGGTATTCAAGGCGCACGGCTCGTCAAACGCTCACGCCTTCAAAAACGCCGTGCTACAGGCGGCAAGCTATGCCGGAAGCAGCACGTCGGACGACATCGCTGCCGAGATACAAAAATTAAAGCATCAACGCGAGGCCGCTGAGCCTGCCGCGAAGGAGACTAAATGAGCTTACCTCTTGATATTTCCGAGTTTGAGGCTCGGATCGGCTACACCTTTCAAAACCGCGCACTGATCGAGACTGCGCTGACACATTCCTCCTACTCTCATGAGCTGCGGGCGCGGCATATCGACTGCGAATACAACGAGCGGCTGGAGTTTTTGGGCGATTCGGTGCTGTCCATCGTGGTCAGCGAGTATCTGTTCACCCACTATGCCGACCGCCACGCCGAGGGCGACCTGACACGCATGCGTGCAGATGTCGTCTGTGAAAATGCGCTGGCGCGCTACGCCAAAAAGCTGGAGCTTGGAAAATATCTGCGGCTGGGACGCGGCGAGGAAAAAAACAACGGCCGCGAGCGCAAATCCATTATTGCCGACGCCTTCGAGGCGACACTGGCGGCCATCTACCTTGACGCCGGCGAGGACGGCAAGCAGGTGGTGTCCGGATTTTTGATGCCCTTCGTACTGGAGGAGCTCGAGCGCTTCGTAGGCGACGACAACGGCCGCGAGGTGGCGCAGGATTTCAAAACGCACCTTCAGCAGTTCATCCAGCAGACCGACAACGCACAGCCCGAATACGTCACCGTCGGTGAATCCGGCCCTGACCATGAAAAAACATTTGATGTTGAGGTCCGCCTCAACTCAAACGTCATTGGACGCGGCTCCGGGCGCTCCAAGCGCGAGGCCGAGCAAAGCGCCGCGCGTCAAGCGCTCGAGCTATTTGGCGAATTGGGGAAATGAATTATATTCGAGGCTCTGCCTCGAGCTCCGCTTAAGGTGCTTTTTGAAAAAAGCACCTTAAGAATCCGAAAAACTTTCAACCATGGGCTTATCTGAGGCGTCATCCGGAATTCGGGCGCATCGGATATGCCCGCTTTTTATTCGAGGCTGCGTTGAATGTGCTTTTTGAAAAAAGCACCTTAAGAATCCGAAAAACTTTCAACCATAGGTCTATATTAGGCGCCGCTCGGCTATGGCGCTCATATAGGCCTTTTTGCATGGCGATGCATTATGAAGCTCAAAAAAGCTTGACAAATTCGCGTTTTTGTCTATAATAATAAATGAAGGGATCATTCCCTGATAAAACTGCGAATTGGAGGAAAAAGCATGATCATCACTATCAGTCGCGAATTTGGCAGCGGTGGACGTGAGCTTGGCAAGCGCCTCGCCGATGCACTCGGTATCCCCTGCTACGACCATCAGATCATTGATATGGTCGCTGAGAAAGAAAAGCTTAACCGGGACTACGTCTCAAGCATGTCCGAAAAGGACATTAAAGTGTTCTATCCCACCACCATCGGCTGTAGCTTTGCCGGAATGAACTACGCACTTCGTCAATCGATGAGCATTGCGGTCGCCGAGCATGATCTGCTTCGCGAGCTGGCCGAGATGGGCGACTGTGTCATCATTGGCCGCGCGGCTGACGTCGTGCTGGCCGAGCGACGTCCATTTAACATATTCGTCTGTGCCGATGATGCCTCCAAGCTGCGTCGCTGCCGAGCGCGTGAACGCAGTGACGAGCAGCTGACAGACCGTGAAATACTGCGCAAATGCCGCAGCATCGACAAGCAGCGACGCGCATATCACTCCGCCTATTCTCCCATGGCGTGGGGCTCTGCTGCGGGCTATCACCTCTGCATTAACACCTCCGGTCAGGACATAAAGACGCTCATTCCACCCCTTGTAGCATATCTTGAAGCCTGGCAGCGCAGCGAGCCGATAAAATAATAAAAAAGCGCCTCGGGGCTTTGCCCTGAGGCGCTTGCATTGTACCCGTCCAATCAGTTAGTTTTGACTGCACTTGACGGCGTCGATCGCCAGCACGACCATCAGCACACGCAGCGCATCGCTCTCGTCGCGAATGTCGAGCATATAGGTGTCGGTGAAATTGAACAGCTCCTTGGATATCGTCGCCACGACCGCGCCCTGTGGATCGTAGATGCAATAATCCCACTCGACCCAATTGCCCTCGACATACCAGCCATTGCAATCGATGCTGAAGCGCGGCGTGAAGAAAGAAAATTCCTTGACTATCTCGCCTACCGGCTGACCATTCTCGTACAGCGTAAAGTGCGGGAGAAAGCGAAAGATCTGCTGCTCCAGCTCGCCGATAAAATCACCGTTGCGGTCATATATATGAAAGTCATGTCCCCAGGCCAGCTGTCCCTTAACGGTGAAATATGTATCGCCGTATTCATCGTAAATATCGTAGGAATCAAACCATGAGAAAAAGCGTTGCTTAAATCTGAGTTGCATAATAAAGCCTCCTTTCGAGTCTGCATTAATTGTACCACATTTAAGACAAAAAATAAATACTTTTGGCAACTTTTTATTAAAAAGCGTTGCGTATGGTTGACAGTGTCGCGCTTTTGTGATAGAATAAAATAGTTTGGCAGTATACGCTAACACCACTGCAAATTGATCGGCAACCCTCTCACGCTGTGCCGATTTTATATATATCCGCCTACCCACCCCCTCAGCATATTAAGGAAGTGACTGAATGCTTTTTGACAAACATATAAATCGATACTATCTTAAATATCTGCCCTGGCTGCTTTTTGGTACTCTATCCATAGTCTTGGTCGACTACCTACAGCTGCTGGTGCCAAATCTCTACCAAATGGTGATAAACGGCATAAATGACGGTTCCGTCACCCAAAATGGGGTAGCATATGAGTTCAACATGGACTTCCTGTTGACCAAAATATGCTTCCCCATGACGTTTATCGTAGTCGGCATGGTGATATGCCGATTTGTCTGGCGTATATGCTTTTTCGGCTCCGGCATCCGCATGGAGACCGACCTGCGTGGCCGCATGTTCGACCACTGCAAGGAGCTCTCACAGCAATATTACCAGGTCAACAAGGTCGGCAACCTCATGTCGCTGTTCACCAACGACCTTGAGACCGTCCAGGACTGCTTCGGCTCCGGCATACTCATGCTGTGCGACGTCGTTTTCCTCGGCGGACTGGCCTTTTACAAAATGTTCCGCATGAATGTGTGGCTGGCGCTGCTGTCGCTCGTCCCGCTTGGCTTTTTGCTGTGGTGTGCAATGATACTTGAGCCCCGCATCGAGAAGCGCTGGGATCGCCGCCAGGCCGCCTTCTCTTCCCTTTCGGATTTTGCCCAGGAATGCTTCGGCGGCATTGCCGTCATCAAGGCCTTCGTCAAGGAAAAGAAGGAGCTGCGCCGCTTCCGTGAGCTCAACCGTGAAAACGAGGAAGCCAACATCGCCTTCACGCGCCTGTCGGTCAAGCTGGATATAGCGATCGACCTGTTTGCCGAGTCCGTCGTCTGCGTGATACTGGGCTACGGCGGCTACCTTGTCTGGCGCGGCACCTTCAACGCCGGTCAGCTGGTGGAGTTCATCGGCTATTTCAATGCCACAATATGGCCCATTCTCGCCATAGCCGAGCTCATCAACATGACCGCTCAGGGCAAGGCATCGCTCGAGCGTATCGGCAAGCTGCTGGACGAGGAGATCAACGTACGCGACCGTGACGACGTCGTCGACCCCGGCGAGCTTTCCGGCAGCATTGACATCAAAAGCCTCACCTTCAGATACCCGAACACCGAATATGACGCGCTCTGCGACGTGTCGCTGCACATTGACGCCGGCGAGAGCATAGGCATAATCGGGCGTGTCGGCTCGGGCAAGACAACACTGGTCGACCTGCTGCTGCGCACCTATAACGTGCCCGACGGCACTGTGCTGCTGGACGGACACGACGTCAACAGCATACCCATCCACCGCGTCCGCAGCAGCGCCGCCTACGTCCCGCAGGATAACTTCCTGTTCAGCGACACCATCGAGAATAACATCGCCTTCGCCTCCGAGAATGTGACGCACGAGGGCGTGCTCGAGGCCGCCCGCATGGCCGACATCCACGACAACATCATGGATTTCACCGATAACTACGCAACAGTGCTCGGCGAGCGCGGCGTCACCGTCTCCGGCGGCCAAAAGCAGCGCATTTCCATCGCCCGCGCCCTTCTGAAGGACGCGCCCATCCTGATACTTGACGACTCGGTCTCCGCCGTAGACGTCAAGACCGAAAAGATAATTCTCGAAAACCTGCGCCGCCTCCGCCGCGGCAAAACTACCATCCTCATCGCCCACCGCATAACGACGGTCGAGCAGATGGACAGGATAGTCCTCATGGACAACGGCCACGTGCTGGCCGTCGGCACGCACGCCGAGCTGTACTCCGGCTGCGAGGAATACCGCACAATGGTCGAGCTGCAGCGTCTTGACGACGCCGAGGGGCAGCATGACACCGAGGAGGTGACTCAAAATGCCTGAATTTTTCCCGCTTCTGTTCACCGGCGCGCTGGTGGGCATGTTCTCGGTCGTATTTTTAGTGGCCTTCTTCTCGGTCAAGGACAGGCAAAAAGCCATGGGCTTCGACCGTCACATGAAGGACTCCGAAATAATCCGCCGCCTGCTGGGCTACGCGCGGCCGCACTGGAGGCAGTTCCTGCTGGTGCTGCTCATCATGCTGTTCTCCATCGCCTACGACATACTGTCGCCGCTGATCATCGGCAGCATTGAGGATCTCATCAAAAATGACTTCCCGCTCTCGCGGCTGTGGCTGTACGTCGCCGCATACGCCGTGATACTGATAGTATCCATGATCTGCTCCTATTTTCAGGCGCTCATTCTGCAAAAGACAGGGCAAAAGATACTTTCCGCCATCCGTGAGGACGTCTTCACACACATTGAAAGCCTGTCGCACGACCAGCTCAACCACATTCCCGTCGGCAAGCTAGTAACGCGCGTGACCAACGACACCGGCGCCATCTCGCGCATGTTCACCAACATTCTGGTCAATTTGATCAAAAACTGCTTTGTCATCACCGGTGTGCTGGTCGCCATGCTGCTGCTCAACTACATGCTGACGCTGATGGTGCTGTGCTTCGTTCCCTTCATCGTGCTGTTTACCGTCATTTTCCGGAAATTCTCCCGCCGCGCCTACCGCGACGTAAAGGATCGCACGACGGACATCAACACCTTCCTCTCCGAAAACCTCTCGGGCATGAAGATCATCCAGATCTTCAACCGCGAGCAGCGCAAAAAGGACGAATTTGACAGCAAGAACCGCGAGCTCGGCCGCGCCAAGCAAAAGGAGATATTCGTGTTCGGCATATTCCGACCGCTGGTCTACATGCTGTACATCTCGTCGGTCATGTGCCTGCTGTTCCTCGGCGGCCGCGGATACATCCGCGACGTCAGCTTTATGGGGCAGACCATCACCAGCAGCATCGTCGTCACCTTCTACATGTATATCTCCAAGTTTTTCACGCCCATTCAAAACCTCGCCGAGCAGTTTAACGGTCTGCAATCCGCCTTTGCCTCGGCCGAAAAGATATTCACCATTCTTGATATGCAGCCCGAGATAGTGGACGCGCCCGATGCCATCGAGCTCGACACCGTCAGGGGCGACATCGAGTTTCGCAATGTGTGGTTTGCATATGTTGACGAGGAATGGGTGCTGCGCGACGTCAGCTTCAAGGTCAACGCCGGCGAGACGGTCGCCTTTGTCGGCTCCACCGGCTCCGGCAAAACGACCATACTGTCGCTCATCTGCCGCAACTACGACATCCAGCGCGGCCAAATACTCATTGACGGCATTGACATTCGCCGCATAAAGCTGTCCAGTCTGCGCAGCCATTTTGGGCAGATGCTACAGGACGTTTTCCTGTTCTCGGGCACCATACGCTCGAACATTCTGCTGGGGCTTGACGACGTCACCGACGAGCAGGTGATGGAGGCCTGCCGTTACGTCAACGCCGACAAGCTGATAGACAAGCTGCCGTCAGGACTGGACGAGGTGGTGCTGGAGCGCGGCAACAACTTTTCTGCCGGCCAGCGCCAGCTGATCTCATTTGCGCGCACCATCGTGCACAAGCCGTCGGTCATGATCCTCGACGAGGCGACCGCCAATATTGACACCGAGACCGAGGTGCTCATTCAGGATTCGCTCGAGCGCATGATGAAGATCGGCACGCTGCTGATCGTAGCGCACCGTCTCTCGACCATCCAGCATTCCGACCGCATCATCATGCTGTCGCACGGCCGCATCATCGAGTCGGGCAGCCATCAGGAGCTGCTCGCCCTCCGCGGCAAATATTACGGGCTTTATATGCTGCAATTCGAAAAGGAGCAGCTGAAAAGCGGCCGTAAATAAGGCGCCCCGGCAACGAGCTCGTGCTCCTGCCAACGCCACCAAAAGAAGAGCCGCAGGCAATGCCTGCGGCTCTGATTTTTTGCTGAGATTTTATTTTGAGAT
>CAYXBY010000073.1:0-7388 GCA_964463325.1 uncultured Lachnospiraceae bacterium | reverse complement strand
AGAATTGGATCACGGCTGACAATCGCTCGAGTCAGCCCCGAGGCTGCAAGCCTCACCCCCATGCCGCCTTTGAAAAGGCAGGCGAAACCTTCACCCGGCTTCGCCGCGAAAGCGAGGTCAGCGGTGAGGTGCGGTCACCTCATAAGCGCCGAAGTATGCAATACTTCCCCTCCACATGAATAAATCTGCTCCACATGGCAAAAATAAGATCAGCACTACTTTAGTAAAGCACAAAAAGGAGCAAACACATGGAAAAACTCAAAAATTTCTTCCGAAAACTCAAGCCCAACCGCGCCGTTTACATCACCGCGCTGACATTGCTGGTCTCGCTGGCGGTCATAATCGCCATCACCGTAGCCGCCAACCGCTCAAAGCGCCCGCATGTTGACGACACCACCACAACACCTCGCCCGCCGATCTCCACGCCAAGCACCGCCGACACTACTACCACCCGCCCCAAGCTTGACAAGCCCCCCGTCTCCGACAGCAGCACCTCCACCGAAAAGCCCGCCTCAGTCGACACGCCACTTGTGCTGGCGCTGCCTGTCAGCGGTGCGCTCAGCGCACAGCATAGCGAAAGCGAGCTGGTCTGGTCGGACACCATGCGCGACTACCGCGTGCATCTCGGCGTCGACATCGCAACCGAGGCCGGTGCACCTGTCCACGCTGCGGCAGACGGCGTCGTAGCGCAGGTGTTTGAGGACGTCAAAATGGGCTATTGCATCTCGCTCAAGCACGGCGACGACACCTACACCATCTACCGCAACCTCAGCGAGACGCCCGCGCAGGGCATCGTCGCCGGCGCCGCCGTCAAGGCCGGACAGCTGATCGGCAGCGTGGGCAACAGCGCCATGGTCGAGATAGGCGAGGATCCCCACCTGCACCTCGAGATGACGGTTGCCGGCGCCTACGTCGACCCGCTCGAATATTTCGACGAAGCGACCATAGCCTCGCTCAATATCGACGAAAAATACGAAAGTTAAACCAAAAAGGGCTGCCTCGGGCGCTAAACGCACCCGGACAGCCCGGTTTTTATTTAGTCAGAGCTCAGTCTCTCTTTTTCTTGGCGATGATCACAGCCACGGGCATGATGCAGGCCACAAGACCCAGCGCGACAACAGATCCGCAGCCGCTCTTTTCATTGGAAGCAGCAGTGGTGGTGTCGGGAGTGGAGGGAGCAGGAGTGGTAGTGTCAGCCGGAGTGGTGGTGGTGTCCTGAGGCTCGGCGGTCGTGGTATCAACGGGAGCCGGAGTGGTCTCAATAGGAGCCGGAGTGGTGTCCTCGACAGTGGTGGACTCGAGCGCAGCGGCGTAAGCAGCCTTGCGAGCGTCGATCACAGCCTTGCCGGCGTCGCTCAGAGGAGCAACCACGATGCGTTCATATGAACCAGTGTTGCTGCCCTGGTCGGCAACATACATCACATCGTTGACAACAGTTACGTAAACATAGGAGTTTGCGCCATCGTGAGCAGCAATGGTGGCGACGGGAGCCAGCGTGATCTTGTCAAGCACTGTGATGCAGGTGGGGCCGGACTGCGAGGTGATCAGAATGTAGTCCTCCCATACTGCAACAGAGTAAGCCTTTCTGCAGGCTGCGAAGTTAAGCAGCGTCTTGCCGTCAGCAGACAGAATAAACATGCCATCGCCCTCACCGGAGGAGGAGCCGCAGAGGTAAATGGTACCGTCAGACTCGACATCCAGATAGTTAGCGTCCTTCATACCATAAACCGTAGCCAGATCAACATAACCGTCGGTGCCGAAGGCGGTGTCCAGCTTGGGGTTCTTAACGTCGGTAACGTCAAAGCGATAGAGGCGATCCATATCATAGTTGATAACAGCGTACATATAGTACTTATCGCCGATCTTGGCAACGTCAACGCCGTTGACGCCCATTTTGGGAGCGTTGTCCTTGTCGCCGATGGTGCCCTCGGTGACTATGTTCCACATACCCTGCTCAGTCAGAGCGCCATTGCTGTCGTAGGAAGCGATAGCAAAGTCAGCGGTGCCGTAGTTGGGGTAGTATGCGGCGCCAATGTAAACATTGTTGCGGTCATCAACAGCCAGACCCTTGGGATAGCTGTAGCCGCCGTTGGCGTCCTGCATGTGCTGCCATGCGTCGACGGCCAGCGCACTTTCAAGATCAAAAATATTCATAGCGGCAAACGAGTTGGGGTTAAGGAAGCCGCCGAAGGCGAAGCGACCGTCAGGCGAGACGGCGAAGCCACGCATGGAGTACTGACCGGCGACAAGCAGCTCATCGGAGGTCTCGATGTAGCCGTTGATTATTTCAACCAGCGGCTCAAGCTTTACCTGAGTCCAATCCACAGTGGCCGCAGATGCGGGGACATACAGGCACATGGTAAGCATAGCGATGATGAACATCGCGCAAAGAATACGGATGAGATTTTTCATAGAATCTTCCTCTCTCTTTATTTGTTGTTCATTAATAATACCACATTTTTTTCTGAAATGCAATAGGTAATCGTTATTTTTTACAATTAATCGATTAAACTATTCGTCCAAAGTAGATGAAGTGCTGTACAAACCGGTGCTTTTGATAAGCTTTTGCAATGCAAAAATATTTTTTCGGCTGCCATAATGTGACAGTATTCTCGCGCTGCCTGTGCTAAAATCATATCAGCTTCAAATAGGAGGATAGTCATGATCAAAAGCAATTGCGGGCTGGAATCCGCCGTGACGGGCGACACGCTGCTGCTGCGTCTGACCGGTGAGATGGATCACCACAGCGCGGCCGGGCTGCGCGGCGAGGCGGACAGGCTCATCTGCGCCGAACGCCCACGGCGCGTGGTGCTGGAGCTCTCCGGCATCGGCTTTATGGACAGCTCGGGGCTGGGCTTCATCATGGGGCGCTACTCGCTCGCCCGAGAGCTGGGCGCGACGCTGACCGTCCGCGATCCGTCGCCGGCTACACAGCGAATACTCGACCTCGCCGGGCTGCGAAGGATAGTCCCGGTTGAAAAAAGCCGGAGCGGCACACACGAAAGGGGAAAACATGAAAAATAACTGCTTTGCAAAAAACGTCAGCAACGAAATGAAGCTGACGCTGCCCTCGCTGTCGGTCAACGAGAGCGTGGCGCGGGCGGTGACGGCGGCCTTCTGCGCACAGCTCGACCCCGCCGCGCCCGAGCTTGCCGACATAAAATGCGCCGTGTCCGAGGCGGTGACCAACTGCATCGTCCACGCTTACCGCGACAGCGTCGGCATGATATACATAGTGCTGCGCATAGTCGGCGGCGACACCGTGCGCATTGAGATACGCGACCGCGGCTGCGGCATACCCGACGTTCGCGCGGCGCGCCAGCCACTGTTCACCACCGATGCCGCCGGTGAGCGCTCGGGCATGGGCTTTACGGTCATGGAAAGCTTTATGGACAAGCTCAGCGTCCGCTCGCGCGAGGGACGTGGCACAACGGTGATCATGTACAAGACCATCGGCGGCCGCGGCGCGTGACACGGCGCGATACCCGAATATGGTACATATTTTTTCGGGGGTGATGATGTGGAAAACGTCTCCGAGGACGTAAAGCGGACGACTGCGAGCGCGGGAGAAAATGAAGCGCGGGCGCCGTCGCAGTATGCCTGCAACCCGCAGCTGATAGCCCGCGCGCAGGCGGGCGACGAGGATGCGGCAGCTCAGCTGATACAGCTCAACGGCGGGCTGGTGCGCAGCATCGCCCTGCGCTTTCGCGACCGCGGGACAGAGCTTGAGGATCTCATCCAGATAGGCACGCTGGGCATGCTCAAGGCCATTCGCTCGTTCGAGCCGGAGCGCGGCAACGCCTTTTCGACCTACGCCGTGCCGCTCATCATTGGCGAGATACGTCGTCACTTGCGCGACGACGGCATGATCAAGGTGGGGCGCGGCTACAAGCGGCTGGGCATGCTGCTGCTACGCGAGCGCAACCGCATAATCAGCACCGAGGGACGCGAGCCGGGACTGCACGAGCTGGCACAGGCCTGCGGCGTCTCGCCCGAGGAGGCCGCAGTGGCGCTCGACGCGCTGACGCCGGTGTCGTCACTGTCCGACACGGTGTACGGCGACGAGGGCGTGACGCTGGAGGCTGTCGTTTCGGATGGGGTCGAGGAGCTTGAGCAGCTGAACGACCGCATCGCGCTGAGGCAGTCCATCGCCAAAATGCAGCCGCTGTGGCGGCGCATTGTACTGCTGCGCTACTACCGCAATATGACCCAGCAGCAGACGGCGGACAGCCTGGGACTGAGTCAGGTCAAGGTGTCGAGAGAGGAGAAAAAGATACTCGCCTTTCTGCGCTCGGAGCTAACAACATAGCCGATTTGTGCATTGTGTACAAATCGGCTGTCTTTCGTTTATAATGAATGTGTAATAAATGACATTGTAAAAAGCCCGGGCATATGATATAATAAATGCAATATGCGTACATGTCGGTAGCGACAGCGCATAAAATACGTTTCAGGAGGAACATTTTTTTGGACGACCATTTAGGGCGACAACTTCTTTTACAATTTTTACTTATTCTTGTAAATGCGTTTTTCGCCGCGTCAGAGATCGCTGTGGTCTCGCTCAACGCCAACAAGCTTAAAAAGGACGCTGAGGAAGGCAGCAAAAAGGCTGCCAGATTACTTAAGCTGGTGGAACAGCCCACCTCATTCCTTTCGGCAATTCAGATCTGCATAACGCTGGCCGGCTTCCTCGGCAGTGCATTTGCTGCGGAGAACTTCTCCGACAAGCTGGTGCGCTGGCTGGTGGACGACGTCAAGCTGACTGCCATCTCAGAGGCTGCGCTTTCCACGCTTTCCGTGGTTGCGATCACAATTATACTGTCATTCTTCACGCTGGTGCTCGGCGAGCTGGTGCCAAAGCGCATCGCTATGCACGCACCCATGAAGGTCGCGTCGTTCACCACACCGGTGGTAAGAGCGGTTGCGATCATTATGAAGCCCATTATCTGGCTGCTGTCGGTGACGACGGCGGGTGTGCTGCGTCTGTTCGGCATAAAGGATAAGAGCGAGGAGGAGAAGGTCACCGAGGACGAAATACGCATGATGGTCGACATCGGCGAGGAGTCCGGCACCATCGACGCTAAGGAGCGCGAGATGATCGACAATATTTTTGAGTTCGACAACAGCACCGCTCGTGACGTTATGACGCGCATGCCCGACGTGGTGAGCGTCAGCATAAATGACAGCGACGAGACCATAATGTCGGTCATCACCGAGTGCGGGTTTTCGCGCATCCCGGTGTGGGAGGACGATCCCGGCAATATTATCGGTATTCTGATAGTCCGCGAGTATCTGCTCAATCTGCATGAAAACAAGCCACGCGCGCTGCGGGATATTCTCTGCCCCACCTTCATGGTGCCCGAGACCATCCCCTGCGACAAGCTGTTTTCCGAAATGCAGAAGGATCAGCGCCACATGGTGCCGGTCATCAACGAGTACGGCGAGATGGCGGGTATCGTGACGCTGGAGGATCTGATCGAGGAGATACTTGGCAACATATACGACGAGGGCGACGACGCCAGCGAGGACAACGACTCTATCATTCCGCTTTCTGACGGCAGCTGGCGCATTCCGGGTAATGCGTCGCTTGACGATGTGCGCCGCGAGTTGGACGCTGACATTCCCGAGGAGGTCGAGGCGAATACGCTGGGCGGGCTGGTCATCAGCTGCCTGACTGAGATCCCCGAGGACGGCACAACCTTTGAGGTCGAGTGCTGCGGGCTGCACATAATGGTCGACAGCTTTGCCGAGCGCAGAGTTGAGAGCGCCATTGTGACCAAGCAGGCGGCGGTCGCCGAGGAAGAGCTCAGCGCTAAGAATTAAGAATAATTTTATAAGACGCTTTCGGCGCTTGGCGCCGGAAGCGTCTTTTTGGTGGGGTGAAGTATTACCTGCTTCCCCTATCTCTTCAAAAATGCCTGCAGCGCGGCGGAGCGCGGCGCGCCAAACACCTCGGCGGCCGTCCCCTGCTCGGCGATCACGCCGTCCGCAAGATAGATCACTCGATCTGACACCTCGCGTGCAAATTCCATCTCGTGCGTCACGATCAGCATGGTCGTGTCGCCGTTTTTTAGTGACCGGATCACCGACAAGACCTCCCCCGTCAGCTCCGGATCCAACGCCGATGTCGGCTCGTCAAAGCACAGCACATCCGGCCGCAGCGCCAGCGCACGCGCGATCGCGACCCGCTGCTGCTGTCCGCCCGACAGCTCGCAGGGGTAGCTTGCCTGCTTGTCAAGCAGCCCGACCCGCCCCAGCAGTGACAGCGCGTTTTGCTTTATTTCATCGTATATTTCGCGTTTGCGCGATTTGAAATCCTCCCGCTCACGCGCAAGCAGCCGCGGCGCCAGACATACGTTATCCAACACCGAATATTGTGGAAAAAGATTAAATTGCTGGAACACAAGTCCAAAGTGCAGCCGCCGCGCGCGCAGCTCGTCTGCCGAAATTCGACCGTCCGATTTGCCGTCAAATATCGTCTCGCCGCCGACCGTTATCCTGCCGGAATCGGGCAGTTCAAGCAGGTTTAGACAGCGTAGCAGCGTCGTTTTTCCGCCGCCCGACGAGCCTATCATGCTGACGATCTCGCCGCGCTCGACGTCAAAGCTGACGCCCCTGATGACCTCGGTCCCGCCAAAGCTTTTGTAAATATCCCTGACCTCAAGAAATGACATGTCGACCTCCTTACGCCTTGTAGTAATCCAGCCGCCGCTCCAGCCGCGCAAGCAGCACAGTCACGAGGCCGTTGAACAGCAAAAAGTATATCGCCGTTGAGAAAAACGGCCACAAAATGCCCTTGGCGAGATAGCGCTGCGAGGTCATTATTATCTCGGCTACCGAAATGACATTGGCCAGCGACGTATCCTTGATCAGCGTAATGACCTCGTTGCCCATGGGCGGCACGATGCGCTTGATCACCTGCATGAGCACGACGCGAAAAAAGATCTGCGTGCGTGTCATCCCCAGCACCTCTCCCGCCTCGTACTGACCGCGCGGGATGCTTTCCAGTCCGCCACGATATATTTCGGCGAAATAGCAGGCGTAATTGACTATAAATGCCAGCACAGCCGCCATCACGCGGGAAAAAGTGTGACCGAACAGCAGGCTGGGGAGAAAATAGACGGCCATGAGCTGGAGCATGAGGGGAGTTCCGCGGACGATCCAGACTATCAGCTTAAATATCCACGCGACGGGCTTGACCCGTGTGCGGCAGCCGAACATGACAACAAGCCCCAGCGGGATGCCGCCCGCCAGGGTCGTGAAGAACAGCAGCATATTGAGGCCGAAGCCTGAAAGCAATTGTTTTATGATCTCTAACATTTTGTCTCCTTATGGGGGGATTTCGCCGCCTGCGGGCGGCGACCAGCGCCACGCGGCGCTGGACTCGC
>CAYXBY010000072.1:0-7401 GCA_964463325.1 uncultured Lachnospiraceae bacterium | reverse complement strand
AGAATTGGATCACGGCTGACAATCGCTCGAGTCAGCCCCGAGGCTGCAAGCCTCAAAACCCATACACATCCACAATAGTCTCGCTCGCACCTGGGATCGAGCTGCACAGCGTCGCCATCATGTCGCAATAACGACCATACAGCCGGTCGTACAGCGGCTCGTTTTCGTCCAGTATCAGCATGGCGGCGATATATGCCGCCGCCGCAGGCACTAAACGATCTGTCAGCGGGAAGCTCTCGTCAAGACCAATGGCAACCCGGCTAAATACCGGCGCAGGATCCATCCCCTGCTGACGGCGATAAAGCGCGTCGACCTCGGCGCACTCGCTGCAAAATGCCGCCAGTAAATAGGGCGCCTGCGCCTCAAATGCCGCACATTGCTCGGGGTCAGGCTCGCTCAGCAACGCCAGCGCGGCCAGATAAACATCGTTACAGCTGACAGTCGTGCTCGTCGCCATATGCCATCACCTCTCAGGCAATACCAAGATCAAGCAGCACCATCTCCTCGGGATAAACCACCTTGGCGCCGTAGAGATGCAAGCCCTTAACGGCATCGGCAAAGCGCTTCTCGGGACGGTAAGCGTTGATCTCGGACAGCTGCTCGGCAAATGCAATAGCGCGGCGGGTGCGTGCGATGCACTTGTGATATGTCACTCCGGAGGAGGCCTCGGTCGCTATGTTGTTTGAAACATAGACACGGCAGCCGCCAATACTGCCAAGGCAACCGCACTCCAGCGTCTCGGCATTATCAGTGGACAGCTGTATCTTGGCCTTGAGTATGAGCGCCGCGACAGCGGGCGACACCTCAATAACTATGTCATTGGCGTTAGCAACATTGTTTTTGAACAGCTCTGTGCGGGCGTCGATCAGGCGATCGATAACATTGCTGGCGGTGGTTGCCGCCTCGGTTACAGTGCTGCCCGCGTTATTATAGAGCGAGAAAACATAGCTGTCCGCAGCGCCCGAAAGTGCACTGGCTGCCACACGCATGGCCTGATCCATCAGCTTGGGAGTGCACTGGGCACGGTCGATGTCGTCGATCTGGAAATTGAAGGCCTTGGCCTGATTGATGGTCAGCCGACTGGCGGAGTCGGAAAGCGTCTGCGGAGCAGACATGTCGGTGTCCTTAGTGTAGTCAAACACGTTGACGGCGCCCACGCCGACAATGTTGACGACCGCACCCTTTTGGCGTATGTCGCCCTCGTAATCACGATTGCAGTGCTTGACGGCAATGTACTGCTCATCAAGCTTGTTGTAAAGATTCTCGCTCCAGATGGTAGGAATAAAATTTTTAATAGCCATTTTGTTAATTTCCTTTCAATAATAATTGTTTTTTGATACGGATCAGCTCCACAGCTTCATGGAGTCCATGATCCTTTTGTAGTTACTGCGAACCTCGGCAGCGGTCATTTCGCGCACCTCGGCGGGTGAAAAGTAGCCAACCGTCTGTCCAACGACGTCCCCGGACGACGCCTGTGCATTGCGCTCGTTGGCTGCCTCGGCGCGGCGCAGTGCGTGCTCGCGACGAGCCTCGCTGTAGGCGTAGGCGGCGGCAAGCGGAATGCCCTCTCGGACGTTGTCCCAAACCTCGCGCGGCAGTGAGGTCAGCGGCCGATCGGGATACAGCTCGGAAAATTCGTCGCACTCGCGCGACATGCGCTCAAGCTCGGCACGCTGCCGCTCAAATCGCCCTCTGAGCTCGCTTAGCTGCTCGCGCAGTGATGCCAGCTCGGCAGCAGTGCTCTCGGCCTCGGTGACTGTTTCGACCTCCTCGACTGTCTCGGCCTCCTCGACCGTCTCGGTCTCCTCGGACGTCTCGACTTTCTCGGCCGGCTCGACTTCCTCGGACGTCTCGACTTTCTCGGCCGGCTCAATCTCCTCGATTGTCTCCGGTTCGACTACTGCCTCGGTATCAAGCTGCTCATGCTTCATCATGGTTCACCTCCTTTCCCGCCTCAAGCTGACTCAGCAGCTCACGGCGATCGGTTATCAGCCCTGCCGGCAATCTCTCGATGTACTGCACCGGCGTTATGCAGCCGCTGTCAAGCAGCCTGTTGAGCATGCTGAGCGTGCCTGAGCCGCTGTAGCGCCCCGTCTCGCCCACCTCAACACGCGCTCGCAGCGCCGCCTGACGCAGCAGCGTGAAGTCTATGCACGCCGACGTATTGCCCGGCAGCGGAACCAGCCGCTCGTCGGTGTAATATGCGCACATCATATCCGCCCAGATGTTGGCCAGATCCTCGATGCACTGGTAAAAGCTGCGGCGCACCTGCTCGAGCGGAATGCGCGCGGCCTCCTGCATCGCCAGTATTGCACTGGTGTTGGTGGCGTTGCCATCGCCGACGGCGACATCAGTCACGCCCGCAAGCTCGCGCGTCATGCTCGAGGCCAGCTCGATGAGCTGTGTGTAGCCGCTCTCCAACTGCCCCACACCCATCACCTGCACGGCATCCGCCACATTTGTTCCGCCGCTGACGGCGATGGCCTCACCTATCTCGTTCGACCACTCGGGAATGCGGTTTTTATCATACAGTACCTTGGAAAACGCGGTGTCGGTCATGTGCTTCATGACCATGGCGAAGGCGTGATTGATAAATTTCTGATTGGGAATGAGTGCGCTGACCGGCGAGGTGCCGTGAAAGCAGCCCTTGGTGGGATACCAGTTGAAATATGCGACAGGATACCGCGTCAGCGCAGTGTGTGCACGCTTGATGACGGCCTCCCGCGTCGATTTTTCAAATACGACGTGCCCGTCCTCGCGCCACAGCTTGATTATAAAGGTGGCCTTTTCGCCGTCCGGCGCCTGCTGCTCACAATCAGAGAGCTCGCCTGCGCCCAGCCCGCGCTCGCCGTCGCCGACGATGCGAGCTACCTCGTCCTCATCACGCCCGGCCCGCCGTGCCTCCTCGCGAAGCTTCAAAACGCTGTCGCGCCCCGAGATGATGATATAATCCTGCGACTGCAGGTCGGTGCTGTTGACATCGGCGACAAACAGGTCAACGCTGTCGATCGCCCGCACGGCAATATCGCCCGTCAGCGGCTGACCCGTCCTCTTTCCCGGATCCCACCAGCAGTAGACCACGCCGTCACCACTGATGGCGGCGTCGCGCAGCAGACGGTAGGTCAGGCTGTCCATGCTCGCGTGCTCCCAGCGATAGGAGGCGCTCGCGGACAGCTCCGCTATCGCCCGCCGAAGTGCGGCAGAGGTGTCGGCATCAGCCAGCTGCGGCAGATTCTCGTCGCTGAAGCAAACCGAAACATTGCCCGACGCCACCGTGCAAACGGCATAGTCGATTATGCGGCGGATAATGTTGAAGACCGGGCGCGGCAGGTCACCGCCCTCACCCTCCCACTGATCCCCGCGATAAAAGCGCTCATTGCGGCGGACGGTCTCATAAAGCCCGATGCGATGCTTATACTCAAGCCCGGCCTCATATTGCCGCCACGCCTTGGAAATAGATCTGTTCATTTTAACTTACCTTTCATGATTTTTAGGCACACAAGCCCTTATTTGATGGCGTAAAGCGCGACGCCGAGTATGCGCTGATGCCCGCTCCCCTCGCTGAGCAGCCGCATGCGGACGTGCTCAAAGCGACCTGTGCGCAGCATGCGGCGGTGCAGATCCAGCTGCTCGCCGTCACCGGCGGGAAAGGACAGCTCTGCCAGCGTTCCGGCCGGGTCTGACAGCGTCAGCTGCAGCGGCTCACTGCCCTGGCTGCAAATCCGAATCGAACGCAGCCGCTTTGGTCGATCGGGCAGTGACATGTCGCTCCAGCGACTGAGCAGATATGCGGTGATGGGCTGCGAGCTGCCGCCAAGCACACCGTCCTGTCCTCGGCCCGGCTCAAAGACAAACAGCCCACTGTCGGCGACAAAGCCGAGGCTATCGCCGCAGGTAAACCAGCCGCCCGCGCCGATGCCCGAAAAGCGGTAGCAGCATTTGCCGCTCAGCGAGTAGACCAGAACGTCGCCGTTGTCGTCTGACGGGTCGGCTACCAACAGCTCGCTGTAGCGGGCGTCGTAAACGGTGACATAGCGCCGCCCGTCTGCGCCGCTCTGCGGCAGCTCCTGCCCGGCGGACAGACATTCGTGAACGCCACTGCTCAGTGCAACACGGTACAGTCCCTGCGAGGACGGAATATAGGCGCGTCCGTCAACGCAGACGCCGTCACCGTCAGCGCCCGGAACGCCTATCAGGGGACACAGCCTACCATCTGCCTGCATGAGGCAGCTGCGCTCGCTGTCCGAGACGACCAGCTTGTCACCGCAGCCCGCGAGATATATCGGCGCGGTCAGATCAACGTGCAGACGGTCGACATCGGGAAAATACAGCGCCGTGCTGTCTGGCAGATAGCTCTGCGAGGCGTCAAGCTCGGCCGGTGATACGCCGCGACTGAGAAACAGCGTCGTGCCCCCGCCGCCGTAGCATATGACACGTTCGCTTTCACCACCCGTCTCGAGCGCACGATCGCAGCTCAACAGCTCGTTGGCATGCGGAGCAGCGGCGCTGAGCCGCAGGCAGACGTCCAGCGCGTCCCCGGCGGACAGCTGTGAGTAAAAGCGGATGAGACTGCCGTCAACGGCATTGATGTTGGTCTTTTTGCCGTTGACATAGGCGCTGACAACGGTAAAGTTGGTCAGCCCTGTGTTGACTGTGCTGGTGGCATCGAGAATGCGGTAGTTTATGCGCAGGCAGGGCGAGAGCAGGTTGCGCGGCTGGTAGACCGTGCCGCCAAACTCGTCCCAGCCTCGGCCATAGAGCGGAGCGTAGCCCTCGGCGGCGGTCAGCGACGTGTCGGTGACAGTCATCAGCTGCCCACCGGCAAGAACATACAGCTGCCCGCCGGACGAGAAGAAGCAGCCGCCGGTGTCAGCGCCGCCATCAATGCTGCCGATCAGACTGCGCGTGCCGTCGGTCAGCGAGATGCGCCACACGCCGCCGCCGGACAGGGCAAAGACGTGTTCGTCATCTCCCGGCACAGCCCGCACCGCATCAATCGGCGCCGACAGCGAGCAAAGCAGCCTATAGCCGTCGCGCTTTTGTATCGAGCCGTCAGACAAAATGCGGAAATTTTCGAGCTCAAATGCCTCACCAAGTCGCCCAATCAGGGCAGAACGGTCGATGCCGCCAAAGGCGTCAACGGCTTCGTAGGCACAGGCATTTTCTTTTTTGAAGGTTGACATTTTTGATTCCTTTCTCTTTTTCGCCTTTCGGCGGATTTGTGGGGAGGGATCTTCCGGGCGCTGCCCTGCACCTCCCAAATGTTGTAGCAAAACGGAAGCCCACCCACAGACCCCTCCCCCTTGCTTGAAAGCTTCGCCGGAGTCCGCACGACACACCACCCCCACCCCTGCTTGAAAGTTTTGCGGGGTCTGGGGGCTTTTTCAAAAGCCTCCCAGCGGGTGCAGGGCAGCGCCCTGCTCAAAAGCCTCCCAGCGGGTGCAGGGCAGAGCCCTGCTTAACCTTGCGTTTAAACACAAAGTCGTCTTGAGGCGGGGACGGCGGCGCGGCACGGCTCATGACCGCGTAGCGTAGCGCCTCGGGCGCGTGTGTCAGCGCATGCGGCTCAGAGGCGGCGTCCTCGGGTCGGTCGGGATCGCACAGCAGCCCCTGCATAGACTCGATCAGCCGCGAGCAGCTGACATGAATGTGCAGTCGTCCGTCGAGGAGCTCACGCACGGCGCGCCAGCCGGGTATGCGCCTGTTGTCGGCGGGACGCAGCGACGGCAGCGTCGGCACCGCCTCGCTTATGATCTCGAAGCCCGACAGACCGCTGTCCTGTCGCCGATTCCACAAGTCCGGCGACGCCACAATGTACTCGCAGTCCTCGCACAGCGGCGCTATCGCCCGCGCGGCCGCGCTCAGCGTCAGATCCGGCCGGCAGAGCTCGCGCTCCACCCACAGCTCGCCGTCGTCGTCCATGCCGCAGACCAGCAGCGCCAGCATGTCAAAGCCGTAGTCCATGGCAGCAAAGCGTCGGAGTCGGGCGGGGATGACAGTCCCGCTGCGCGGATCGCCGTAAACATGACTCCGAACGTCAAATTCGCCAAAGAACTGCCCCTCGAAAACATCCCATCGACCGTGCAGCCAGGCGTCGCGCAGTCGCGGCGGCAGGCTCTCGAGCGCGTGGAGGTAATCGGGGTCGGCGGCCAGTAGCACAGGGTTGTCGTAGACCAACGCCGGCACAAAGCCGTAGTCCTCGGCACGCTCGCCGTCGCGGTAGCAGCGATCGACAAACAGCCTCTTGACCCACGCATGCCCGCGCCCGCCGGGGTTGCAGGTCAGGTACATGCGCCGCGGGCAGTCGTCCGTGCCACGCAGACAGGCCTTGAAAATGGAAAACTGATATTCGCTCAGCTGCGTCGCCTCGTCTATGGCAATTACGTCGTATTCCTGACCCTGATAGCGCAGGGCGTCGCGATCGGCCGCACAGTAGCCCAGCTGTATCGTTCCGCCGCCGCGGATACACAGCCGGCGAGCCCCGGCGTCAAAGCTGACCAGCCCGCCGTACTCGCGCAGCATGGGCTGCACGTGGTTGCCCATCAGCTCGGAATAGCTCCGCCTGACCAGCAGCGCACGCAGCGTCGGGTAGCGCAGGCACATTGCGACCAGCTTACGCCGCAGCGCCCACGATTTCCCACCGCCGCGCGCCCCGCCGTAGGCGGTGTAGCGTGTTCGTGCGTCGAAAAATTGTTGCTGACGCGGCGTCGGCCGACCGGGGACGATTATTTCGGACATGCTACTCACCATCCTTCATAATGTCGTGCCGGAACGTGACCTTGAGTGCGCCGTCCTGCCGCTCCTCGCCGTATCCCAGTCGATTTTTCAGGTAGCTGGTCAGCAGCGAGGGCGAAAGACCCGAATTTAGCGCCTCGTCCTCAAAAAGGTTCATCAACAGCCCCGCCTGCTCTGGAAACTGCTCGGTCAGCTCGTGAAATCGCGCCGCCGAGACGCCAATATATCGACAAAAGCCGGCGATGTTGACAACGCGCTCAGTCTCTGCGCACTCGTCGATATATTTCTCAGCCAGCTCCAGCAGCCGACCGGGCGCAGTAATGTCATCCATACATAAAACCATCTCCTTTCCCTGTGCCGACATGATTTTAGCATGCTGAAACGTGCCAGAGGGTGTCGGGGAGTGCCACGGTGTGCCGTGGAGTTGAAGTATTGCATACTTCGGCGCTCGTGAGGCTTGCAGCCTCGGGGCTGGCTTGACCGATTGTTAGCGGTAATCGATGGTTTGACTCTTTCTGTCTCGTGACAGAAAGAGTCGGAAAGAGCACGCCGGTGCAGGCGGAACGCTTCGTTCCGCCTCCCCGGAACCCCAACCACCTCCGCGTCACTGGGACCGGCGTTTATCATGCCGCCAATGAGAATTGAACAAAAATTGCCGTGGGCATC
>CAYXBY010000071.1:0-7703 GCA_964463325.1 uncultured Lachnospiraceae bacterium | reverse complement strand
CCTCCCCCGCGGCGTGCTCTTTGGTACTTTCTGTCACGAGACAGAAAGTACAAAGCATCGGCTTACCGCTGACAATCGGTCAACCCAGCGCCGAAGTATGCAATACTTCCCCCCAGCCCCGAGGCTGCAAACCTCACGAGCGCTGAAGCATGCAATACTTCACCTCCTCCCATTATACTATACAAAAAATAAAAATTCAACACATTTGTGCGAAAATATGCCCCTCCCCCTCTTGAAAAAGCCGTGCGAATTATGTATAATAGTAGTAACTATAAATATTAAGAGGAAGCTCCACATGAAAGCAGTAATTACCGTCACCGGGCGGGATAGCGTCGGCATTATCGCGCTGGTCAGCTCGGAATGCGCCGTGTATGACGCAAATATCATCGAAATTTCTCAAAGCGTGCTCAGCGAGTACTTCGCCATGATCATGCTCGCCGAGGTCAGCAGCCTCAAAATACCCTTCATAGAGTTTGCTGAGCGCCTCGAGGAGCTCGGACACACTCGCGGACTCGACATCCACGTCATGCACGAGGATATCTTCAATTCCATGCACCGTATATGAGGTCACGCCATGCTTAACACATCCGATATTCTCGAAACCATAAACATGATCCGTCAGGAGAACCTCGATATCCGCACCATCACCATGGGCATATCGCTGTTCGACTGCGTCAGCGATGACGAGGATCGTCTCTGCACCCGCGTCTACGACAAGATCACCCGCCTCGCCCGCGATCTCGTGCCCACCGGCGAGGCCATCGAGCGCCAATATGGCATCCCGATCGTCAACAAGCGGGTATCCGTCACGCCGGCGGCGCTGATCGGCGGCTGCCTGTCACCCGACGGCTACCTCAAGCTGGCACGTACGCTCGACCGTGCCGCGTCCGAGGTCGGCATCAACTTTATCGGCGGCTTTTCGGCGCTCGTCCACAAGGGCGCGACGCAAAGCGACAAAAATCTCATTTCCGTCATCCCCGAGGCGCTGACCGAGACGCAGCTGGTCTGCTCGTCTGTCAACGTCGCCTCGACCAAGGCCGGCATCAACATGGACGCCGTCGCCGAGATGGGGCGCGTCATCAAGCGGGCGGCCTACCTGTCGCGCGACAACAGCTCGCTGGCCTGCGCCAAGCTGGTCGTTTTCGCCAACGTGCCTGAGGACAATCCCTTTATGGCCGGTGCATTTCACGGTGTTGGCGAGCCCGAGACGGTCATCAACGTCGGTGTTTCGGGGCCGGGCGTGGTGGCCAGTGCCATTCGTCGCGCCGGCGACTGCGACCTGTCTGAGCTGGCCGAGGTCATCAAGCGGACGGCCTTCAAGATAACCCGCGTCGGTCAGCTGGTGGCAGGCGAGGCTGCGCGTCGACTGGGCGTGCCATTTGGCATCGTCGACCTGTCGCTGGCGCCCACGCCTGCGATCGGCGACTCGGTCGCGCATATACTGGAAGAAATGGGGCTTGAGTCCTGTGGCGCACACGGCACCACGGCGGCGCTTGCCATGCTCAACGACGCTGTCAAGAAGGGTGGCGTCATGGCCTCCTCGCACGTCGGCGGGCTTTCGGGCGCATTTATTCCGGTGTCTGAGGATGCCGGCATGATCGCCGCTGCCGAGCGCGGCGCGCTGACGCTTGAAAAGCTGGAGGCGATGACGGCGGTCTGCTCGGTTGGGCTGGACATGATCGCCATCCCCGGCGACACGTCCGAGGACGTCATTTGCGGCATTATTGCCGACGAAATATCAATTGGTGTAGTCAACACCAAGACGACGGCGGTGCGTCTAATTCCCGCCTACGGCAAAAATGTGGGCGACACGGTCAGCTTCGGCGGCCTGCTGGGCTACGCCCCCGTTATGCCGGTCAACAGCTATTCGCCCGCCCGCTTTATCGGCCGCGGCGGCCGCGTCCCCGCGCCGATTCACAGCTTGAAGAATTAGGGAGAGCTTTCGGGGGGGAACTTTTTGAAAAAAGCTCCTCCCGGCCCAAAAGCCTTCATAATAATTTGATGGAAGGCTTGAAAACCGAATTAATTATTGACAGGTATTCCCACTAAAAATAAAAAACCACATGGAGGATCATTATGAACGATCAAAACTTCAACAGCAGCTACCGTCCGCCCGAGGACAATCGCCCTCCGGTTGACATTTTCCCCGGCTCCGACAACAATTACGCTCCCCGCGGTGGGGTCGATCTGCGTGCGGCATTCGCCTCGGGACTGTTCCTTGCAATGTGCATTTTGGCAACGCTGGCAACGCTTTTCGGCACCATCACCTTCAGCTTTGACGAAGGGCCTCGTTTCTCAGGTGTCAACATTATTTCGGTCATTTCCACCATCGGCATGTGGATCACCTACGCCACTGCCAGCGACGGCAGTCGCGATCAGATGAGCAACGGCGGTGTGACCATGGTCAGCGGCTGCATCAAGGCGACGCGCGTTATTATGTGGATCGTCATGAGTCTGCTCCTTTTCTGCGGCCTGATGCTGATACTTGTCGGCGTGCTTTCGCCGCTGGTCACTGATTTTACTGACGACATTCTCAATTCTGTGCGCGTCAGTCTTGAGGGCTTCTCGCCCGAGCAGGTTGAAGAAATAACCGCTCTGCTTGACCGTCTGTTTGCCGACGGGCTGCTTGCGCTTGTGTTTGTGGCAGCCGGCATCGGTGTGATCCTGGGCGCGGTAGTCGTTCTGATATTCAACCTGACCTACTACAGATACTGCCACCGTCTGGCGTATTCCATTGCCGAGATGGTAAAGGGACGCACCGACCGTCTGCTTGACGTTCGCACGGTGTCGACCTGGCTGCTGGTTGTGGGTATTCTGAGCGCGGTATCGTCGTTCTACAGCCTCGGCGGCGCGGTTACAGCTGCGCTTTACATTGTCAGCTCTGTCTTTGTCAAAAAGCTGGGCGCCGACAATTAAGGTATTGAAGGACTAAATCCGCATGAGCTTACGTGTGCAGGGGGCTTTTTCATAAGCCCCCTGCATTAGCCTGCCATGCTTCTACCGACATGAAAATATCTGTTATAACCTATAATCCCGGTATTGACCGCATCATCTACCTGCCGACGCCGGCGCAGCTTGGCACGCTGAACCGTGCCGAGCGGGTCGTTGTCAGCCAGGGCAGCAAGGGGGCAAACGTCGCCATTGTGCTGCGCCGACTCGGCCACATGCCGGCATATTTCGCCTTTAGCGGCGGCGCCTCGGGGGCGTCGGCACAGTCATTTACCGATCGCGACGGTGTTGACGGTCGATTTATACCGACCGCGGCCGGCGTGCGCACCAACATTAAAATCATAGACAGCGACGGCTGCTGCACCGAATTCAACGAGCGCGGCGGCCCCGTCACGGCGGCAGAGCTTGCCGCGCTTGAGAATGCCGTAGAGGACTACGCCCCCGAGCTGGCCGTTCTGGGCGGTAGCCTTCCGCAGGGCGCGGGTGTCGACACATACGCGCGCATGGTGCACCGCCTCGGAAAGCGCGGCTGCCGGGTGGCTGTCGACGCTGACGGCGAGGCACTACTATGTGCGCTCGAGCAGCGCCCCGAGCTGATCAAGCCCAACGTACGCGAGCTGGCGGGAATTATCGGCGTCCCAGAGGCACAGCTTTACGAGCCCGCTGCGCTCGAGCTTGCCCTGCGCGAGGTGCGCGGACGCTACGGCTGCGATGTCGTCTGCACGCTGGACAGTCGCGGCGCGGCAGTGCTGGATGCGACCGGCTTTTTCCGCGTTGACGCACAAAAGGTTACGCTGCGCGGCTTTTCCGGCGCCGGCGACACCTTTCTGGCGGCCTATCTGCACAGTCGTCTGCTGTGCGGCAATTCGACCCATCACGCACTTGCCTTTGCGAATGCCGCCGCCGCGGCCAAGATATGCCTGCCGGGCAGTCAGCTGCCAAGCAGAGAGCAGCTTGAGCTTATTTCGTAGCAGCCTGACTGTCGCTACACAAAATCTAACAACGTCCAAAAGGAATTCTGCACTTGATGAAAATTTTAGCACTGGGTGACGTCGTCGGGCAGGCGACGCTGCCCTATCTGCGCCGTAAGTTGTGGCAAAAGCGCGACGCCCTCGGCGCCGACCTTGTCATTGCCAACGGTGAAAATGTCACCGACATACACGGCATGTCCGCCGAGCATGCCACCGAGCTGCTGGACTGCGGCATTGATGTCATCACCACCGGCAACCACGTCTGGAGCCGCCGCGACGCCTACGCGCTGCTGGACGAGTCGCCGGTCATACTGCGCCCCGCAAATTACCCCGCCGCCTGCCCGGGCGAGGGCGCCAAAATAGTTCGTGTCGGCGGCTGGCGGGTGCTTTGCCTCAACGTGCTGGGCGAGGTCTATATGGAGGCGCTGGCGTCGCCCTTCGACACGCTCGACCGCATACTGGAAAGCCGCCGCGGGCAATATGACCTGTCGGTGCTGGACATCCACGCCGAGGCCACCAGCGAAAAGCTGGCGCTGGCGCGCTATTTTGACGGACGCATCAATGTCATTTTCGGCACGCACACCCATGTCCCCACCGCCGACGCCTGCGTGCTGCCCGGCGGCACCGGCTACATCACCGACCTCGGTATGTCGGGCCCCACCGGCGGCATCATAGGGACGGACGCCGAATGCGTCATCGCCCGCTTCCGCACCAAGCTGCCGCAGCGCTTCAAGATGGCCGGGGGTGACATTGTCGTCATGGGTGCGCTGTTTGAGCTGGATCCCCGCACCCGCCGCACACTGAGCGTGACGCCGGTGCGCTTTTAACCACCTCGCATCACATTCTCCATTATTATCAGGACGGTACATAATTAATGAAGTATTTTATTGCAATGGACGCCGGCGGCACCAAGACCGACAGCGTTTTGTTTGACGAGCACGGCCGCGTGGTGTACAGCCTCAGCGGCCCCGGGGTCAACCCCAACGACATCGGCCCCGACGCGGCGGTGAAGGCGCTTTGCCGTCAGCTTATCCGGCTGCGCGAGGCGGCCGGCGACAACGAGATCGTGGGCGCATTTGCCGCAGTTGCCGGCATCGTCGGCTACGGCGACGATCTGCGCGAGCGGCTGCGTGAGCGCTCCGGCATTGCCTGCCTCGAGACGGGCACTGACGCCATGTCGCTGCTGAGCGGAGTGCTGGGTCGCGAGGACGGCGCCGCGCTCATCGCCGGGACGGGCTCGGTCTGCTTTGTCCGCAAGGGGGGCGAGCTGCACCGCATCGGCGGCTGGGGGTATCTCATCGATCCCTGCTCATCGGGCTCGGGCTTTGACATTGGCCGCGACGGTATTGCCGCTGCGCTGCACGCCTATGACGGTCAGGGGGCGCCTACCCAGCTGACCAAAATGGCCGAGAGGGCGTTCGGCTGCCCGGTGCAGGACGCCATCCCGCGCATTTACGCCGGCGGGCGTAGCTATATCGCCACCTTTGCAGGCGCAGTCTTCAGCGGTGCGGGGGCGGGTGATCGCGTCTGCCGCGACATACTCAGCCGCAACTGCGAGGGTCTTGCCCGCATGCTGACGGCCGCGACGCGGCTGCTGGAGCCGCCCTTTACCGTCGCGCTGGGCGGCGGGATTCTGACGCATTACCCCGTCTATGTCGATAAGCTGCGCACAATGGCGCCCGAGGGGCTGGATATGCGCGTCATGGAGGGCCCGGCTGTGCTGGGCGCGGCGCTGGAGGCGATACTGCGCACAGGCGGCGATCCGCAGCCGGATTTCAGGGCTAATTTTATGATCAGCTGGCAAAGCACACACTGATAGACGGTATTTCGTCAAATTGCCCATTAGGCTATTGACAAACGCGGCAGGATAGTGTATAATTAACTTAACTGCGCGGAGCGCGCGTGCTCCGACGATCATATTATTGAAAGGATGGCTTTTACATCATGAAAAGAATACTGACCGCTGTGCTGGCAGTTTTGATGATTGCCTCGCTGCTGTGCGCCTGCGCGAACAACGTCGATGACAATCCCGATGCGCCCACCACGACCACGTCCGGTGACGCACAGAACCCCAGCACTACCCCCGCCGACACGTCAGCAGACCAGTACGACGTCCAGGACAACCTCCCCGAGCTGGATTATAAAAACGATACTGTAACTATCCTCAGCCGCGGCCGCTCCTGGTGCGTGGACGAGGTGTCTGTTGAGGGCATCTCCGGCGACATCATCGACGACGCCATTTACGAGCGTAACATGGCAGTCGAGGAGCGCATCGGCATACACATCAACAACATAATGACCAGCGGCACCGATAACTACGAGATAGTTAAGATGATCCGCACACAGATCGAGTCCGGCACGCATGAATATGATCTCATGGCCAACAGCGTTTACGCCTCCATCATGTATTCCGGCGAGAACCTGTATGCTAACCTCTACGACTGCGATTATCTGGATCTCGAGCAGGTATACTGGGCGCAGGGCTTTAACGACGCTGCCTCCATCGGCAAGGCGCAGTATTTCGCTACCGGCGCTATCTGCCTCTCCTCCTACCGCTTCATTTTTGCAACCTTCTTTAACCGTAACATGTTCACAGACGCCGGCCTTGACTACCCCTACCAGGCGGTAAACGACGGCAAGTGGACGCTGGATTATCAGTTTGAGATCAGCGCTAACATGTACCGCGACGACGGTGACGGTCAGCGCACCGAGCAGGACGTTTACGGCTTTGTCACCAACGCGGATATGATCGGCGTTGACGCTTACTGGTCGGCCTGCAAGCTGCCCATACTCACCAAGACCGCTGACAACTGGCTGGAATACTCCATGGACGTTGATCGTCTGTCGTCAGCTGTCGTCAAGATCAACCGCCTCATCTGGGACAACGAGGGTGCATACTCTGTTAAGCACGCCGCCGCCGATGGTGAGCAGGAGATCATCGCTGAGATGTTCGCGAATGACCGCGCGGCTATGGTTACGCTGCGCCTGATCCAGACCGAGGACGCTTCGCTGAGAAACATGGTCAGCGATTACGGTATCGTTCCGATGCCCAAGCTCGACGAGAACCAGGATGATTACTACAGCTATGCGCATGACACCATCACGGCATACGCCATCCCCAGCAACGTAGTTGACGATCGCCTCCAGGAGATGGGTGCGGTTCTCGAGGCACTGGCCTCCGAGAGCTACCGCACTGTTGTTCCTGCATACTACGAGGTCACGCTGAAGGATAAGTTCTGCAAGGACCCCGAGTCCAAGGAGATGCTCGACCGCATTATTGACAGCTTCTACATAGACGCCGGTGTGCTTTACACCAAGCAGATCGACTCTGTTCACCAGAAGATGCGTACCTTTATCGGCAGCAACTACAACAATGTTGCTTCTGTTATGAAGGGTCTCGGCAAGTCCATCCCGAAGAAGCTTGAGACACTGGTGGATTCGATAGCTGCGGTACAGGAACGGAATTCGTGAGGGTAAAGTATTGCATACTTCGGGGCTCATGAGGCTTGCAGCCTCGGGGCTGGGTTGACCGATTGTCAGCTGTGATCTATGGTTTGCCGCTTTCTGCAACGCAGCAGAGAAGGGACGGTTTGACCCGCCTTTGGCGGGTCAAACCAAGAGTGCGCCGCGGGGGAGGAACCCTTAGTTCCTCCCCCCGGACCCCCCACTTCTGCTTAGTACGTCCCGACCGGCGTTTATCATGCCGCCAATGAGAATTGAACAAAAACTGCCGTGGGCGTCAGCTCACGGCAATTCTCATTTGCGTCACCGGCTGTCGGAGGG
>CAYXBY010000070.1:0-7832 GCA_964463325.1 uncultured Lachnospiraceae bacterium | reverse complement strand
ATTCGCTGATCCACGACGACCTGCCCTGCATGGATGACGACGACATGCGCCGCGGGCGTCCGACCTGCCACCGTCAGTTTGGCGAGGCGAACGCGCTGCTGGCCGGCGACGGCCTGCTGACCTACGCCTTTGAGATAACGGCGCAGAATAAATATGTGACCGACCTGTGCGCAGCCTCGGCTGTTGTTGCACTGGCCAAGGCGGCCGGCAGTCTCGGCATGATAGGCGGGCAGGTGCTTGACCTTGTCGGCGAGACGCAGGCGCTTGATTTCGAGACGCTGCTGCGGCTGCACCGGCTTAAGACCGGCAGCCTTATCCGTGTTTCGGCGCTGCTTGGCTGTATGGCTGCCGGGCTGCCCAAGGGCGACATGAAGTCGCTGGCGGCGACGGACTACGCCGAAAAGCTGGGGCTGGTGTTCCAGATAATCGATGACATACTTGACGTCACCGGTGACGCCGCGCTGCTGGGCAAGGACTGCGGTAACGATGCCGCTCACCACAAGACCACCTTTATGACCTACTTCACGCCCGAGTCGGCCCGGCATTATGCTGGTGAGCTGACGGATCGTGCGGTGGCGTCGATACACAAATATCCGGGCAGTGAGCGCCTGTGCGGGCTTGCTTACTACCTGCTGGATCGCAAATTCTGACGTGCGGGCGGATGTTTATCTTGCCGCATATGGTCACGTGCGCAGCCGTGAGGCGGCCAAAACGCTCATTTCATTTGGAAATGTGATGCTGGATGGCGCCAGACTGACCAAGCCCTCACAGCCTGTCGATGAGACGCTGCCGCACACGGTGGAGCTCCTGCAGAGCAGGGAGGGACGCTACGTCAGCCGTGGCGGACTCAAGCTTGAGGCAGCGCTGGACGCCCTCGGGCTTGACGTCGCGGGCATGCGCTGTGTCGACATCGGCGCGTCTACGGGCGGCTTTACCGACTGCCTGCTTCAGCGCGGCGCCGAGCGCGTCTGGGCGCTGGATTCGGGGCACGGTCAGCTGGCGCCCTCGCTGCTCGCCGACAAACGGGTCGAAAATATCGAGGGCTTTAATGCGCGGCGGCTGAGTGAGGTCGGCGCGGCTGACTGCGGTCTGCCGACGGGGCTCGACCTGGCCGTCATGGACGTGTCCTTTATCTCGCAGACGTATATTCTGCCCGGCGTGCCGTCGCTGCTGCGCGAGGGCGGGCTGTCGGTCAGCCTGATCAAGCCGCAGTTCGAGGTCGGGCGCGGTGGACTCGGCAAGGGCGGCATCGTCCGTGACCCGGGGCGTCGCGCTGAGGCCGTGCTGCGTGTGCTGAGCTGTGCACGCGAGTCGGGATTGGGCTTTTTGCGTCTGCTGCCCTCACCTATCACGGGCGGCGACGGAAATTGCGAATATCTGCTCGTGACCTGCCGCGGGGAGGGGTGCTCTTATCCCGAGCCCGGACAGCTGGCGGGCTATTTGAATGCAAATTAACCTAAAATGGCGCTTCTCGCCGGTGCTCGGCACTTCCGGCGAGTCGATATACACCTAAAGGAGGGCAAAATGGAGCAAATAAAGCAAATAAAGCGGGTGGCCGTTATCACCAATTATAACATAACGGAAAAGGCGCATGCGGCATTTACTGTGGCGGATAGATTCATACGCTTCGGCTGTGAGATACTCATCCCGTCCTCCTCTCGCGAGCGCATCAACCGCATGCACCGCATGCGAAACGAATTTTGCTTTGCCACTGCCGACGAGGTCTACCGTGATGCCGATATCTTAGTGGTGCTTGGCGGCGATGGCAGCATACTTGACGCCGCGCGTCGCGCCGCACTGACAAAAACACCTATTCTTGGCATAAACCTCGGCAGATTGGGCTTTATGGCCGAGCTCGAAATGGATGAGCTCAAGCTGCTGCCACGTCTGTTCGATGGCAACTATACCATCGACGAGCGCTCCATGCTGTGCGTCAACATGTACGACGCGCGTGGCAATCGCAAGCTGTCCTCGTTCGCGCTGAACGACGCCGTTATATCAAACGGCTCAGTGGCGAGAATAGTCGACCTCGAGCTGCTGTGCGGCGGTGAGTCGGTGACGACCTACCGCGCCGACGGGCTAATTATCGCGACGCCTACCGGCTCCACGGCATATTCGATGGCCGCCGGCGGCGCTATCACGCATCCGCACCTCGAGTGCTTTTGCGTCACGCCCATCTGCCCCCACTCGCTGACGGCAAGACCGCTGGTCTTTCCCGATTCGCTTGAGCTGACGGTGCGCAACATATGTGAGCGCGAGAAAAATCTGTTCCTGACTATCGATGGCCGCACAAATTACGAGCTTTTCCGCGGCGAGACGGTCAGCATCACCAAATCAGATAAAACAACACGGCTGATAACGCTCAAGGAGCGCGGCTTTTACAATACATTGCGCCAGAAGATGACCAACGGTCGCTGAGCGCTGAGGCATTGAAGGAGAACACCCCAATGAAGGCTACAAGACAAGAGGAAATACTCAAGCTGGTATCCGAAGAGGCGATACAGACGCAGGATGAGCTCATCACACGCCTGCGGCAGCTGGGCTACGGCGTCACGCAGGCTACCGTCTCGCGCGACATACGCCAGCTCAAGCTGACCAAGGTCATGACGGCGGACGGCGTTTATAGATACGTTCTACCGCACGTCAACGACGAGAGCAGCGCGACACAGCTCAATCAGACTCTGGTAAACGCCATCACGCATATAGATCATGTGAATAACATCATAGTTATAAAGACATTTCCCGGCATGGCTCAGGCTGTTGCCTCAGGCATCGACGCCGCGCAGAGCAAGGATATCCTCGGCTGTGTCGGCGGTGACGATACTATCATCGTGATCGCGCGTACTGATGAGCTGGCGCACGGCTTTTGTGACAGCTTCCGCAAGCAAAAGCTGACCGTTTGACGCTATGCTGAGATCACTTCAGATAAGCAATGTCGCCGTTATCCGCAAGGCGGATATCGAGCTTGGTGACGGCTTTTGCGTGCTGACTGGCGAGACGGGCGCAGGTAAGTCTATCATCATCGACAGCATCGGGCTGCTGCTGGGCAGCCGAGCGCCGCGCGAGCTGATACGCTCAGGCGAGGAACGTGCGACGGTTACGGCGCTGTTTGACGCCCCCGGCGAGGCCTGCCGCGCGCTGCTCGATGAATACGGCATCGACTATAGCGACGGCGTGCTGCTCAGCCGCAGTGTGTCGTCGGACGGCCGCTCAAGCGCACGCATAAACGGCGGCGCGGTCACGGCGGCCATGCTGCGCGAGGTTGGGCGGACGCTGGTGACGATACACGGCCAGCACGACAACCAGCGCCTGATGCAGCGGTCATATCACATCCGCCTGCTCGACGCCTATGCTGAGACCGGGACGCTTCTTGCCGAATATCGCGAGGCATATCACGACTGGCAAAAGCTGTGTGACGAGCTGGAGACGCTGCGGCGCGACGAGGCCGAGAAAATGCGCCTGCGCGACATGCTGGAATATCAGATCAAGGAGATCGACGGTGCACGGCTGCGTCCGGGCGAGGAGGAGGAGCTGACAGCCTCGCGGCTGCGCCTGCAAAGCGCCGAAAAGATCAAAAAGCAGGCCGATTTCGCCTATCGTGCGCTGTATGCCAGCGAAAAGGGAGCAGCCACGGTGCTGCTTGACCGTGCACAGAGCGCGCTGGAGCAGCTGCGGGAGGCCATTCCCGAGACGGCGGAGCTGACAGCGCGGCTGGAGAGCTGCCGCTACGAGATAGAGGACATCGCCGCGACAGTCCACAGCTATACCGCGGACCTTGACGGCGACCCGTCCGCGATGCTTGATAAGATAGAGACGCGGCTGGAGCTTATCAGTCGCATCGAGCGCAAATACGGCGCGGATGTGGCGGCAGTGCGGGCGTTCCGTGACGCCGCGGCGGACAGGCTGGCACAGCTGGACAACGCCGATGCGCGCGCCGATGAGCTTGAGTCACTGATCGATGCCGCCAAAAAGCAGACACTGGCGCTGGGAGCGCGGCTGTCAGAGGCGCGGCGAAGTGCGGCCGCCGAGGCGGCTGTGCGTGTCTGCGAGATACTGGGCTACCTCGACATGCCGGGTGTGCGCTTTGAGATAGCGCAGCAGCCCTGTGAGCCGGGGACAGACGGCTGCGACAGCGTCGAATTTATGATAGCGGCCAATCCCGGCGAGCCGCCGGTGCCGCTGGCCAAGACCGCCTCGGGCGGTGAGCTGTCGCGCGTCATGCTGGCGCTCAAATGCGTGCTGTCCGAAAACGATGGCATCGATACCATGATATTTGACGAGGTCGACGCCGGGATTTCGGGCAAGACCTCGCGCAAGGTAGGCGTCAAGCTGCACGAGCTGGCGCATTCGGCGCAGGTGCTGTGCGTCACACATTCGGCGCAGATCGCCTCGCTGGCCGACCGCCACCTGCTCATCTCCAAGGGTGAGTCCGATGGGCGGACGGAGACATCGGTTCGGGCTATCGAGGGTGACGAGCGCGTCCGAGAGATCGCGCGCATCCTCGGCGGCATAAACATCACCGAAAAGCAGCGCGAGGCTGCAAGGGAGCTGCTGGAGTATGAATAAAACCAACGCTATGCGCCGTCTCGACACGGCGAAAATCAAATACACAGTCTGTGAATATGTGCCGGACGAGAACGACCTTTCGGGCGTGCATGTGGCGGCGCAGATAGGGCTGCCGCAGGAGATAGTTTTCAAAACGCTGGCCGCGCGGGGCGACCGTCACGGTGTGGTGGTGTTTTGCATCCCCTGCGCCGCCGAGCTCGATCTCAAGGCCGCGGCCGCGGCGAGCGGTAATAAATCGCTCGAGCTGCTGCACGTCAAGGAGCTGCCGGCGCTGACCGGCTACGTGCGCGGCGGGGTGTCGCCCATCGGCATGAAAAAAAGCTACCCGACCTTCATCGATGAGTCGGCCACGGCGCACGAGCGAATAACGCTGAGCGCCGGCATGAAGGGCGCACAGCTGCTGCTGGATCGCGCCGAGATAATAAGCTTCCTCGGGGCGACGGTGTGTCGGCTGACGCGGTGACTGTGGTCACATGAAAACAAAAATATGATAAAAATAATCTGATTTTGTGTCATTGTGATGACGCAAATGAAAGGAAAGACATATGCAAAAGATCAAACAATTAATTTCGGACGAGCTGTCGCGGTGCGCCATGGCGGCCTTCCCGGGTAGTGAGCTGAGCGCTGCGGATGTGCTCGCAATGCTTGAGTACCCGCCCGACACCGCCATGGGTGACCTGGCGCTGCCCTGCTTTAAGCTGAGTCGCACGCTGCGCCGCTCACCGGTGCAGATAGCCGAGACGCTGGCCACTGCGCTGAGCGCACAGACGGCCTCGGGGCCGGTTGGCGAGGCGACTGCCGTCAACGGCTACCTCAACATTCGCATCTCAAACGACTATCTTGCGCACACCGTGCTGCCCGAGATACTGATGGCGGGCGACCGCTACGGCGCGCCGGAGCTCGGCGTGGGCAAGGAGGTCGTGCTTGATTATTCGTCCCCCAACCTGGCCAAGCCCTTCCACATCGGCCACCTCGGCACGACTATTATCGGTCATTCACTCAAGCGGCTGCATGAGTTCGCGGGCTACCATTGCACAGGCATTAACTATGTCGGCGACTGGGGCACACAGTTTGGCAAGCTGATAGTCGCCTACAAAAAGTGGGGCGACCGCGAGACCGTCGAGAACGGCGGCATCGACGCGCTGGTGGAGCTTTATGTGCGCATAAACAATGCTATCCCCGAGGATCCGGCGCTGGGCGATGAGGCCAGGGCGGAGTTTCTCAAGCTGGAGCAGGGAGATGCCGAAAACCTCGAGCTGTGGCGTTGGCTGGTGTCCATGTCGTTGCGGGCGAATGAGGAGACCTATCGCCAGCTCGGCATAACATTTGACAGCTATAAGGGCGAGAGCGCCTACACAGAGCTCATGCCGGCGCAGGTGCAGAAGCTGCGTGACATGGGGCTGCTCAAGATA
This sequence comes from uncultured Lachnospiraceae bacterium, assembly GCA_964463325.1. GTDB lineage: Bacteria > Bacillota > Clostridia > Oscillospirales > CAG-272 > UMGS1002. Next base: position 1,854 of record CAYXBY010000070.1, on the reverse strand, counting down.
GACGACGGCGCTTCCATTGTCGATCTCGAGCAATACGGCATGCCGCCCTGCCTCATTCTCAAGCGCGACGGCTCGTCGCTGTATCCCACGCGCGACATCGCCGCGGCAGTGGATCGCTACGAAATGTACCATTATGATAAGTCGATATACGTCACCTCGGCAGGGCAGAGCCTGCATTTCCGCCAGTGGTTCAAGGTGGTCGAGATGATGGGCTATCCGTGGGCGGACAAGCTGGTGCACGTGCCATACGGAACGGTCAGCATCAACGGCTCCAAGCTGGCGACGCGGACGGGCAATGTCATTCTGCTGCGTGATCTGTTTGCGCAGGCGATAGACAAGGTCAAGGCCATCATGGCCGAAAAGAGCCCCGAGCTGGCCAACCGCGACGAGGCCGCCGAGGCTGTCGGCGTTGGCGCGGTGGTGTTCTACTACCTTTCCGGCAGCCGTATGCGCGATATCAACTTCATTATGGAGGACGCGCTCAGCTTTGACGGCAACACCGGCCCCTATGTTCAGTACACCTACGCGCGCACCTGCTCGCTGCTTGAAAAGGCGGGACTGCCGTTTGACGGCACTGCCGATCCCGAGTCCGCTGCCGGCGCCGACAGCTTTAAGCTGACCGCACCCGAGGAGGCCGAGCTGCTCAAGCTGCTGTGCCGCTTCCGCGAAAGGGTCGAGGCCGCGATCGACGATTACGAGCCCTTCTACATCACGCGTTTTGTGCTCGATCTGGCGGCGGCCTTCAACCGCTTCTACCACAACTGCCGCATTCTCAACGAAGAGGATGAGGCCGTTCGCGCCACGCGCCTGCGCCTGACTGAGGCGGTCAACATGGTGCTGGGACGCGCCTTCTGGCTGATCTGCCTGAAGAAAATGTCAAAAATTTAATTAATATATATGAGGTACTAACTATGTCCGGACACAGCAAATGGGCTAACATCAAGCACAAAAAAGAAAAGACCGACGCTCAGCGCGCCAGTGTATTTACCAAGATAGGCAAGGAGATATCGCTTGCCGTTAAGGCAGGCGGCGGCGACCCCGCCTCCAACTCCAAGCTTCGCGACCTGATTTCCAAGGCCAAGGCGAACAATGTTCCGAACGATAATATTGATCGCATAATCAAAAAAGCTATGGGCTCTGACAGCGTAAATTACGAAAAAGTGACATATGAAGGCTATGGTCCCTGTGGCATTGCAGTCATTGTCGAGGCCACGACAGACAACCGCAACCGCACAGCCGGCGAGGTTCGCCACTTCTTTGACAAGTTTGGTGGCAACATGGGGCAGGTGGGCTGCGTGGGCTACCTGTTCTCGGATAAGGGCGTGATAATCCTGCTGCGCGAGGAGGTCAAGGATGAGGACGCGCTCATGGAGGCCGCGCTTGAGGCGGGTGCATCCGATTTTGTCTCGGATGAGGAGACGCTGCAGGTATACACCGAGCCGGATGATCTTTATTCCGTGCGCGACGCACTTGAGGCGGCGGGCTATGTTATCGAGTCGGCCGAGCAGGACAAGATCCCGTCGACCTACGTCACGCTTGAGAACGAGGACGACATCAAGCACATGAATCTGCTGCTTGACAATCTTGAGGATAACGACGACGTTATCAACGTTTTCCACAACTGGGAGAACTGCGATTGATGCGGGAGTGAGTATTGCATACTTCGGCGCGCGGTGAGGCTTGCAGCCTCGGGCTTTTGAGGCACGGCGTGTCTCGCTGTTCTTGTGCGGTGGTGACCGCGGCGGTTTTGAAGTATTGCATACTTCATTGCACCCCTCACCCCCTGCCCCCTCTCCCCGGGGAGAGGGGGATATTTTATTTTCTTGTTGTGGGAGGTGGCCTGCGGCCGCCTCC
>CAYXBY010000069.1:0-7878 GCA_964463325.1 uncultured Lachnospiraceae bacterium | reverse complement strand
GTTCTCAACCTTAACCGGATTTCTTTTTTTCTAATTGTTCGAAAGCTTTGCGGGGTCTTGGGGGCTTTTTTCAAAAGCCCCCAAGAAGAAAGAGCTACTTGCCTGCCTGCTTCATGCAAACAGGTGTGATAGCGGCGATTGGCGCGTTGCCGTCGCCGACGACGATGCATTTCCACTGCTTCTCTGTCCCCTCGAACAATATTTTGCCCAGGCGACTGCACCCCTCACTGGCGCGTGGCGCGACCTGCCGCAGCTGTAGCGTCACGTTAAGCGTTGTCACGTTGGAACCGGCCGGGATGCACAGCAGACGGCTCATGTCCGCCGTATAGAGCAGCCCGCCAACCTCGCAAAACGCCGAGCTTTCAGCGTCGACCGCTATGTATGCCAGCGCTGCACACGACGCAAATGCGCCATCGCCTATGCTCCCCACGCTCGCGGGCAGCTGGACTGCACTGATGCCACTGCCGGCCAGCGCCCCCGCCGCTATGGCGCTCACCCGCTCGCCGCGCTCGTTGACCTCGGGGACTATCACGCAGCTGTCAGTACAGCTGCCAAGTCCCGTCAGCGTGCAGCTGCCGTCGCCGTTTGACTCATAGGCTAACCCGCGCGAATAAATGTCGCCGACAGACACCTGAGCGGCGTCCGTCGTCTCGGGCGTCGTTTCAGGCGGTGGCGTGGTGTCTGCAACGGTGGTCGTGTCCTCACTGCCGCGCTGCACAACTCCGCAGGCCGCGCAGCCAAGCGAGCAGAATAGCATGAGCGTCACCGCTAATGCAATTTTGATATCCTTCATTTTTCGTCCTTTCCCGGCGTGACCGTGATTTTTACCGTTTGGTGTGGCCATGCCGACACCTCGTTTTGAGAGGCTTGCCTATATTTTACCATTGTTTGATAGTGCCGTCAACAAAAAGCGCTCGACAAGCCTCACCGCGCCACGCCACAAAACGACAAAGCCCCCCACCAGCGGCCGCGACAGCCGTCGATGGAGGGCTTTATTTTAAGCATCAGGTCGAAGTTTTATTCGCCAAATACCTGCGCACCGTATATCTTGGCCATAAATTTAGCGATATCGGTGTTCTCTACAGTTGTACCATTAAAATACTCAGTGCCGTAGCCCAGCGCATAGACCGGGACGTCAACATTGGTGTGGTTATCACTGGTGTAGATGTATTTGCCGTTGGAGTTCAGCGTGATACCGCCGGTCTCGTGGTCAGCCGTGACGATGAGCACGCTCTTGGGGTGGCACATAGTGAACTCGATGCAGTAAGCAATGATGGAGTTGTAGCGCACCACGCGATCGGTCGTGCCGGAAAGATCCATCTTATGCGAGCGCTTGTCGTTGTAGGCCTCCTCAATCATGGAAAAATAGCCGTGGTCGCCCTGTGCGATACCCCAAAGGGCGGGAGGCATGCTGTCGATGATGTCGTTACTATCCTTATTGCTGATGGCATAATCCAACTCTTTCTTTTCCAGCAGCGCATCTATCTGGGACTGTATCGCGTCAGTGGAGTTTCGGCTGCTGACGTGCACCAGGAAGGCCGCCGGCGTAGCGCCGGTAATGACATCAGTAGTCAGTATAGCAGTGCGCGCGCCGACAGAGTGCGCCAGCTCGCGCACATTGCGAACGCTCTTACCGCGGCTGTTGACGCCAAGGTAACCGTTGACCGTCTTGCAGCCGGTTGCGAGCGCCGTGCCGGATGCAGCACTGTCGGTGTAGCCGGCGTTGCCGATCTTGACGGAATAGGAATACGTCTTAGCGCTTCCCTGATTCGGCAGTGAGCGCGCCACGAACTCATCCAGCTTGCCCGAGGCCAGCGTTGCCTCGACGTGGTTATAGCCCATGCCGTCGCCGATCAGCAAAATGGCGCTGTCCGGCTGTTCAAACGCAAATGTGCGAGCCGACATTGTCGTAGGCAGCGTGGTGATATCGATCGGTGCGCCATCGCCGGTCACGTGGGCGTAATTGTTAATAAAATCACTGACAGCTCCGCCGACCATGTAGCTCTTACCGTACATGACCACGCTGCTGCCTGTCTGCGCCAGCACATACTGACTGTCGCCCAGCTGGACGCCGGCCGCCTGCGCTGAGGCTGCGCGGTTGGTGGCACCGACCAGTATTTCATGCTCGGTCGTCTCCGCCGTGTCAGCGACCGGCTGCATGCGCATACCGCCGTAGTACAGCAGATAATCGGAAAGATTCTGCGCCGCCGCAGCTGCCATCACATCACCATTCGGATACACTATGGTATAATCCATAAGGCTGACGCCACCGATGGACACGCTGCCGAGCGGATAGTTATAAAGATCGGTATAGCTGAGGTCGCTCATAACAGCGGCGCGGCCTGTGGCGCTATCCACATATTTTTCAAGGAAATACTCAACTCCACGAGTCGTTGCCTCGTCGCAGCCGCCCATTATGTAAATGCGCTCGTTGGCATAGGCGATAATAAAATCCTTCTCGCGCAGTCCCTTCATCAGCTGCTCGGCCTCAGGTCTGTCGCAAAGACCAACAACTATCTCGCGTGCGCTCTCGGGTACCAGCTCGGTGGGCTTATGCCAGTCCGTCAAAATGCCGATGTTGGTCTTTAAAGCAGCGTTGAGCTGTGTACGCAGCGCGACGGCTGCATTTTTGAGCTCATCAGTGCAGGTTTCAGGGCGCACGACGGTGTAACCGCTCGCCGAATTCTCAGCGATAACCACCTCAACCGCCTGTTTGACCGGCTCAGAGGTCGTCGTGTCGGCATCGGCGGGCGTGGTATCAGAGGTGTCGGAGCCCGTGCCGGGCGTCGAGCAGGCGACAAGAGCCACAACAGTCATAAGCACCAAAAGCAGTGAAATAATTCTCTTTAACATGATGGTATGTCCTTTCACAATGCTGGTATATCAGCGTATTAATTGCGCAGCCGCGTTACGGCGTAGCACTATAATTTTCTGCAATGTATTGACACATGCGCAGCCCCTTGTTGCAGAGCAGCACATTGATGCCGGCCTCGTCCAGCATGGCATAATATTTTTCGGTCTCATACTTGGCGCCGTTGCCGGGTATGTCGATATAGCAGCGCGTCTTGCCGCGCAGCCCGGCAAGCAGTGCCTTGCCGCTGGCAATATACGCCTCGGGCGTGGTGTTTGAAAAATCGCAATGCAGGCGGACGCAGTAATCGAGATTATTGTTGCGGATGGTCGCTAAGGTATTGGTGGAAGAGCCGGTTATGGTGCAGCCCACAAACGAGAAAGCTGATCTGCCGACCGCAGCCTCCATCTTTTTCTTGTAGGTCTTGACGGTTGCGTAGCCGCTGGAATAGAACTGGTCGTGCCAGGTAAATATGACCGTCGTATAAGCCTTATACTTTTCTATCATCGGCCAGATGTCCTTGACGTAGCTCCACTGATCCAGCTTGTCAAGCCTGACGAATATGCGCTCAGCGCAGACCTTCATGACCTCGTCCAGCGTCGGGATCTTGTATTCGGTGACTGTAGAGCCGCTGCCACCGTTTGCCGTCCTCAGCGACAGCTGGCACAGCTGCTCGTATGTCCAGTCGCAAATGTTCTCCGACCACGGCAGACCGTTTTTGCCCGCCATCTCATTAAAATTTGTAGTGCGCGTCAGCGTGGTGTCGTGCATCAGCACCAGCACTCCGTCACTTGTGCGTCGCGGGTCGATCTCGACCATGTCCGCACCCATGCGGATGGCACTTATGATGCCCTCGATAGAGTTTTCGGGGTAGTAGACCATGTCACCGCGATGCAGGCAGGACATCAGGCGCCCGTCGGCATCGTTCATAGCGGCATATTTTTCCTCGTAATCAAGCATCCATTCGGGCGTATCGAAGTAGATATCCCAGTGCATGGCCAGCTTGGAAATGTCGTTTATGTACTCCTGTCTGTCGGGGCGGACGTAGTTATAATCCAGTGCGGACTGTGCAACATCGCCCGTGGTGCTGCAGATCTGGCGGATCAGATAGCGGCAGGCAGAGCCCATCGGCCACTCCCCGCGCCCGCCTATCAGTATGCTGTCATCCTTGACAGAAACCGAAAAGCTGTCGACCGCATAATCGTTGCGAACACCGTACTTTGTGCTGCCGATAATGATCTTGGGGCCCTCCACCGTGGCAGATTCAACGCTCATGTCAAGCACGACGCCGGTATACATACCGACCTCGTCGGCTATCGTCTGCGCCATGCTCCGATATGAGCCCTTGTAGACCAGTGTGTAGTCCGAGAGCGGCTTGCCCATCAGCGTGACGCCCTCTCCGGCATAGCTGCCACTTGATGCATAGCGCAGCTCCGCGGGCAGTGTGAGCGCCGAACCGCAAACATAGCTTTCAATAAAATAATTCACCGCCTCAACGGTTTTGGAGTCGTTGTGGCCGGCGATTACGACGCGCGTGCCACTGACGCAAATGATAAAGTCGTTATATCGTATCTCGGCGAGTGCGGCCTGCGTCTCGGCGCGATCGGTGTTGCCGATCAGCAGCTCGTACTTGTATATGTCCTCCGCTGCCGTATTAGGACGAATGAAATCCGACTCAATATTCATTGACTCCAGCTCATACTGATAGAGCATGGCAGAGTGCAGCTGCTTTGCCGCCGAAACAACGGTATCTGAAGCTGATTCCGGACGGACAATATGGTATTCCGTCGAGCAGCGATCAACTATCTCAAGCGGCGGTGCGGATGGAACCGGCTGTGTAGAGCTGTCGGTTGGTGTAGTGCCGTCATCCGGCGCATTTTGCCCGGTGCAGGACACAAGGCAAAGCAGCGCAAGTATAAGCGCAGCAAGCATAATCAGTCTTTTCATACAAGCCTCCCGATTAAAACTAAAAGAATTATATCAAGTTAGCCGCCTTTTGTCAATAAGGCGCAAAAACATTCGTCATTTTGGCCAAAACAAAGCGCCCGGACTTGGTGAGTATGCCCACCAAGCTCCGAGCGCCGCAGTCGGCTGTCAGCCGACTGCTCGCGTATATTCTGCAAGCAGCTTGTCGTTGATCTTGCAGAGATTTTTTAGCATTGCCGAGGACGAGCTGCCGATACCCGCCACGCCCCGCAGCAGCGGCTGCTCGGCCTGCGAGATGACGCCGTCCGGCCCCATGCTCATGCCGTCCAGAACCAGCTCCAGCACCTCCGCCTCGGCGTCGCTCAGCGCATAGCGCATGGTGAGGGCACCGTCAAGGTCGAAGCTATGCTCGACAGCGAGCTGCTTGAGCACGACGGCCATGCTGTCGGCGTCGCGCTGGTGCGGGATGGCGTAATAGACCGCGCCCTCCGCGATCGGTGCGCAATAGCCCTGCGCCGCCTCAGCCTCGGTGGCGGCGGGCAGTGGCAAAATGACCGACGAGGTCGTCCTTTCGGCGCAGTCGCCCAGCGTTGTGACAGTAAACGGCGCACCGGCGGCAGCACCGGTCGAGAGCTTGTCGCCGAGGCCGTTGACCGCGAGGACGAGTGCCTCAAGGCTGCCGTCGTTCCAGACCTCGGAGCGACTGAGCGTGTTGGTCACCAGCCGCAGCCCAGCGCCGTTTACCAGCTGCTGCAAGCCATCGTCGCCGTCGAGCGAGAGGCCGATGCCATCGGCCTCTCGGGCAAGCGACAGCATGCGATCGAGCGTCCATTTGCCCTCGATCACGAGCGTGCACAGCTGCTTGGCCGTCAGGCTCAGCTGCGCCGTGTCGGCAAGCAGCACGCCCGACGACAGCATGGTACCCATTGACAGTCGCCCGCTGACAAAATACAGCGAGCTGCCGAGCATCAGACTGTCTGCCATGCAGCCGTTCCAATACTCCCGCTTGTCGACAAGCTCGATGCTCTCCATTTTGGCAAGATCGTTCAGCGCACCGCTCGTCGTCAGCTTCATAATGCTCTCGGCCGGCGCGGTGACAAGGCTGTTTGCCGCCTCGCCTGCCGCGACATCACGCAGCACCGTCTCGGTCAGCTGGGCTGCGGTGGCGTAATAATTCACCTCGACGGCGCCGAATTCTCCCAACGCCAGGCGGCGCTCGACCGCCATATCCAGCATGGAATTGCCGGTGATGTCCTCCGCGCCCCACTCGAGGCGGTCGGCCGTATCGACGGCGTATATGCTCAGCGCGGTCGGCGGCAGGGGCGGCTTCTCCACAGTGGTAGTGACCTCGCCGGACGTGCTCACGGCTTCGGTGGCGAGGTCTGTGCTCGTGTCGAGCTCGGACATTTCGTCGCCTTCAAGCAGATCATGCTTTGTCGTGACGCTGTCGGACGGCGGCAGTGTGGTGCCGGAGCCGTCGCCCGAGACCATGCCAGGCTCGGGCGAGTTATCCTGCGGGTCGCCCGGCATACCGACAAAGCGTATCATGGTCACATATCCCACACCCAGCAAACAGACCACCAGCAGGCAGGCCGCTACCTGTGTCAGGCGGCGCAGCCAACGTCGGCCTGACGTGTGACGGGCGGAGCGGCTGTCGATTGCATTTTCCTTTAGCAACTTACGCAATTTTCGATCATTCATTAATGAAAACCCTCCTTAATAAGCAGTAATTTGAGCTGCTCACGTGCGCGGCGCAGGCGACTTTTGACCGTCGACTGCGGCAGCTTCAATATGCTCGCGATGTCAGAGATACACAGGTCGTTGAAATAGAACATTATTATGACCTGCCGCTGTTCATCGCCAAGCTGTGAGATGGCATGGCGCACACGCTCGCGGCTGTCAGAACCGTATGCAGCGGGGGCAGCCAAGCCCTCGTGCAGCGGCTCAAGCGGCTGCGGTGCCGAGGCGGCGGCGCTGCTGCAACATTGCAGGCTACCTTAATGATGTACGCCTTGGGCTTTTTCAGCTGCTCGAGACCGTCGCTGTAGCGGAGGAGCCGCAAAAAGGTCTCCTGTGCAAGATCCTCACCTACATGCAGGTCGCCGCAGCGATAGACGCAATAGCGATATACATCGTTATAATATTCGCGATACAGCCTTTCCATGGCATCTCTGTCGCCCTCCCGGGCGCGGACAACAGTTTTTCTCGATGACATTTGATCGCCGCCCTCCATTTTTGAAGCTTCTGTCATATACGACCGAAAAAAGCGCGTAAAAGTTTCATTTTCCAAAAATATTTTTATTTTTTCTCACCGTTTTGGCACAAACTAAAAGAAAAAACGGAGAAAAAAGCATGAATATATCAAAAGCGAACTATCCCCGCTATGCCGATGCGCGTGCGCCGCGGTCGTCGCTGGTGCGGGACTGTGTGCGGGCATTCGCCTGCGGCGGCGCTATCTGCGCCATTGGCGAGGTGTTGAACAAGGTGTACGGTCTGGTGGGGCTCGACCGTGAGGATGCCGGGCTGCTGTGCTCGGTGACGCTGGTCTTTGTCGCTGTGCTGCTGACCGGCATTGGCGTTTTTGACCGCATTGCGCGCTTTGCGGGCGCGGGAACGCTGGTGCCGATCACCGGCTTTGCCAATGCGGTGGTCTCGCAGGCGATTGACACCAAGGCGGAGGGCTGGATCCTCGGCATCGGCGCGAAGATTTTCACCATCTCCGGCCCGGTGATTTTATACGGAACGCTGGCGTCGGTGCTGTACGGCGTGATTTTATATCTGACGAGGGTATTGTGATGCAGCGAGGGATTATAGAGCTGCCCTCCCATCCGACGCTCCTTGCGGCGGGAAGTGTGGTGGGAAAAAAGGAAGCCGAGGGACCGCTTGCGCGCGGCTTTGATCTCTACGACGACACCGACAGCTTCGGAATGCCGACATGGGAGCAGTCGGAAAGCGAAATGCAGCGTCTGGCGCTGAATCTTGCCCTTGACGATGCCGTTCTTCTGCCGTCGGATATCGACGCGCTGTTTGCCGGAGATCTCATGAATCAGTGTATTTCCAGCGGCTATGGGCTGGCGAATTTTGACATTCCGTTTTTCGGA
>CAYXBY010000068.1:0-7935 GCA_964463325.1 uncultured Lachnospiraceae bacterium | reverse complement strand
AACCCCGGACACCTTGATTAAAAGTCAAGTGCTCTACCGCCTGAGCTAATGGGTCGTACTCACGTACCTGATTATTCTACCACATTCCTGCGGCATTGTCAACAAAAAAATTAAAAATTCTGAAAAATGTGCTGCTAAAATAGATTTGAGCCTTAGAACAAGCAAATAGACAAAGTGACCGAGTCCTTTTGCCGCAAGCAAATCTTCCAGCAAAGACTCGATCACTTCATGAGCTACCATGCCGTCACCAGGCGATATTATCCACGCCCTTTGAACACAAAATTGAGCGCAGTCGGGCTCATTAAGCCGCTTGAGACTTGTACCGCGTCTCTCAGTCAGGTGTCGGCACAGCTTAACGTATTCCGGCGGCAGCCCTTACATGCTAAATGACCGTCCCCCTCATCTCCCGCCGCTGCCCTCTCAAAAGCTCATCACCGCGCCTCGCCTCACCTCAGCACCTCCGGCATGGAATCCAGCATGTTCTCAACAAAAATACCGTACCCGCGCGTGGGATCGTTGATCAGCACGTGCGTCACCGCGCCGACCAGCCGCCCGCCCTGTATGATGGGACTGCCCGACATGCCCTGAATTATGCCGCCTGTCCGCTCAAGCAGCGCGGGGTCGGTCACGGTCACGGTAAAGCACTTGTTGGTGCGACTGCCCACGTCGATGTCCGACAGCTCAACACTGTAACGGTGCGGGCTGCCTGTGTCCAGCGTGCACCAGATATACGCCGCCCCCGCGCGCACCTCGCTGCGCGTCGCAATTGGCATCGCCGGCTCGGGAGACTCGCAGGGCAGCTGCGTCAGGACACCGTAAACGCCGTTTTCCGTGTTGCCGATCAGTGTCCCGCACTTGCCCGAGCTGAAATAGCCCTTGAGCTCGCCCGGGTCGCCCGCCACGCCGCGCTCCAGCCCGCTGACCGTCACGCCCGTGACAAAGCCGCGCTGCATGGGTATCAGCTCGCCTGTCTCACCGTCGCAAATGCCGTGCCCCAGACCCGCAAATGCGCCCGATTCCGGCATGATAAATGTCACCGTGCCGATGCCCGCGCCGCTGTCGCGCACCCAAATGCCGGTTTTGTAGCGATTCTCTGCCGGACAAAAGGCCGGCGTCAGCGTAAAGCTAAGCTCACGGCCGTCGCGGCGGCAGGTCAGCACCACCGGCGCCCCGCCCGACTCCTCGATCAGCTGCGTCAGACGCTCCCCACCGGCCAGCGGCACGCCGTTGACCGCCGTTATGACGTCCTTTATCCGCACGCCCGCCTCATAGGCGGGATTTATTTTGCCGTTTTCGGTCTGTATGTCGCAAAAACCGACCACCAGCACGCCGTCAGTGTGAAATTTGACGCCAAATGCCATGCCGCCCGGACTCAGCAGCAGCTGTTGCGTGTCGGCGGCCGTCGCCGTCGCCATGCACGGCAGCGTGCTGTCCCTTGCGGCGGGTGATATTGTAAATATTATTATTATGACCGCCAGCAGGGCGGCGATGCGTTTTATCTTATTCTTCATGGGAATTGCTTCCTTCTCATCTGTGATTGACGCCGCAGAGGCGCTCCTTAATAATTTGCACCACCCACCCGGCTTTAATGTCTAACAATTTATTTTCGTGCAACCAATTTTTTTGCTCAGGGTGGCAGAAAAGTCAGTGACGCGGCTATTGACAAAGCGACAGGGCGGTGATATAATTAGTTAGTAAACTAATTAATTAAGGAGCATTGGATGAAACAAAAAATGTTTGCCTGTTCATGCCGTCCGCAGGGCATCGTCGAGTCACCTCCCATGGTGATACACGACATCTCGCGGCTTTATGCCGCCCAAATGCGGAAAAATGACAGTGTAATGCAGCAGCTCAGCGTCCGCCGACTCATTATGAACCTCGCGCACGAAGACGGCCTGACTCAGCTCGAGCTCGCCCACCGGACTCACCTTTCCACCCCCACCATCAGCGTCACTGCCAAGCGCCTGGAGGCGCAGGGCTATGTCCGCCGCGTGCAGGATGACCACGACATGCGTGCACTGCGCGTCTATCTTACCGATCGCGGCCGCGAGCTGATGCAAGCCTCGCGCGAGGCCTCCATCGCCGCCGACAACATACTCATGCAGGGCATCACGCCCGAGGAAAGCCGTCAGCTGCTCGAGCTGCTGGGACGCATGCGTGACAATATGGCGCGTCATCTCGAGCTTGGCGGGGAGGAGGACTCATGAGAAAAATAGCTAAATATCTTCGTCCCTACTGGTATCTCGTGCTCATCTCGCCGCTCATGATGATGGGCGAGGTGGTTGCGGATCTGTTCCAGCCCAAGCTGATGTCGGTGATAGTGGACTGCGGCATTGTCGGCTCGTCTGACATTGCAGACAACGCCCTCGCCAGCTTTATTATGCGGCTGTTCTGCGGTGAGGGGCCGTATACCTCCATGCAGATCATAATCTGCATCGGCGCCACCATGCTGACGCTGGTGGTCATTGGCGGCTTTTTCGGCACCTTCTGCGCCTACACCGCCGCCCGCGCCGCCCAAAGCTTTGGTCACGACCTGCGCTGCGACGCCTATCGCCGCGTAATGTCGCTTTCCATTGAGCAGACTGACAAATTCACCACCGGCTCGCTGGTCACGCGCATGACCAACGACGTCTCGATGCTGACAGAATTCGTTGAGATGATAACGCGCATGTTCGTCCGCGCGCCCATCTTTTTCATCGGCGGCACCATCATGCTGCTGACGCTGAACCTCAGCTTTGGCGTGGTGCTGCTGTGCTCACTGCCGGTCATGCTGGTCATGCTGATATTGGTGCTCTCGCGTGCCACGCCGCTGTTCTCGCAGGTGCAGACGCGGCTGGATAAGGTCAATTCTGTGGTGCAGGAAAACGTCGGCGGCGCGCGTGTAGTCAAGGCCTATGTCCGCGAGGACTACGAAAATGCCCGCTTTGACAACGCCAACGGCGCCCTGCGCGACATCAATTACCGCGTGCTGCGCATATTCGCCATCATGTCGCCCATACTTAATATTATAATGAACGTCTCCGTCATCGCCGTCATACTCATCGCCGGACTGCGCGGACAGGCGGCTGCGTCGTCTGTCTCCATCGGCTCGATCATGGCCGCCATCACCTATATCACGCAGGTGCTCAGCTCTGTCATGATGGTGACTATGGTGTTCCAGTCCGTTTCCCGCGCGGCTGCCTCCTCGCGGCGCGTGCTCGAGATACTTGAATCCGATCCTGTTATAAGCTCCGGCCGCCGCGAGGGCGAGGGGCGCGACGACGTCTGCATCAGCTTCCGCGGCGTCGGCTTCCGCTATCCCGGCACCACCGGCCGCCCTGTGCTGCATGACATCGATCTCGACGTCAAGCGCGGCGAGGTGCTGGCCGTCATCGGCGCGACGGGTGCGGGCAAGACCTCGCTGGTAAACCTCATCCCCCGCTTTTACGACGCTACCGAGGGCAGCGTGACTGTCGATGGCATCGACGTCCGCGAGTGGGACACGCAGCGCCTGCGCGCCCGCATGGGCTTTGTGATGCAAAAGAGCGAGCTGTTCTCGGACACCGTCGCCGGCAACATCCGCTGGGGCAAGCCCAACGCGACTGACGCCGAGGTGGCCGAGGCCGCCGAGGTGGCGCAGGCTGCCGACTTTATCGGCGGCTTCCAGGACGGCTACGACACCTTTATTGCCGAGAAGGGCGCGTCGCTCTCGGGCGGACAAAAGCAGCGCATGTCCATCGCGCGTGCGCTGGTGCGTCGCCCCGAGATACTCATACTTGACGACTCCACCTCGGCGCTCGACCTTTCCACCGAGGCGCGGCTTCAGAGCGCTCTGCGCGAGCGCCTTGCCGGCACGACAGTCATTATGATAGCGCAGCGCATCGCCAGCGTCAAAAACGCCGATCGCATTGCTGTCATTGAGAATGGCACCATCCGCGACTGCGCACCGCATGACGAGCTTATGCGCACCTGCGCAACCTATCGCGATATTTATGATTCCCAAATGCAGGGCAATAATTCAACCGGGGAGGTGACCGCAAATGAATAATCAGCCTCCAAAGGGCCGCGAAAACGCGCCCAACATGCGCGTCAATATCGGCGGACGCCCGCGCGGCGGCCCAATGGGCGGCCGCATGGCCATGGAAAAGCCCAAAAACGCCCGCCGGACGATCGGCCGCCTGCTGCGCTACATCGGTCGCAGCCGCGTGGCGCTCATCTCGCTGCTGACCATAATGACGGTCATAACCGTGCTCGAGCTGCTCGGTCCCATGCTGCAAAGCAACGCCATCGACACCTTTGAATATTCGAGCGAGAGCGGCATTACCGTTCATTTTAAGGACTACACCGCCGCCGTCGAGAACGAGGACGGCACCATCACCTACGAGCAGCGCCACGGCCTGACCTTTTTCCTGGTCGTCATGCTTATAGTTTTTATCGTTTCGGGTGTTTTGACCTTTTTCCAGGGGCTGCTCGCGGCGCAGCTGTCGCAGCAGACGGTCTACCGCATGCGCGGGGATCTGTTCCACAAGATCAGCCGCCTGCCCATCAGCTACACCGACACGCACCGCCACGGCGACATAATGTCGCGCATGACCAACGACGTTGAGAACGTTTCAAACGCCATTTCGCAGTCGATATCGTCGCTGGTCTCCAGCGCCCTGACGCTGATAGGCGCGCTGGCCATGATGCTGTACTACAGCTGGATACTGACGCTGGTAGCCTGCGTCACCATCCCGCTCACCATAATAATATCGTCCACGCTGGCCAAATTCATGCGCCGGCACTACGTCCGCCGCCAGCAGCTGCTGGGCAAGCTGAACGGTCAGGTCGAGGAGATGGTGACGGGGTATAAGACGGTGGTAGCCTACGGCAAGGAGCCGGCCGCTGTCCGCGATTTTGGCGAGTCCAGCGAGGAATATAGCCATGTCAGCGTCAAGGCGCGCGTCTGGGGCAGCGTCATGGGACCGCTGATGAACATTCTCGGCAACCTGCAATATCTGCTCATCGCCGCCTTTGGCGGGGCGCTGCTGCTCAATCCCATCAAGGGCATGCGGCCCATCACCGTTGGTAATATTCAGGCCATGCTGCAATATTCCAAGAAATTTTCGCGCCCCATCAACGAGATCGCCAACCAGTACGCCACTATACTCACGGCGCTGGCGGGCGCTGAGCGCATTTTTGAGATAATGGACAGCGCCGACGAGGTCGACGAGGGGCGGCACAGCCTTGATATCGCCTCCATCCGCGGCGACATCAGCTTCTCAAATATTGACTTTTCCTACGTTCCCGGCGAGCAGGTGCTGCGCGGGCTAAACCTTGAGGTAAAGGCTGGGCAGAAGGTCGCCATTGTCGGCGCTACCGGCTCGGGCAAGACCACCATCGTCAACCTGCTCACAAGATTTTATGAGGTCGACGGCGGCCGCATTACCATTGACGGCATCGACATACGCGACATACCCAAGGCCGAGCTGCGTCGCTCCATCGCCATCGTGCTTCAGGACACCGTGCTGTTCTGCGACAGCATACGTCAGAACATAAAATACGGCCGCTCCGACGCCACCGACGAGCAGCTTCGCGCTGCCGCCGCCACCGCCCGTGCCGACACCTTTATCGACCGTCTGCCCGACGGCTACGACACGCAGCTGGCCGAGTCGGGCAGCAACCTGTCGCAGGGACAGCGGCAGCTGCTGTCCATCGCCCGCGCCGTGCTGGCCGATCCCAAGATACTCATTCTGGATGAGGCGACGTCGTCGGTCGACACGCGCACCGAAATGCACATTCAGCAGGCCATGCTGGCGCTCATGAAAAACCGTACCTCGCTGGTCATCGCGCACCGCCTGTCCACCATACGCGACGCGGATAAGATAGTCGTCATTAAGGACGGCGTCGTCGCCGAGGCGGGCAACCACGACGAGCTGCTGGCGCGCGGCGGCGAGTACAGCAAGCTGTACAGCAATCAGTTTGCGGGCATCGCCACATGATCAGCAGGGCAGAGCAGCTGCATTTTGAGCGCATCTGCCGCGAGCTGCTGCTGTCCGCGCGCGAGCGCGACGGCATTGGCCGCCTTAACGAAAAAAGGCTGCACAACATGCTCAAGAGATTTGTCTGCGAGGACGTGAGCTGCCACGAGGTGAGGCTGGCGCCCTCCGCAGACGGCGGCCGCGCGCGCGGCTTTGTCGCCGACGTGCTGTGCGGCGAGGATATATTCGAGATACAGACCGGCGCACTCTACCCGCTGCGCGACAAGCTGGAGTTTTATCTGACGGCGACCGACTACCGCGTCACCGTGCTGCATCCGCTTGTCGCAAAGAAGCACGTGACCTACCTCGCCGAGGCGGACGCACAGGTGGTGCGGCGGGTCAGCTCGCCCAAGCACGAGGGGGCGCTCGATATGATAGCAGAGCTGTATTCGCTGCTGCCCTATCTGGGCGACCCGCGACTGAGCCTGCGCGCGCCGCTGCTTGAGGTCGAGGAATTTCGCATACAAAAAAAGCGCGGGCGCCGTCGCGCCGAGCGCTATGAGATGATACCGACAGGTCTGCTCGATATACTTGATTTTAATTCGCCGTCTGACTACGCGACCCACCTGCCCGAGGGGCTGCCGCCTGAGTTTACCGCTGCCGAGTTCGGCCGCGCGGCGCACCTGCGGGGAATTGACGTCTATTCGGCGCTCAAGGTGTTCGTCGCCATGGGGTTGGTGCGGCAGACGGGCACGCGCGGCCGCGCGGCGGTGTATGGTATTAACGGGTGAGCTTTCCAAAGGAAGGAGCCCCGACAGCTATTTATAAGGAGGCAATTTTATGATACTGATGTCAAATAATCAATGGAAATGCGACAAAAACCGCGAGGCGTGGCTTGAGCGCGGCGAGGATTGCTCAGCCGAGGCACGGGTGGGCGGTCTGGTTCGCGCCTACACCGAGATAATGCCCGATGTGCTGGGTCTGCAAGAGGTTTCGGCGCACATGGCGGGACTGATGATGGCGCGCATGTCTCGCGTTGCGCTGCCGGACGGCGGCGAGGCGCGTTACGCCTACATTTCGGGCGGCGACACACCGATAGTTTACCGTTCGGACAAATATAAGCTGCTGGAGTCGGGCTTTTACCTTTACGACGAGCACATTGACGGCTTTGAGGGCAGCTTTAACAACGGCGAGACCAAATCCTACTGCTTTGGTGTTTTTGAGGCGCGAGAGGGTGGTCAGCGGTTTGCGCTGATGACGACGCACCTGTGGTGGAAGTCGTCAAATCCCGAGGCTAAGAATTATCAAGCGCACTCGAACGAGGCGCGTGCGCACCAGATCGGGCTGGCGTCGGCAAAAATGGACGAGATCTACGCCAAATACGGTTGTCCCTGCGTGCTGATGGGCGATTTTAACGCTTCGATGAACAGTCTGTGCCTTGAGCGTGCGCAGGCTGAGGGCTGGGTCGAGGTGCACGATATATGCAGCGGCGACTGTGACGAGACGCGGGGGCATCACCCCTGCAGCCCGGCGGGCTATGCGCGCGGCGATGCGGGGCAGTTCTCGCAGGCGATCGACCACATTATGCTGAAAAATGCGCCGGGCGCCGTGGTCAACAGCTTCCGCCGCCTCACGGACGAGTGGTTTGACCCGATTTCGGATCACTACCCGCTGTATATTGATGTCAAGTGGTGATGGGGAAATTTCGCCGCCTGCGGCCGGGGGGATTTCGCCGCCTGCGGGCGGCGACCAGCGCCACGCGGCGCTGGACCCGCGCCGCCTTTGAAAAGGCGGGCGAAACTTTCAAGCAGGGGGGGGATTGGGTGCAACGGGATGTGCCAAGCCTCAGCAAAGCCAGTGCACTACAGCGCCAAGCCAGGTTGCATGGGAGCAGGCGCCGCAGGCAGTGCCCACAAATAACATTAATGCACGCAGTGGCCCGGGAAGAGCGGCAAGCTCCGGCTCAAATCCCGGGGTGCAGGGGTGCCGGCCGCAG